>JAGBSK010000028.1 GCA_017631895.1 Alphaproteobacteria bacterium | reverse complement strand
GTAGTATACTCGCACGGGTATCAAGGGTTCGAATCCCTTCATCTCCGCCAGGAAATTAAAATCTTAAACCGCCCATCTGGGCGGGTTTGATTTTAACATGGCGGAGATGAAGGGATGCGCCAGAGTGCAGCGCATGGCGAATACGAGAATACACGATTAGAAAAATCACAAAAATCGCAGGGACAAGATTTTTGTAGATTTTAATTGTTGTGTATCGAGGACAGGAATTCATCTCCGCCAGGAAATTAAAATCTTAAACCGCCCATCATGGGCGTTTTTTATCTAAAAATTATCAATACGCACAAACTCTTCATCCGCTTGTGGTTCTTCAAACATTTTTCGAATTGTGTCAAATTTTTTAATATTGTTTTCTGCAATCTTGCCAGGACGCATCGCAATGCGTTGTTTCAGTATTGCGTCTGGCGCATACACATAATACAACACGGGTTGCATTCCAATATTCATGGCGCGTTGGCGTGCTATGTCGCGTGATTTACGTGTCCAAAATCCAACATCGAAAACAACGTTTCTATTTATAGCTGCACATTGTTGTATCTGTTGCCACAGGTGTTCTGCGGCGGTCGCAAAGCACTTTTCCCAATTATTTTCATATTCAGACGGTGCAAATATACGCATAACATGACTGTCAACGTTCATATATTCGGCGTCGTATTCTTTGGCAAGTCGTTTAGAAACGGTCGTCTTACCCGCACCCAGAAAACCACATATTAAAAATAATTTCGCCATGACTGTTTTTTTTATACAAAGAGATATTAATCCTGGCGCACCCGGCGCGATTCGAACGCGCAATCCCCGCCTTCGGAGGGCGATGCTCTATCCAATTAAGCCACGGGTGCATTGGGCACAATTATAAAACTTTTAGAATGAATTGCAAGGGGTGTCTTTATCGTCCCGGTGGCGTGTTGTATCCGTGCCATAACAAACGGTTCAGGGCAACTTGCGGTTTTCGAATTGCGTTCAATATTTTTAGACCATTTATAATCGCCGAACGATTTATTTTGCGTCCCATTGTGTCTTCATAATATTCCATGTATTCTAAATTATTGCCCAGCGGGTATGTGCGCAATGTCAGCATCACAGAAAAACTTTCGTTGCACAGCGCAACCGCATCAAGGTCAATTATGCGATCAACTTTTGCTTGGGCGTTAACAAGAATGTTTTTATCGTACAAATCGTTGTGCAGAACGCGTATGTCGCCACCATCGGAAAACAGTCTGTGCACGGCCCCGTATATACGGGCCAGCATCGGATGAACGCGCATTTTTTGGTTTGCTGTAAATATTTCATACATATACCGACATTTGTGTGGCTTGAAGTGTTCACATGGAATTTCAGATATTCTGCGTTGAATTTCGATAATATGTTTATATGCTTCAAACACATCTGTGTTAATCATACCTGATTGTATCTGTTCATAAAGTGTTGGTGTCGGACAATAATCGTACGTCTCGAACCGACAATCAAAATACGCATGAACTGTTGTCTGTGGGGCAGGGATGTCGTTTAGTGCCAACAGCTCGCTAACATAGCGGTTGCGAAAAACGATTTCATGGTCGCTAAAACGACAAACTTTGGTGCCGGTGGGTGTGTCGCATAAAAACACAGGACATACGCCCCCTGGTATGGCGGGCGTGCGGATGTTCCACGAATTTGGGAACGTGTTTTTAATCGCAGAATAATAAAATTCGTTGCTATGCGGTTTCATGTGTTTTTCTTATCTGCGGTATCCATGAAAATACAGGCTGCATATCTGTTCTGTAAAGTCTATACGTTTTGGTTGAATTTGTCCTGGGATAATATCGTCGCAAACGCGATAAAATTCATGCGGATTCAGTTTGTTCGCGCGCAAAGACATTCCCGTAAGTGCCAACGCAAAATTTATATTTGCAATTGATACTGCATTCAAATCTAATATGGTTAATTGCTTTTTATTGTCCAGGACAATATTTCGCGGTGTAAAATCACAATGGCAAATGTGCTGTTTGCCTGTGTTTAATAATTTTGTTCCGTACTTAACGCATTGCCCAAAAGACCACAAGCCGCTTTTATGTACCACGTTCGATTGTGCTACGCTGGAACAATTTTTATTTTCAATATTCTGAAAGTTATGAAGTGGAACATTCAACATTTTGTGAATTTGGTTTGCCATAATGGCGTATGTGTTCAATATTTCCGATTTTGACATGCCCATATTCAGACATTCCTGGAATGTTTGTCCTGAAATGTACGGGTATGTTTCAAAATATTGCCCTTGATACAGGTGTAAATCAATCTCGGGAACTGGTATGTCCTGTGCCCTCAGAACTTTGCTGATGTCGTAATTGCGGTGTGCAATCTGTCGCGAATTAAATCTAAACACGGTTTTTGTGCCGTCTAATGTTTCTATGATATAAATGCGGCTGTTTGTCCCACGAACAACAGGCACATATACGCGCCGAATATTTTGCACAGTATTGTTTATTGCGCGATGATAAAATTTTATGCTTTGGTCGGTCATAATGTTTTTTTTCTTGCCAAACTTATTTTATCGTCAACATCCCGCAAGTCAAGCAAGAATTCTTACTTTAACCCCAGGTTTCTTATACAAATAAAAGTTTAGCGGGGTAAATATAAACAGAACTTTTGCAAAAAAATTCTGTCATCCCGTGGCTTTTTTTCGGGCCCCGCAAAAATTGAAAATTTTTGTGGGTGAATCCCCACGGGACCCAGGTAAAGAAATCCTTATTATTTGTGCGCGTTTCACGCGCATAACCTGGGTTCCGGGGTCAAGCCCCGGAATGACAAAATACTTAACGTATTTTGTTAGCTACACTTTTATTTATATAAGTAAAAATTATCTTGCATGGTTTTGGAATTTATATATAATGGACGCCGTGGGTTAGTAGCTCAGTGGTTAGAGCGGAGCGCTCATAACGCTTTGGTCGTGGGTTCAAGTCCTACCTAACCCACCAGAATTAAAAATCCCCGTTCCCGGGGATTTTTTGTTTTGTTGTTATTCTTCAACCAATACCATAGATTTACCGTCTTCTACAATCAGATCTGGATCGTCCGAAACCTTTTTATCTCCCGCCCAGACATAGTATGAATAGGGAACGTCCGCCGGCGCCTGAATTTCAATAACATGTTTCGCAGTTTCCAGAACCAAATCGTTTCCGTTTGGCGACGCATAACGCACAACGGCACAATTTGCCCCAATGCAGGAATCTACAATGTTTGACCCGTCAACAATTTCATTTGATGATGACTGACAGCCCGCCAGAACCATCATCGCACCCATCATGGGTAAAATAATCTTTTTCATGCTTGGTATTATATCATAATTTTTCTGTATAAAAAAGGAAAAACCGCCAAACGGCGGTTTTTATTATATTACAACCATTAACGACGGCGAAATCCATTGTGCTGTGCGCTGTTGCTGGAACGTTTTGACAAATAGCGTGCCGCAATCAAAATCAACCATTCCAAAGTCAACAGACCTAAACCGGCCAATTTATTTTCAACGCCCACAACCCAGCCCAATACATAGACCAGTTGCGCAATAAAAGATATGTACAAAACGCCGAAAACGCCTGTAAAGAATATTTTCTTAATTTTTCCAAACATTTTTAATGTCCTTTCCCTATTGTTATAATAAACAAAATCAAATCGCCGGGCGTTCTGGTGCCAGGTCCCCGGCCGACCCCGCAATAACTAAAACGAATACAATCAACAATTGCCAACCGTATTCAACGCCACATTAGGCAGCCATTGCAAGGCGAACATTGTCGTTCGCAGCGATTCTATCGCCATTCAGTTTTTAGTCGGCTTTTAACGACGCCATGTCGGATTCACCCAATTTGTCTTTTATCATCTGTCGAATCTATGTCAGCCCCATAATCAAATGCGACCCGCAATCGCATCAGATGGTGGAGCTGTGGGGTACCGCCCCCCAGTCCAAAATGACTATTTCACAACGGATTCAGAATCATCACCGTTTCCGGCCCACCTATTATAGTGTTTTAGACTGGAAATTGCAAGTTTTTAGATTATAATGCAGTCTAAGAGGCAAAATTATGAAGTTTTTAGACAGGGCAAAAATTTACGTCAAGGCGGGCGATGGTGGTAATGGTTCCGCCAGTTTTCGTCGTGAAAAGTATATCGAATTTGGTGGGCCGAACGGTGGCGACGGCGGTCGTGGTGGCGACGTGGTGTTTGTTGCGGTACCGAATGTTAATACGTTGATTGACTATCGTTATAAAACGAAATTCGTTGCCCAGCGTGGTGAAAATGGCATGGGCAAGATGCGCACGGGCGCATCTGGCGACACATTGGTATTGCCGGTCCCAACGGGCACGGTAATTTTGTCTGAAAACGAAGAAATTGAATACGCTGACCTGAACCAGGACGGTATGGAATACCGCGCGGCGCGTGGCGGTAATGGCGGGTGGGGCAACCTGCATTTCAAAAGTCCTACAAACCGTGCGCCGAAACAGGCCAACGACGGTCTGCCGGGCGAAGAACGTACGGTTGTTTTACGCCTGAAACTGATTGCGGATATTGGTTTGGTTGGGTTCCCGAACGCGGGCAAATCCACTTTGTTATCGGCGGTGACGGCGGCGCGTCCAAAAATTGCAAATTATCCATTTACGACCCTGAACCCTCAGTTGGGTGTTATGTACGCGCACGACCGCGAATTTGTCTTGGTTGATTTGCCTGGACTTATCGAAGGTGCGCACACCGGTGTTGGTTTGGGCGACCAATTCTTGGGACATGCCGAACGCACAAAAATGATTTTGCATGTGATTGACGGCACGGAACCAGATTGGGCGGCACGCTATGCGGCAATTCGTCATGAAATGGATTCGTACGGTGGCGATTTGATTGCAAAACCAGAACTGGTCGTGATTAACAAAATAGACGCAATTGACGAAGAAGAACTGTCTGAAAAATTAGCCGCGTTCAAAAAATCATTTGGACGCAAAAAGAAACCTGAAATATTAACCATCAGCGCAGCGGGGAGAGTAGGGATTCCAGGGTTGGTTGCCGCCATAGAAAAGAAATTCTTGGGGCTGGAAAATGACGCGAAATAAACTTGCAACATTTAAAAACATTCACGATAAACAGGCTAAGTATATAAAAGATGTGCTTGCAGATGTGATGGCGTATCGTTCTGATGGGACTGTTGTGCCGTTGTGCAAGTTTGATTTATCCCAGGTTGAATTTATTGCTGGCCTGTGGCGTGTGCAAACTCCTTTCCCTCATAAAATTCAAGAAGTTCGCGACAAGCAGTTTGTGCTGGGGCCCCAGTTGCCGCATCGGGAAAAGAATCATTTTGAATTTTATTCTGCGTGGTTGGTGTCTGAAAACTGTTATGGTAAATACATTTCAGATGGCGGGAAATATATTGTTGCAAAATACACGACCGATCATGGAACATATTGGTCCTATGGCAATACAATTGAACAGGCGCGCGCATTTTTGGGGATTAAATTATACGATGAATATATGGATTTAATCCATGCGCATGCCTGTAAAAATCAACTTGCGCGTCAAAAGAAATAATTTTTGATTTTTGAAAATCTGTCTGGTAAAATCCCTTTACGAACAAAAACAGCAAAAGGAGAAGGACCTATGGTATCATTAAAGGGTACACAAACTGAAAAAAATCTGTTAATCGCATTCGCGGGTGAATCCCAGGCGCGCAATCGCTATACTATGTATGCGTCCCAGGCGAAAAAAGACGGTTATCAGGCAATTTCTAAAATCTTTTTGGAAACAGCGGACCAGGAAAAAGAACACGCGTCCCGTCTGTTCAAATTTCTGGAAGGTGGCGAACTGGAAATAACTGCATCAGTCCCAGCGGGCAAAATCGGCACGACGCTGGAAAACTTACAGGCTGCTGCCTATGGCGAACACGAAGAAAACACAGAAATGTATCCAAAGTTCGCGCAAATCGCCGCACAAGAGGGCTTCCCTGCAATCGCAGAAATCCTGAAGAATATTGGCTATGCCGAACGTTATCATGAATCGCGCTTCCGCGCCCTGGCAGAAGCAATCGAAGATGGCACATTGTTCAAACAGGACAAAATCGTTATGTGGCGTTGCACAAACTGTGGCATGTGGCAGATAAGCAACGAAGCGCCCAAGGTATGCCCAGCATGCTTGCACGAACAGGGTTATTTCATCAGCGAAGGCACAATTTCTCGCTGTGATACTAACGAAGGTTTCTGTGAATACAGCGTCATCGACGACTAATTTGCACTGGTTAAAAAATCCCGCCATTTGGCGGGATTTTTATTTCTCCATATCGTCCAATATTCTGTTCAGCAACCGAACGGAACTGTTTGCGCACCCGCGTCCGGTCCAATGTAATAATTCTTGCCCAGTCGTATTGTCGGCGATAGAAATGTTAAAACGTGTCCACCAGAACCCATTCAGTGCACACCATATGGGGCGGAATTTATTCGATGATTCCGCTATATAAACTATATATCGTGCTTTACCTATTTGGGCTTCGGATATCTTAGATTCGGTGTCTTCGGCGGTGATATATGTTGTTGAAACGCTTGCTTTCTTATGTCCGACGGTTAAATTATATCCGCGTTTTTCCATGGCTTCTTTTGTGCCTTGTTGCATTAATGAGCCACCGGCATCAACATAAAACACCTCGCCCGTGTCCAACGTATTTGGTTTCATATACACGCTGTTGCATGCGCACAATCCGCCCGCAACAACAAACATACAAAACAATTTTTTCATAACTTATCTCCTGTTGAATTTCAGTCTAGCCCAAAAACAAACACAAAGCGAAGGAAAAATATCCACACGCATAATTTCTGGACAATTGGCGTTGCGTATGCATATAATTTCATTATGAAACTACTACGCAAAGTTAGACATCCCAACGGTATTCGCAGTATCTATTGCTGTGGTGTCAAAATTTGGTCTTATGACAGTCGTAATCGCGCCCGTCCTTTTCGGCGTTTGAAACAGCGTGTTTTTATTTATGATGATAATGGCGAACGCGAAATATTTTATTATTATCAGTTGCCGGACAATATCGATATCGTGGGTTCTGGCAGAAATAATACGGTTCGCATTCATCGCGGCTTGCGTGCGCGTAATGTGTGTTTAAGGTTTGATAAACGTACGGCGGACAATCTGTGTGTGTTGGACGATTCTGGCGATTGTGATGGCCTGGACGTTTTTATTGTTTTTCAGGCGGGACATGGCAATACGATAAAAATAGGGCAACGCACAGTAATAAACGGCGCGAAAATATGGCTTGGCAACGGCAGTCATTTGCGCATCGGCGATGATTGTATGTTATCGTACGAGATTATGATACGTACCACAGACGGTCATGCAATTATGGACAATGCGACGGGCGCGATAATAAACCATCAAAAAAATCCATGTATTATCGGCAATCATTGTTGGCTGGGGTTGCGCACCATTGTGAACAAGAATGCTCAAATTCCAGATAACACAATTGTCGCCAGCGGTACTGTTTTAACGGGGCGTTTTCGGGACGAGCACACAATTATTGCCGGCAACCCCGGGCGCGTCATTAAATCTGGGTTATCTTTTTCAGATAAATCTATTTTTGAACTAGAATGCTAACAAAGAAACCGCCAATTGGCGGTTTTTTTACACATAACTTTTCAACGCGATATATATCTGACCGGAATCCGTTTTTATCAGCGTCGCAGACACTTTGTCGGCATTGTCGGTCTGTTGTGCGCGTGCCAGTATTTTATCAAAACTGCGCACAAATTGTGTTGCTTGGGAACGGAACACGGCGTCGCCTTTCAGCATTTCTTTGACGCGTTTTTTGTCCGCAGCATTCAACATTTTTGCCAACCATTTAGAGAATATGGTTGTGTCCCCGCTGTGATATTTCTTCCATACAACGTCCGGAATTTCTGCGCCCGCCGCCCGTGTTAAATCCATCGCCTGTTCGTGCAGTTTTTCGAACATTTTATCGCTTTGTGCCAAGAAATCCCCACTACTTATGTGTCCAAACGTTTCCGACGGTGCGGATTTGATTGCGTCCATTGGCGCCGATGCGCGCGCAACCATCATTTGCTTGTTCAATGTCTGCATTGTGTTAACGGCCTTGGCATAATCGGACATCAAATCAATCATCTGTTGACGTGATACACCGGCCAAATCTTCCAACTTTACCGCAGAATCAGAAATTGCCGTTGTGGATTCTGCAACTGTGGTCTTCATCTGATTTAATTTTTCGTTCAGACTACCTACAATCTGTTCCAGGGTCTGGCTGGCCTCGACGCTGCCGCGCGACAAATCGGGCAGGGCGGAATAGTATCTTTCAATCAACGCCGACAGCGGTTGCAACTGCGCGGTTGTTTCCGAAGACATTTTAATCAGGTTTTCCGACTGACCTGACAGTTGTGTGTGCGCTGTATTCATTTCAATCAATGTTTCGCGCACGCCCGTTGCCATCGCACGCACAGATTCGCTGAATGCACCCGCGGCGGTCTTGGTGTTTTCAAGTGTCGCATTTGCAACGCCCGATACGGTTTTAAGTTCGGAAACGACGCCTGTTGCGAACTCTTTAATTTCGCCGTCAAAGCGATTGGTTAACGTTGCTAGTTCTGTTGAAATTCCACGTACGGAATTTTCGGTATTTGTTGCAGTTGATATCAGTGTTTCGACCGCATCTGTCAGGCGACGCGTCTGTTTGTCGATGGAAGATTCTGCCAGACGCACCTGACCCGCGACAACGTTTGCGGTGTTTGTTAATGTATTCATTTGGCTGGTCAATTGCTTTTTGGATTGCTTGCTGAATTCCGCCAGTTTATCCAGATGCCCGTCTAACAATCTGTCGTTGCGTATCATAATGTCTTCATAGTTCGCTGCGGCTGTTTTGACGTCGTTGAACCCATCGGCGACAGATTTGTGCAGTGCGCCCAATTTACCCTGCATTGTTTCGGTGTCTGCGGTCAATGTTTTCATTTGTTCTGCATTTGAATTAAATTCGTTTTGCAAGTGCTCGGACAAAGTTTTTCCGCTTTCAATCCATGTGTCAATTTGCGACTGAATATGACCCGTTTGTTCGGTTGTGTCCAACGCCGTCTGGTCAATACGTCCCAGCAATCCGTTAACAGAACTCATAAATCTATCGGTTGCGTTTTCAACATCTGTCCATGATTGTGATTCCACTATCTGCCCCAGACCCGCAACGGTATTGTCAAGGCGTCCCGACATTGTTGCGATTCTTTTTGTCGCGTCATCCGCATTGGCAACCAGTTTTTCATTCTGTTCTACTAAAATCTTTTTCAGTTCTTCGGCCGACGCAATTTGCGCATTCAGGGTATCGCGCATGGTTTGAAAACTGGCCTCTATTTTGTGGATTTCGTCTGACAACAGGGTGTTCAATACACGCACGGCGTCGGCCACCTTGGCGCGTTCGGGGCGTGTCATAATCATCAGCAATGATTCCATAACTTTTTGTGATTTTCTGGATACAAAAAACAAAACGCCCAACGTAATCGTCAACAGTCCGCCCAATATCGCGCCACCAATCAATAAAACTTGTGTGATTTCCATTCCTTCCCCCTGAATCCAAAAACGGATTTTTATATAACTTGCAGTTCACACCGATTTATACTAAAATCAAAACGACAATGCAAGGGCATAAATGGCAAAAAAACGCACTCTTTCACCAGAACAAGATTGCGCCGCGAATCCGCTTGAAAATGTGTGGGTCCAGGCGAACGCAGGCACCGGAAAAACCAGTGTCCTGGTCCAGCGTTTATTGCGTATTTTATTTCGTACACCCGATTGTGGTGCGTCGGGGGTTTTGTGTCTGACGTACACGAACGCGGGGGCGGGCGAAATGCGCAATCGAATACTGGCGGCGTTGCGTGATTGGGCGACCGCAACTGATGATGAATTGGTTGATTTGTTGGATGGTGTGGCGATAAATCGACCTGCGACACCGGGTGATATTGCACATGCACGCGAAATTTTTTTCAAATTCATCGATGCACCTGAAATTCTAAAAATAAAAACCATTCACGGTTTTTGCGAAGAAATTTTACACCGCTTCCCGATTGAAGCAGGCTTGTCCCCATCATGGACATTGGTGTCTGATTCTGCCCAGCGTTTATTACTGCAAGACGCTTTTGATAATTTGATTAATTCGCCCCAAAATGACGGGCGAATATATGATGCCTTTTCGCATATAGTGGGGCGTATATCTGAAACGTATTTAACAGACTTGCTGGGGATACTAAGTGCCCAGTATAAACAATTTTTCCAAATTTCAGATATTGATAAATATCGTAAATACTTTATTGATACGACGAAAAAGTTTTTGAATCTGAAAAACGCTAATGTTGCGAATTTTGACCCCGCCGCATTGCAAAAAATCATCGATTTGGCACAAAATGACCAAAACAATGCGAAAAAGCCGGTAAAATACTTAGACGACATTGTTAATTTAACAAAACAGTATATTGATACGACTGTGGATTTTGAAAAATATAAAACAGCGTATCTAACGGCCACGGGCGACAAAAAATCAACTGTTTCAAAAAAGGATTATTTGGCCGCCGAACAGGACCGAGTGTATGAATTAAACCAGTACAACGCGAACCAAATGGTGTTTAATGATACGGTTGCATTATTCGATTTGTCGGCAGCATTTGCAGACGAATATGCACGCATAAAACGCGCGCGTAATTTGTTGGATTTTGAAGACTTGATTTTATACACACGAAAATTGTTTTCAGATTCTGCAACCATGGGTTGGGTTTTGTCGCAACTGGATTTGTCGTTGTCGCATATTCTTGTGGACGAGGCTCAAGACACATCTCCCGCCCAGTGGGATATTTTGCGACAGCTTGCGGGTGATTTTTTTGCCGAAGGCGACACGACGCAAACGCCACATTCGTTGTTTGTCGTGGGCGATACCAAACAATCTATTTATGGGTTCCAGGGCGCGGATCCGCGCGCTTTTGCGCTAAGTCGCGACGCCATATCTGAACAGGTTTCTGAAAATCTGCGTACCATTCGCGAAATTCCGTTGGTGCAAAGTTTCCGTTCGACTGCGCCCGTGTTAAAAACGGTTGATAAATTCTTTGCCGACGCGGGGGTAATAGATGTTTCTGGTTTTGTAAATAACGAACATAAGTGTTTTCGTATGTCTGCGCCCGGCGCGGTCGAGTTGCACAAATTAACTGCAAAAATGGAAACGGAAACAACGTTGTTGCAATATATTGATGGAATAGCGGACAGAATAAAATCACTGATTGGTTCTGGTAAATTTGCGGCGCGTGATATTATGGTTTTGGTTCAACAGCGCAACCCTATGGCGTCGCCCTTGGCAATTGCGTTAAAACGTCGTGGTATAGATGTCGCGGGCAGCGACCGTATTGTTTTGCCAAACTTTCCGGCGGTGCGCGACATGTTGAATTTAACCCGTTGGTGTCTAAATGCCGCGGATGATTACAGTTTGTGTTGTGTGTTAAAAAGTCCTGTTTTCTATCTGACTGAACGCGATATTTTTGATTTGTGTAAAATCAAAAATAATACAAATCAGGAACGCAAACGCACCGACCCAGACGCGCCCCCAATTATGATTTTTGAAGTTCTAAAAGATGTCAATCCGAACGTTTATTCACGTTTGTCTGACATAAAAGATTGGTCTGCAAATTTGGCGCCATATTCATTTTTTGAACGTGTGCTGGGCACCGACAACACGCGCCAAAAATTTATATCTGCACTTGGTCCCCAGGTGATTGACCCGTTGGCAGAATTCATGACGATTTGTTTGGCGTATGAACGCACCCAACCCGGCACATTACATCAATTTTTGAAATGGTTTATAACAGGTGGCAGCCAGATTAAACGCGACATGGACGCGTCAAATGGCGTACGCATTGTCACCGTCCACGGCAGCAAGGGGCTTGAGGCCCCCGTTGTGTTCCTGGTCGATACTGTCCGCACACCTAAAAACGAAAATATATTGCCGATTTCATCGGGCGATATGCCGGTTTGGCTGTGGGCGCCACGTGGCGACGCCAGCGCGTTGCGTCACGACGCGTCCGATGCCTTGATGCGCGTTCGCATGGCGGAATATTATCGCTTGTTATATGTGGCGATGACGCGTGCCCGTGATGAATTGTACATTTATGGATATACACCGAACAAAAACGCGCCTCGGGACGCGTGGCATACGCAATTGTGGCGTGTTCTGGCGAATGACACATCAAACGATTACATCAGGATAACAAATGACGACGTTGCATAATATTTTATCGACGCATGACGGCGCGCAACACGCTACGGCGCACGGCACACAAATGCATGCGCGTATGCAGCACATTGTAATTGACGGCGACAACACTCATGGCGACGCAGAATTGGTGAAACAAGTGCAAGCGAACCATGAACTGTTGCAATTCTTTGGACCCAATTCAAGGACCGAGGTTCCAATTGCCGGCACAATAAACAATCGCTTTATCAGTCGTCGCATAGACAGGCTGGTTATTGATGACACCAATAAAATAATCAAAATTTTAGATTATAAAACAGACGTCGACCGCACCGCATTTCACGACAAATATGTGATTCAGTTGTACGAATATGCGCGCATGTTGCACGCGATTTACCCAGACTATAAAATCACGGCGCATATATTGTGGACGCATGATTTTTCGCTGGAAAAAGTACCTGTTATGTCGCTATAATTCAAGCATGTTAATTGGCTTGAACATTTCAAATATTGTACTGATAGAAAAACTGAATCTGGAATTCGGTTCGGGATTAAATATCTTGACGGGCGAAACCGGCGCGGGGAAAAGTATTTTGCTGGACGCGCTATCTTTGGCGTTGGGGGCGCGGTCTGATGTTGGTTTGATACGCCACGGTTGCGATATGGCATCCGTTGTGGCGACATTTGATACCGCACCTGCCACCGCACGCGAGATATTATCGGAATACGACATAGATTGCACAGACGGTTTAATACTGCGACGTACCCTGACCACAGACGGCAAAAGCAGGGCATGGATAAATGACACGCCTGTATCTGTTAAAACATTAAAATCTGTCGGCGACACATTGATTGAAATTCATGGCCAGTTTGCAAATCATACATTATTGAACCAAGCGACGCACCGCACAACGCTGGACACATTTGCGGAAAATAATATCGCGAACTTTGCCACGTTATTGTCGCGTGTTCGCGAAACCTATGGGGCGTATCACACGGCGGAAAGACGTCTGAACGACTTGCGTGATTTGGTCGCGCGCAGCGCGTCTGAACGCGAATATCTGGAACACAATGTTGCTGAATTGCGCGCATTGAATCCGCAACCCGGCGAAGAAGAAGAACTTGCAACAAAGCGCGCCAATATGATGAACGCGGAAAAGAACGCGGCCATCCTGGGCGAAGCGTTAGAGGCACTATCCCCACGTGGTAATTCGCTGGACGCGCAATTGTTTAATGTTGCGCATATTTTGCAACGCATCCGTGGTGATGAAAATCCATATTCTGAACAGATTGATCGTCTGTATGTTTTGGCGGAATCTGTTGCGCAAATCGCGCAAAGCCTGGAACCAGAAGCGTCCGATATGGACAACATGGATTCAATCGAAGAACGTCTGTTTGCAATCCGTGCCGCTGCACGAAAACATCATGTGCCGGCGGATGAATTGCCTCGTATTTTGAATGAAATGTCCGATCAGTTAAACGCTATTGATAATTCAGACGCCGAATTGCGCAAATTAACAATGGTTGTAAAAAACTGTCGTGCTGAATTTGAAAGCGCGGCAACAGAATTGTCAAGCGCGCGCAAAACTGCGGCGGACGCATTGCGTACAAATTTGTTGGCTGAATTGCCCGATTTGAAACTGGGGTCTGCGGATTTTATGGTGGAAATGTCGGAATCTGCACCGTCATCCACCGGCACAGACGATATTACATTTATGATTAAGACGAACCCGGGCTCGCCATTTGCGCCACTTCATCGTGCGGCATCTGGGGGCGAATTGGCGCGATTGATGTTGGCAATGCGTGTGGTGCTGGCTGGCGCAAATGATGCGCACTCGTTTGTATTTGATGAAATCGATACGGGCATTAGTGGTGCAACCGCGTCTGCGGTTGGCAATCGCCTGAACCGTTTGGCATCATCGAACCAGGCGTTGGTTATAACGCACTCGGCCCAGGTCGCGGGTTTTGCCAATCGTCATTTCAAGATTTCTAAATCGGTCGCGAACGACAAGACAACTACATCGGTACGCGAAATTATCGGGGATGAACGTATAAACGAAATCGCACGCATAATCAGCGGTGCTGAAATCACCCCCGAATCCATCACAATGGCCAAAACATTGATTAAGAATAATTAATCATCGTATTGGCATTCATACCATTCGCCATCGGTATAGCGGGATTTTTATCGTTGGTTCAAATTATACAAAAATTCACGAAATAATATCCACGCACGTACCAACGCTGCATCGCGCCACCGCGGATCCGACGGATACCAACTTTCAGTTAGGTTTTGCCATGTCTGCTGATTGATTTGCCCGTGATTCAGCAAATCATAGCGTGCGTCCCCCATGTCCATTCGTTTATAAATAGGGGACATAATTGGAAACTCGCCCGTACCAATTTCAAAATCCGCTGTATAAACTGGTATTTCTGGAGTTGCGTATCGAGCCTCTAAACAATCCACTAAATCGCCCAATAAAACCGGACCATTTGCGGCGCGTTCATCTGACTCAACCGCGGTTCCGTGCAACATACTGTCAAAATATTTGGTGTTTTTGTGCCGTGCCGGGTGCGACACCAGCAATTGCCCAGTCACCTTGCCACGTTTTCGGTCAAAACGTCCCAATCCCGTATGCAACCCAATTGACGTCAGCGATTTTGCGCCACGCATAACATCATCATAAATATGCAAGGTCATTTTATTTTCCGTCATTGGTGCCGCCCCACCATAAAACAACCCGTATGGATGTTTATATTGTCCATGGCTAATCGCATCCCATGCACCATCGGATTTGTGTTTGTAATAAAAATCCTTGATTGTGTTCTTTTTAGCAACAGCATCAGGTTTGCTCAACAACATATCATGTGCCAAATCATATTTCGGATTTTGGGGCAGGGTCTCAGGACGACTGAAATCAACCCCAAAATTTCTATTTAAATCAACCAGCCCCCCACGCTTGACATCCACCACTTCACGCATGCGGTTTTGCATTCCCCAACCGTTGATAACATGAATCAAAACGATTGTATATTTTTTCAGAAAATCTGGTGTTAAATCCTTGGCTATCTTGTCTAAAAACATATTTTGCGCCGCGCTGCCAAAGAAACCTTCGATACCATGAATGCCCGAATTTATAACAACTTTATTCGGCCCATTACCAATTAAAACATAAGGAATATCAAATTTATGCCCGTCCGCCACACACCAACGCAAATCGCCGTATTGGGGCGCAGTCTTATAAAACTTTTCGGTCGCTTGATACCAGTTTTCAGAATAATACTTTTGCATACTGTTGCCTTTGGTTTTTTTCTCTCTCCGCCGGCCTACACCTACATTACTTTACCCTGTGTTGGATAAAAAGTTAACTGAATTTTTTCCCATTTTGCAAATTCGTTTGCGGGCAACATACGGAATGGCTGACACACATTAATTGCCGTGCGGATTGTGTCCAAGACATATGCAAACGCCGGGTCTGTTTCCGCACGCGCCGCCGATTCAAACCATACATCGCGAACCGTGCCATTTTTTCGCATGGTTAAATGTGCCACCGCACGAATGTCCGATATATCAGGACGCTTGGTATCAACCACCCAGCAACGTGTCATCGCAACACGCAACGCATCAACCACAGACACGGTCAATGTGCGTTCCAGGGATAAAACCTCGCGATTGACACGCACAACTTTCTTTTTCTTGGGTGCCGCCGGTGCGGGTTCCACGGGTTTAGATTCTGTCTTTTTCTCTTCCTGCTTTTTCTCTGGCTCTTTTGCAGGTTCGTCTGGAAGTTCTTCTGGTTCCGGCTCGGGCTTTGGTTCCTCGACCAATGTTGGGGCCTCTACCTCTATTTTTTCTGGCTCTTCTGCCTTGACTTCTTTTTTGTCGGGTTGTGCAACCGGCGCGGGCGTTGGCTCTTCGGGTTTAGATTCCACAACCTGACCCACATTATACAGTTTTGTTTCATCGCCACTTACAACCACATCATTCAAATCAATTTCCATAATCTGAATTCTGTCAGGCGCAACCAATTGGGCGCGATTAATCACAATCGCAAACGAAGTAATCATTATTGCCACCAGCACCAAATGCCCACACACGGACATCAATATGTTTTCCGATGAAAATTGATTAAATTTCGCCATTTGTTTTTATTCTGGTTGTGTTCTTAGCCCAACTTTCTGGAATCCTGAATCCTTTAATTTTCCCATCATGCTCATCACCGCGCCATAGTCCGCATGTGTATCGCCACTTATCATAATGGTCAGGTTTGGGTTTTCGCCACGCATCGCAATCGCACGCTTTACAATTTCATCCCTTGGCAATTCCATTTCAGACAGGAAATAACGACCGTTTGAATCAACACTTATCTGGATGGCATGGTCATTGCCGGTCATCGCGGACGCGCCCGCGCGTGGCAATTCCAAATCAATTCCCGTTGTCATCATGGGTGTCGTCACCATAAACACCGCCAACAACACCGTCATAACATCAATCATGGGTGTTAATTGTATTGAAAAATCCGATTTTCTGCGTCTGAGTCTGGACATTTGTGCCACCATTTATTTTTGGTTTTTAATTTCTTTGCACGCACATTCCAGGCGTTCATATAAATCATCAGACTTTTTAGAATACACCTGATATGCAATCGCCGCAGGAATCGCCGCAATCAAACCCAACGCAGTCGTACCCAACGCCACCGCCAAGCCGGGCGCGATTACACCAATGCTGACCGATTGATTTACACCAATCGACGCAAAGGAATCCATAACCCCCCACACGGTTCCAAACAAGCCAATAAATGGTGAAATATAAGACACCATGGACAAGAACCACAGGTTTTTATCAAACGGACGAATAAACACATCCAAATTTTCATTTGGTTTCATCTTGACAGGATTTCTTTTCTGACCGCGCCACAGACGAAACTTTTCAATAATTACCGCCCAAGACATAACACTAAATACGACCAACACAATCGACACAAAAACTGTCATAATGTCGCCTGTGAACAAACTTAATAATGAAAAACTATTCCCCATTTTTCCCTTCCTTTGATTAGACTAGACTAAACTGTTGATAAATTCCTGTGGTACACGCTTTGGGCGCATGTCGCCACCCAAATACGCAACCTTAAGATTAATTATAGCACAATCATTCCCATCTTTCACGAACTTTTGTTCAACCTTGACAACCGCCGCCCCGACATCCACCATACATGTTTCCACAACAAATTCGTCGGCTACTTTTAGCGGTTGAATATACTTGATATTTAATTCACGCACGACAAAGCCTATATCATCGCTAACATTCAACTTCCCCCGCAACCAATTCATACGTGCGCGTTCTGCAATCTCTAAATATCGCGCATGATAAACAATACCTTCGGCATCTGTATCCGCATACGCAATCGTAAAAGGAAATATGTGCTTTTTCATTTTATTAAATCTCTCTTGTCAAGCCCTAATTCGTTTTTTAATCGCAACGCAACACGACGACGTATTTCATCAAACACGTTGCGCAACACCGGTTCAAAATCAAACACAGTCGCAATTTCATCGCTAAAAAACATCTTCCAATAAAATCCATCTGCATATTCGCCGACATATGCCAAATCCTGGGCACACATATGCTGGACAGCCGTGTCTAAAACGTCCAACGCCTTGACCAGACGGGATTCATAACTTTGACGTGCATCATACTCATCAAACCGCGCACGAATATCATTATTCCTCAGCAATGCCACAATCCGTGCAACTGCGGCACACTCGTTATTATGCTTTTGTACACGCACGGAATCTGTCTGTTCATGCAAAGGTACATCATGAGCAATTGCCTCGGGCAGGTCGTGCAACATACACAACTCATACACCCGTTCCATATTGACCGAATTTTTCAAGTACGGCCGCAACACCATCGCCATCATCGCCATATTCCACGAATGTGCCGCCACAGATTGTTGCGCGCCATCTGACATACGTGTCAAACGATATTCACACTCAAGCCGTTCTGCAATTTCGAAAAAATCCACCAGGTTATACATTTTATTACTTTTCCAATCCCAGGTGCTGATACCCCAAATCAGTAATCACGCGCCCACGTGGTGTACGCTGAACAAATCCCAATTGCATCAAATACGGTTCAATAACATCTTCTATTGTGTCAGATGGCTCGGACAATGCCGCCGCCAGATTTTCAACCCCAACCGGACCACCCGCATAGAATTTAATAATCATATTCATATACTCGCGGTCAATCTCGTCCAGGCCACATTCATCAATATGCAACTGGAACAGGGTGGTTTTAATTATGTCCGCTGTAATCTGACTTTTCCCCAACGCAGACGCAAAATCACGCGCCCGTTTCAGCAATCTGTTTGCAATACGCGGTGTTCCGCGTGCCGATTTTGCCAACATCAATGCGCCATCCGCATCAATCGGCATGCCCAAGATATTTGCGCTGCGCATGATAATTTTTGCCAAATCATCCGGTGCATAGAACGTCAATCGCAAATCAATCCCAAATCGGTCGCGCAACGGGTTTGACAACAAACCTGTACGCGTTGTGGCACCCACCAACGTAAACGGGGGCAGGTCAATCCGCACACTTTTTGCACTTGGGCCTTCACCCAACATAATATCCAACTTGAAATCTTCCATTGCGGAATACAGGACTTCTTCTATTGCGGTTGGCAGACGGTGTATTTCATCAATAAACAATACATCCATCGGTTCCAATGCGGTCAATATTGCCGCCAAATCACCTTGCTTGGTTAACATAGGCGCCGCCGTCGCCCGGAAATTAGTCCCCAATTCGTTCGCAACAATATGTGCCAATGTCGTTTTACCCAACCCCGGGGGACCATACAGCAAAACGTGGTCCATGGCCTCGTTCCGACTGCGTGCACCCGAAATAAACACAGACAAATTTTGTTTCAAACTTTCATGTCCAATAAAATCCCCCATCGACCGCGGACGAATTGTCGCCGCCATATCATCTGGAATATTCGCATCCAAAAATCGTTCTTTATTTTGCATAATTATAACAACTTATCCTCTGCGTTTTCGCGTCCAACATAGGCCTTCAAATCATTATACATCTGGCGCAGGTCGGCGGGTTGGCTGTACAGGGCGTCCGCACCACGCACGCGAATTGTTTCCAGGTCAATCTGGGCCTGTTTTTTCAGAACCTGGGTCATGTGCGTTGCGAATGCACGTGCGTCATCTGATTCCGCCGCCCCCTGCAATAACAAGCCGCGATTTGGACGTGGCGACAAAAATGCAAAATCAGACACAGACACATCTGGCGACACCAGGGCAAATCCTGAAATCTCGGGCCGACGCATCATCGCCTGCAAAACATACCATGCGCCCAACTGATGTCCCGCCAACCAAATTTTATCGCTGTCTTCGTTATGATTTTGAATCCAGTCAATTACCGTCGCAATATCCAGCATATTTTCAGCGGTTGTTCCAATTGTTCCCTCGGAATCGCCTACACCACGGTAATTAAAGCGCACCACAGAAAAACCAATGTCCATAAATGCACGAAACATCGCATAAGACACACGATCGTTCATGTGGCATTTGTTGCGCGGATTTCCCGACAGAACCACCGCCAATGGTGCAGCCTCGTTCGCTGATTTATGATAAACGGCATGTAATTTTCCTGATTCACCCGAAATAATTAAATCGACCATTATTCCACCTTTCTTTTTATTAATTAGTACTAACTTAGACCAAAGCGATTACAAATTTCAATAAAAATATTTTTTTGTTTTGACACAATTATCTAAAATGTTCTAAGATTTGACATGAGAGAACCAAAGGTACCACAATGTTAAAACCTATTTTGACCGCTGTTTTTGTTGGAATGTGCGCATTTTCCGCCCACGCCATGGACGAAATCGTCTATGATAATTTTCAAACAATTTATACGGAAACACCGGTTCAATCTTACTATGCATACCCAGACGACCCGAATTTCATCCCAGAAACCGAGTTTATGGAACGCGCGGACAGTCTGGACTATGACCAGAACATAATCGATGCACGCGACGCGGAATCGCGCGCGCACCCCGGTGTAATGTTTGCGGACCGTCCGATGGTAATTTGTCGCAATTTTGGTTGCACGCGTTTGAACGACCGTATTACCCGTTCATTCTTGTTCAATAGCCTGGCGAACATGTTCATGATGAACGCCCATTCTCGCGTTTATATTTGCGAGGCGGACCCATTCTCACGCGATTGCTTACAGTCTGGTATTTCATTCCCGGTACGCAGCGGTATCGCCAATGCGATGGTTAAAATCCCCAAGGCAACCATATCCCAGGTCAGCATGTCAACCGGTCTGTCCAAGGCAACCGTCGGCATGACATACGAATTCCTTGTAAATGGTATTAACCGCGTATGCGAACCAACCGTTATGGACATCATGGTTCCCGTTAATTCCGAGGCGGTCCTGTCCAATCGTGAATTTGCCTGCAACATGACCAGCGATGGTATCAGTAGCGTTTCTTTGATTGTCAGCCTGGACTATATCGACCTGGACTATGGTATTTTGGGTGGTTATTATTCATTGGGAATGCAGGGGCCAACCACGGGTGGCGGCACCGGATACGCATTGTTCAAAACAGAATTTGCAACCGGCAATATGCAGTTCCGCGCAGCGACCTTTGACGAAGATATGATGGGGGCAAACAACGCTATGCGCACAATTCAGCCCGGCGAATACGCGGTAGTCTCCTTTATTCCAAATCGCTTGGTATAGC
>JAGBSK010000027.1 GCA_017631895.1 Alphaproteobacteria bacterium | reverse complement strand
GTGCATTACAGTTTCTTGCTGGATAAATCCGGCGAAAAAATGGCAAAGTCCAAGGGCGAATTTCTGGGGATGGATGCCGTTCGTACGCGTGGTTATGATCCAATGGTATATCGCTATTTTGTTGCCATGGGGCACTATCAGTCGCAATTGGCTTTTTCGTGGGAAACAATGGACGCAACGGCAAAAAGTTATGCAAACTTGACACGTCGTGTGGCGGATTTGTTGGCGTCTGACGGCGAACCAATCAACCAAGATGTTTATGCTAAATGGCATGACGATATGCTAGCGGCGATGTCAGACAACCTGAAAACCGCATCTGTACTAGTTTATGTCCAGGATTTTATTAAATCTAGCGACATTGACAATGCAACTAAATTGGCATTGGTTCATTTCGCAGACGACCTGTTGGGGTTACAATTCATTGACCGTGCACAAAAATTAAATGCGCTGGAAAATGAAAGCGCACCGGCCGAAATTGTTGCGCTGGCGGAACGTCGTGCCGCGGCCAAGGCGAACCGTGACTGGGCAACGGCCGATAGCCTGCGCGCCGAAATTGACGCGGCGGGTTGGACGGTTTTGGATGGCAAAGACGGGTACAAAATCGTCAAACGGGCATAAATTACTAAAAACATAAAAATAAATAAAAAACGGTTGAAATTGGGGCAATATTGGTGTATATTGCCCCACGTTAACAATAGAGGAAATTTCCATGAACTATCCATACATGCCTAAATCTACGGCCCTGTGGTTAATTGAAAACACGGCGCTGACGTTTGAACAAATTGCGGAATTCTGCGGTCTGCATGAATTAGAGGTTAAAAATATCGCGGACGCTGAAACATACAAAATTCAACCGTTAAACCCAATTTTAAGTGGCCAGTTAACACGTGAAGATATTGAAAACTGCGAAGCGGACGCATCCGCACGCCTGACTTTGCGTCGCGAAATTGTTGACGCCCAGCAGAAACAGAACAAACGTGGCGTCGGCTATACACCAAAATTGCATCGTCAAAACCGTTTGGGTGGTATTTTGTGGATTTTGAAAAACTATCCAGAATTGTCCGACGGCCAGGTTGCACGCCTGATGCGCAGTACAAACCCAACGGTTGCATCCGTTCGCAATAAAACGCACGCATCATATTCTATTATTCAAATCCAAAGCCCAATCGTTCTGGGGTTGGTATCTGAATCTGCAATCCACGATGCGGTTGCCAAGGCACAAAAGCAGGCAAATGCACCTAAAAAGAAAAGCAAAAAGAAATAACTTTTTTCAAACGCTTATATTCAAAACATTAAAAACTGTATCGGGGTGATTAATGGTTAAAAAACTGGACGAAGCAACACGTTTATTAATAGATTCTTTACCGGAAAATCTGCAAAAATTGGCATACGGCGCGATGGAAGTTGGCTATATGTCACGTATGGATTTTTCTGCCGCGACCGAGGCTGACGAGGTTCCCGCCGATGAACACGACGAAGTCTTGGATTTCTTTCAACAGGACTTGGGACTGGAAATCCTGGAATCGGATAACTATCCCCAGGATTTGGATCGCTATTACGGTACCGATGAAGATGACGAACCGCGCGATAAAACCCGTAATCTGCTGAATGCGGACGCAGAACAGGTTGATGTCAACGACGACGATTATGAACATTACGCCAAGCAATTGGAACGCAGCCAGACTGGCTCTTTGGTCCTGGGGGTCCAGGATTCTGTTCAATCTTATTTGAAACAAATCGGTACGGTACAATTGCTGACCGCCGCGGGCGAGGTTGCAATCGCCCAGCGTATCGAGGCTGCATCCCGTCTGATGGTATATGGTCTGTGTGAAAGCCCTATGACAATCCAGGCTATGTTGGATTGGTATCAACAGTTATTAAACGAAGATATTCGTCTGCGCTATATCGTGAATCTGGAAGTGATGTATTCCAGCGAATCCGAACAAAAATCCCTGGCCGCTTTATCCGAGACGTTAAAATCCAAGGGCGTTGAACATGTTGACGAACTGGACGACGATGATTTGGACGATTTGGCGGCTGCATCTGTTGATGAAGACGAAGAAGATGACGATTTGGACGACGAAGATGACGGTATCAAGAAAGAAGACACTCCGCGCAGCACATCGGGCGTTCCAATTCCTGTTATGGAAGAATCCCTGATGCCGATGGTGTTGGATTTGTTCGCCAAAATTAAACGCATATTCAACAGTATGCAAAAATTGCAGGCGAAACGTCTGGAAAACCTGCTGTCGTCCGATACGCCAGATGCAGCGTTGGAAAAGAAATACACAAAACAGCGTCTGGAACTGTTTGAACACGTCAGCAAGATTCGCCTGAACGACGACCGTGTCGCCGAAATCTTGGAACAGTTGACCAAGCGCGACCAGTTGTTAATGGGACTCGAGGGCAAATTACTGCGTCTTGCATTGGCGAACAAGATTAAGCGCGAAGATTTCTTGGCAGAATATGCCGGCAACGAATTGAATCGCAACTGGGTTAAAAAATTGGCAAAGCACAAGAACCCAGTATTGGCAAATTTTGCCAAAAAGCACGAAGCAGACATTCTGAAAATCCAAGAAGATATTACCGCAATTGCCGTTGAAACCGGTCAACCAACATCAGAATATAAAAAGGTCGTGGAACTGGTTCGTCGTGGCCAGACCGAGGCCGCACGTGCAAAACGCGAAATGATCGAGGCTAACTTGCGTCTTGTGATTAAGTTCGCAAAAAAATCCAGCAATCGTGGATTGGGACTGGACTTTTCGGACCTGGTCCAGGACGGCAACATCGGCTTGATGAAGGCTGTTGATAAATTCGACTATCGTTTGGGCAATAAATTCTCGACCTATGCGACCAACTGGATTCAGCAGGGTATTTCCCGCAGCATCGCGGACCAGGCACGTACAATCCGTATTCCTGTGCATATGATTGATAACATTCACAAGATTCAGCGTGCCACACGCCAATTCATGCATAAATACGGTCGCCAACCAACGGCCGAAGAGCTGTCAAAGATTATCTATCTGCCGGTGGACAAGATTCACAAGGCTATGAAAGTTAATCTGAAACCAATCTCACTAGAGGCACCAGTTGGCACCGAAGACGACAGTTCGCGCATTGAAATTATTGCGGACGAAACGGCAAAGAATCCATTCACATCCGCCGCGCAAAAGAATCTGCGTAAAATCGTAACGCAAATTCTGTCTGAATTGGATCCCAAGGAAGAAACCGTCCTGCGCCAGCGTTTTGGTATGTCCACGAACAAGACCAGCACCCTGGAAGAGGTCGGCGAATACATCGGCGTCACCCGTGAACGTATCCGCCAGATTGAACAAAAGGCGCTGAACAAGTTAAAACATCCGACACGCGCCCGCAAATTGCGCAGTTTCTTGGAGGATTAATAAACCGCCCCGCACACCTGTCTGCGGGGCATACTTTTGGGGGTAAATATGAAGAATACATTGTTATTTTGTAATGGGTTATCGGGGTCGGGCAAAACATATTTTATTCAAAATACCTTGCCGGCGGGATTGTTTTATAATTTGCGGTCCGCGACAACGCGCCCCATGCGCGCGGGCGAAACAGAGGGTTCCCCATACTTCTTTCGCGACGAAGAATATTTCGAAACGGCAAACCTGGCAACCCGCCTGTGGGTGAACGAGCAGTTTTGGACCCCCGGCACCCCAAAATGGCTGTACGGCGTCCCCGAAGAAGAGGTTTGCGCACATCTGGGTGAAAATCTAATCTATGACGTGATTCAACCCCGCTATACCCGCCAATTGATTGACTGGTTTAATAAAAACGGATTGCACAAACATTATAATTTCCGTGTTGCATATTTCCTGTCGCCGGAACAGAACTTGGAAACCGCGCGCGCCCGCGCCAACATGCCAAATGATGCGGATGTTCGTCGTACAAACACCTGCGACCCGATTGATTTTCTGAAGGCGGGTATCGACCCAGATTATATATTAATGCCCCGCAATGGACTGTATAATCCGCGTCTGACCGCGCACATAAAACGCCTGACCCGATGCAGGTAATAGTCTTGTGCCATATAAAAATCCCGCGTTTGCGGGATTTTTATTTCTGTTTTTCTCTCAGGAAACCGTCAATCGGAATAATTGCCGCCGCCGTTGGCCCACGTTGCCCATTATAGTGGCTGTGTGGATTTTTATCATACGGCATACGTTCACCTTCGAATTGTTCATAATAAATCTGGCCAATGCGCATATATGGATAAACAACCGTAGGGTACAATACGCGAATTTCCAACGTCCATTCCCCACAGAATCCATCGTCGCCACGTCCCGCGGTGTGATGATTTAATATGAAATTACGTCCAACGCTAGATTTTCCATCAATATACGGGAACAAATTGCGCGTTTCTGTGTGTTCAACCGTGGACCCCAAATACCCAACATCGGGCGATAAAATCAGTCCGCGTTCTGGGATTTTTATATCAATTGTTTCATGATGTGCAGGATTTGTCGGGTCAATTAAGTAGCGCGGATTGCGAATATCGTATTTTTCAGGTTTTTTCTGGTAATTATTATATGCGTGTTCGTTGACAAACCAATCCTTCATGCTGTGCATGCCGGTACTGCCTTTGTATTCAACTGCAGGTTTCATACCCTTGGGAATTGTGTGCTTGTACACGCGCAGGGTATCCGCCAAGTGCAAATCATAACTGTTTGATCCCAGGCATCGTATATCAAAGGGTTTTATAACAATATCTGGATTTTCTTTTTCCTGCATACGGCGCAGGATTTCGGGTCCGGTCAGTTGCATATTTTGTTTCCTTTTCTGTTGCCCCGCCTACGCGATCATTCTTTACAAAATCGCGCTGATTTGCAAGATTTTTATTCACTTTTTAATTTGTTGTGCTATGGTTTTTATCATGACAGAAAAAACATATTCCGGCTTTGTTGCCATTATCGGCCCGACGAACGCGGGCAAAAGTACTTTGTTAAATCAAATCATGGGGCGCAAGGTGTCCATTGTTTCGCACAAGGTTCAGACCACACGCACTCGTCTGCGCGCCGTCAAAATGGTTGGCGAAAAACAATTGATATTCGTCGACACACCCGGCGTTTTCAAACCATCCCGCCGGTTGGATCGGGCGATGGTTGCCGCCGCTATGGATGCGGTGTCGGACGCAGATGCAATATTGTTGCTGGTTGATGCACAAAAGGGTATTACCGAAACAATCCGTGCGCTTGCCACAAAAATTGCAGACCGCCCAAATATCTTTGTCGCATTGAACAAGGTTGATGCAATCCAAAAATTAGAATTATTGCCAATGGTCGCGGAATTAAATGAATTGGCACCTTGGTCTGAAATATTTATGATTTCCGCATTGAAAAACGATGGTATTGAGAAAATGTTAACCGCGTTGGCGGATGTAATGCCAGCAAGTCCGTATTTATTTGACACCGTTGACGCGCCCGATGTGCCCGATGAACTGTACTTGGCGGAATTGACACGTGAAAAGATATATAAATACATTCACCAGGAATTACCATATCATATTAACGTTGCGACCGAACGGGTTGATGTTGATGCGGACGGTGTTCTGGACATATACCAGAAAATCGCGGTACGCAGCGACGCTCACAAAAAAATAGTTGTCGGCCGTGGTGGCGCCCAGTTAAAACAAATTGGCACGGCGGCTCGCCATGATATTCAGGACCAATGGGGTGTAAATGCACGCCTGCACCTGTTTGTGCGTGTGGAACCCGATTGGGAAGAAAAGGCCGAAAATTATATTGACCAGGGACTTGAGTTTAAGAAATAAAGCCATGTTAAGGTTATCTGATTTTGATTTTATTTTACCGCCTGAATTAATTGCGTCGCACCCATTACCACAACGCGACGCGTCCCGTATGTTGGTCATACCCCCCTTTGCTGGCGAAGGGGTGGACGCGAATGCGGACGGGATAGCGGAAAATATGCCAAAAATTCAAGATAAACACGTGCGTGATTTCTTGGATTATCTACAACCCGGCGACGTGGTTGTATTTAACAATTCACGTGTTATTCCTGCGCGCTTTATGGCAAATGGTAAACACGAAATAACTTTGCACACCGCCGTTGACGATAAAACTTGGTGGGGGCTGTGCAAGCGGTTCAATAAAATTCCGGACGGTACAATTCTGACATTGGATAACGGAACGCAAATTCGTGTTTTGGCGCACGATGACGACAGTGGTCTGAAATTGGAATTTTTATGTGATAACGTATTTGAAACATTGGATGCGGTTGGCAAAATGCCTTTGCCGCCATATATGAAGCGTGCTGCCGAAGATACCGATCGTGAACGTTATCAAACGGTTTATTCGTCGCCATTGGGGTCTATGGCGGCGCCAACGGCGGGGTTGCACTTTACACCTGAATTATTGGGCGAAATTCGTGCACGTGGTGCCGAAATTGTAAACATTACATTACACGTGGGGGCGGGCACGTGGTTGCCAGTAAAAACCGAGGATTTATCACAACATAAAATGCACAGCGAATGGGGATGCATCACAGACGTCCAGGCAGAAATAATTAATAACGCAACGCGTGTTATTGCGGTTGGCACAACGTCAATGCGCCTGTTGGAAAGTGCGGCAACTCGCAACTGTAACCCAGAAAAATATCGCCGCGTTGCGCCGTTTTGTGCGACCACAGACATATTTATCACCCCGGGATATAAGTTCCGCGCGGTTGATGTTTTGCTGACGAATTTCCATTTGCCAAAATCAACATTGTTTATGCTGGTTTCTGCGTTCGCAGGCCTGTCAGAGATGAAGTCTGCATATTCCCACGCAGTGGCCCAACAATACAG
>JAGBSK010000026.1 GCA_017631895.1 Alphaproteobacteria bacterium | reverse complement strand
CATGGCTAATATCATCATCAATCATGCTGGATTCACCCGTCTGCACACCATACTGTAACCCTGCACCAATTTGCATAACAGTATTACCCACATCAAACACATACTTACCCGCCGCATCAAACACCAACCAATCTATATTATCATAGTGCAATTTTGAACCTGCGGTATTCATTTCAAATTCCCACATTGCAACCTGCTTGGACAGTCCAGCATCCAAACTGAACCCGCGCGTACCGATCTGTGTTGCCGCACGTTTTTGTTGTTGCTGTGGCTGCTGCGCCTGCATACCCGCACGTGAATTTGTATAACCTGCATTTGCATACTGATTACGTGTATATGCCGACACACCCTGGGACGAATAGTTTGTTGTATTTGTACGCGCACGCTGAGCATACGATTGCTGTGCATAGCCACGTTGTGGCGATTGATAGTTCCCTGTATAATATGTACCCGCGGCATTTGCACCCGCCGACATCAGCACAATCGCAGAACAGTTAAACAAAAAACGTGGCAAGAATTTCATATTGCACCCTTTCCTTAATTCCATATCAAGAATAATTTTATCATAAAAAATGTTGAAAAACAAATTTGATATTGCAAAAATATATCACCGCGACATGTCTCATGTCTCATATATGCGACCATGGCGGAACTGGTAGACGCGCAGCACTAAGGATGCTGTGGGGCAACCCTTGGGGGTTCGATTCCCCCTGGTCGCACCAAATTTACTTATCGGCTTTGCCGATTAGGAAATTTGAGTGTCTCGGCGGTGCTTTGCATCGACGGACTCCTGTCTCCTGTCTCATTTTCTGCTTGCCCGCCTTTTTATAAATTTGCTAACATTCATTAAACGGAATGAAGGGAATAAAACTGCTTTTTGCTGTATTGCTTGCGCCGCTTGCGTTTCAGGCGGCGGTTGCTGACGATGCATCCGACATCGCACGCGCGACCACGCGCCAGGGTGCAACCGGCGGCATTACAACCACGCGCAAAAAAACGACAACATCCACCCAGAAAACATCTGCCCCGTCCCGTACAACAAATTCCAATAAATCGGCATCGGCAACTTTGCGCGAACGCACAACCGCCACACCACGCGATGTCGCGGTCGCCACACGCACCGCCAAGACACCCGAAAAAAACGTATCGGCACGCACCGCAACAAAAATTCAACCCCGGACAATAAAAACGGTTGCACGCACCGCGCAACCACGCACCGTGTCGGCAACGCGCACGACAACAAAATCACGCGCAACCACCGCATTGCCACGAACACGCGCACGCACCGCCACTGCAACGACCACGACGGACACAGATGTATTAAACCGCGATTTTTCTAAATGCCGCACGGTATTTTATGATTGCATGGACGAATTCTGTGCAAACAAGGACAGCCAACTGAAACGTTGCGCATGCTCGTCCCGCATACACGAATTTGACAGCACTAAAAAGAACCTTGCCAACGTAGAAGAAAAATTACTGGATTTCAGCCAACGCCTGTTAACTGTCAACATGGACAAAGAAGATGCCGAGGCATTATATAAACCGACCGAGGGCGAACTGGCCTATGCCACCGAAGACACATCCGCATCAAAAAAGATGCTTGATGAAATCGCCAAAAAACTGAACACCAGTTTTAACGACAACAATTTTGACCAGGAACTGAACGCCATATCTTTATCATTGAATATGGATTCAGCATTTGACACTGTCGATTCCATGGCAGGCGCATCAACAACGGCAAAATCTGGCACAGATTTATATGTATCTGCCCTGCCCGTGTGTCGCGAAATGGCGCTTGAGGTTTGTTCGTCCGACGACCTAGCAATCGCAGAAAGCAGTTATCAAATGGCGATTGAAAGCGACTGCAACACAGTAAAAAAATCATACCAGACCCAAGTTGACCAGGCCCGCGAACAGGTATTTGAATCGGGCGCACTGTTGGACATGTCGCGCCTTGACATCCATCAAAAACGCAATTCAGACGACATTCTGACTTGCAAAAGCAAGATGCTTGAAATGTTAACCGATTCGACCGTATGTGGCACAGACATGGGCAAATGCCTGGATACAACGGGTCGATACATTGACCCAACAACGGGTTCGGCTTTCCTGACAACCGAACTGGCCAACCTGTCAACACTGATATCACGTCCCGAAGCGGGTCAGACATGGCGCAACGCACCCGGCAACGAACGTTTCGTAACATTCCTGAATTCAAAAAAGAAATTCCTGGAACCCGCCATGGAACATTGCCAGGACATTGCCGACTACGTCTGGGACGAATTTATTAATGACGCCCTGGCACAAATTAAATTGGCCCAGGACGCAAAACTGGAAGAAATGCGTCAATCGTGTACCACGCTGACGACCCAATGTCTGGACAAGACATACGATTCGATTACGGAATTTGACGCACGCGCCCTTTCTATTTTTGGTGTTGCGGCCGACCAAACCGTCAACGCCATGTGCGCAGACATCCAAAATGCCTGTACGGCATTAATGCAAACATCCGGTGGCGCGGAAAATTGGCAATCTGGCATGACCGAAATCGCCACAGACAAAACATATGAAACAATCCTTCAAACCTGTCGCGAGGTTGGACGTGCCTGCATCATCCAGGCATGCACTTCAACATCTGGCAACTTTGGTCTGTGCGAAAACATAGACACATCAATTAATCGCAAATCAATTATCAACCGTACCGCCTGCTGGAACGAGGTTCTTGCCTGTGTCGACAGCGCCGGCGCAAATTCTCTGGCTAATATTCAGACCCAACATCCACTGGACAAAATCCAAAACCCAGATCAAACAGACACCCCCGCAACCCTTGCAGGCGAGACAACACCCACAGACACAACATCGACCACACGTCCAAACACATTCCGCACATTCTATGGGGAAATCTATGGCATTAAGGACTGGAACAACATCACATTGGCATCGGGAACAACAACAACCAACAATTGTATCAGCAATACAAACTCCAACTGTGTACACGACATTTGCAACGACGATTGCGCCCACGAACCAGTTTCTGGTCCAGTATCCACCAAATGTTATACATGCCGTCTGGCGGAACGCATCTGGGGCAATTGCGAAGCACCATCAAAAACCGAACTGACCAACCGCGACCCAAAAGATGATCAAAGTTATACATACCACAATAAAATCAGAACCACAGACGCCAGGGGCAATTCTGTTGACACGCTGTTATCATGGTTCGCCCAAAACACAGGCACCGACCAAGAAAGCGACAGTTGTCGCGATACCAGTTGCCGTCCCGGCTATGTCATTTCAACAAACGGCATATGCGTTCCTCCGACCAACGTGGACAGCACAGGCGACAGTTGCCCACAAGACGAAAAAATTATAGTATATGACGGTCATACCAATTGTTGCCACGCAAATACCTATGACACCCAAGGCAATTGTTGTGAACAAGGTTTCGCCACAACCGTAAGCACAACCAACAAAACATATTTTGGGGAAAACACCATAAACAGTAAAAAAGTATGTGTTGACCCAAATAACACATCTGCTAACTTGGTTGTTCGCTATACAATCGACGACACATCATATAACCTGATGTGCCTGGGTACAATAGACTGGGATAAAGGCACCAAAGACGGCGATTACCCATATGGCAAGAACGTCAACTGCAATGGAACCCTGGTATTAATCGATGACGATGATCATTATTCATCGCCATTTACAAACAGCTATAACATATCAACATATTATCTAGAACAACAAACATGCACGTATGCTACGGATACCTGGAAACAATGTGGAAGTGACAATACACCAAGTGGCGACGAATGCACAACCCCAGAACATTGGATTATATCGTATGAAAACAAGTGTATCACAACACGTTCTTAGCCATAGCCCCAACCTATTGTTTTTCGTATAAATTCTTGACAACCCCTTAAACCTGCACTAGAATAATAACGTTAACACAACCAGAACGTATTTGCACTGGGGGCTAAAAAAAATGACAATACACCGCAATAATATACATACAATATGTATTCCACCCACGTGGATTATACGGTGCATATTTCATCGAAACCCCAGCCACAGATTGTTTTGCGACCAAACAAAATAAACACTAAAATCCGGACTTTTGCCGGATTTTTTTGTTTCAACAACGGGAAAACTTTCCCATCCCAACCAAAAGGATTAACCAATGAAAATAAAAAAGACAGTCCCATATTATCTGAAACGCGCCCTGCCTATATTGGGTCTTGCCGGCACCACCCTGTTCACATCCTGTGAAAAAGACGAACCAATACATGATGTCGAATTAACATTCGGCATCGACAAAACCATCGAGATATCAGAAATTGAACAATATGCCAAAGACCCAAGTGTACGTACCATCTACTTGGTCCCAATTGACGATTGGCAACGTGCACGATACGGAAACATAAATTTTATGCGCAAAAACTTTCTGCAACCACGCCTGGATATATCGCCCAAGGTTTGGGGCCGGGGTGATTTTAACTTTATCCCAGGCCAAGCCAGCGTAATCCCAGGCGACAGCCTGTGGTACATCCAGCACGGTTGGACAATTAACAAATACCTGCAAAATCAAAAATAATATAAGATTTTTCTATTGATTTGCCGCCCCCTTTTTTCTAGCATTGGAACAGGATGAGAAAGTTTATATCAATCATTTTTATTTTCGTATTCTGTTCCAATGTTGTATTGGCGGCGATAACGTGCACGCAATCGGCAACAACCGAATGTGAAGTTGGATGCTATGTGTCAAGCACCCTTGGCTGTACCTCATGTAACAACGGCTACTACACAGATACAACGGGACAATTGGAATGTCGTCAATGCAACAAACCAAGCAACGCCAGTTTTACATCCCCCGGCACAAACATCAATGACTGCACATGGACAATTACTTGTCCCGCAGGCACACGGTTCGTCAATAAAGGCAACAGCTCTTCCGGATGTTTCAAGCCAACCGGCAGCAATTACTTTTTCCCAAAGGCACACACTAAATCAGGCACAGGATTTGGCGTTAGCGAGGGTGGCGATTACGAATGCGGACAAAATTCGAAAGTCAATCAAGAATATACCGGATGTATTTGCGATGCTGGCTATCACCTGCCAGGCATGGAAGACGACGACACAGATACCACAGCCAATAACGTAAACTTATCAACTGTTCTCAATCAGGATAACGAGGTTGAATGCATCCCAAACGACTATACAATCACATATGACCCTAACAACAACAAAGATTCCAAAAAAACAAGAAACGTCGAATTTAATCAAGTGATAGATTTATCCGAACAAATTAAAGACTTATACAACCCGATACCCACAAAAGAAGGCTATAGCCTTTCTAGCTGGAAATATAAAGAAGATACATACGCAGCCGACGCACAATTTACATATCTGTATACAGACGACATAACACTAACCGCCCAATGGTCTGGGAAAAAGTTTACCATAACCTATAACACAGGAAATGCGGAATGCTCGCTATCAACACCCCAAAACTGCACATACGGTGGCACATGCAACTCACAACGTGTTGACAGTTGTAAATACTCCGGCTATCTTTTTAAGGGTTGGAAATGTACCAGTGGCTGCACCGATTCCAGTTCTATCATAAATATGGACACAAATGTTTCCACCTTGTCAGACGGCAACGACATGACCCTAACCGCCCAATGGCAACAATGCACGGCTGGTTATTATTGTGAAAGTGTATTGAAACAAGACGCTTGCCCAGCGGGCTCAACATCCGCGGCGGGCTCAACTGCCCAAACCGCCTGCTATATGTCTGGTGGCACTACAAAAATTTGCGACAACACAAATAATTGTTTCACACTGCCTGGTAGCTCTAAAATCTATTATCACGGGGGCACCCAATAAAAATCCCACGCATGCGGGATTTTTATTTACCATAACTTAATTTTTTCTATCGATTCCTGAATCAACGTTAACTGTTGCGGACCAAATTTCCCCAGCACCCAATCCGCCGGATCCATTGGCAATCCAAAATCACGCGGGTGCCCAACACCAATTCTTATACGACGATAATCACGCCCAACATGCGTATCAATTGAACGAATCCCATTGTGCCCAGCGCTGCCCCCACCGATTTTTTCGCGGCAATCACCAACCGTAATATCCATATCATCATGGATTACAATCAGATTTTCCAACGGCACCTTGTAAAACGTCATCAGCGCCCCAACCGCCACACCGCTGTTATTCATAAATGTTTGCGGTTTTACAAATATCACACGTCGTCCATCAATATCAATACGTGTCGTCAACGCATCACGTTCACTTTTCCAGTTTGCATCCGCGCCCGCCAGACTGTCAACCGCCATAAATCCAACATTATGGCGCGTATGCGCGTACCCCGCCCCGGGATTGCCCAATCCAACAACCAAAAAAGGTTTATTTTCTTGCATATTTATCACTCTTTTTTTTATTATAGTATCACAGAAAGGAGAAAACATGAACATAAAATCATTCGCTTTTTTAACCGCCGCCACGGTCATGTTGTCTGTGGGTACGGCAAATGCAAATATGCTGTTTGATATTTATGCAGGTGGCACATACGGCATTGGTGGCTATACAATGTACACAGATGGCGACAATTTATCTAAATCATCCCAATCATACGGCGCGGTGTTGGGTATGGACATCCCATTATTCCGTATTGAATTGGAATATAACTATCTGGACGCGGACGCAATTAATATGAATACCGGCTTTGTCAACGCATACTTCAAAATTCCAACCCCAATTGTAAAGCCATACATTGGTGGCGGTGTCGGTTATACATTTGACAGCAAATACGAACCAACAAAAACCGATATCAAAGATACAATGGCATACCAGGGTATGTTGGGTATCACATTGAATTTACCCGTCATTCCATTTAACATCGACATCGAAGGTCGCGTTATGTACGCCCCAGATATTATGACAGATATCGATCTGTTGCAATACGAAGGCCGTGCAAAACTGCGCTATGTATTCTAAGACAAACGGGAAATCCATATGCTGACACTAATTGACGGAAATTCTCTTTTATTTCGCGCATATTATGGTGTGCACAGTCGCCTAACACGCGCTGACGGCACCCCAACGGGGGCGGTGTATGGATTTTTCAATATGATTTTGCCTATATTGGCAACGGCCAAACCAGACGACGCATTTGTATGCGTATTTGACGCATCTCGCATCACTTTTCGCCAGGATATTTACCCAGAATACAAAATGAACCGGACCGAAACACCCGCCGATTTAATCGCCCAGGGTCAAATGATTCAGTCTGGTCTGATGTCAATGGGCATGCCCGTCCTATGCGTCCCCGGGGTCGAGGCTGACGATGTAATCGCCACCCTGGCGCGCCATAATTGCACGCAAACAAATGCCACCCGAATTATCACCAGCGACAAAGACCTGATGCAATTGGTGTCCGACTGCGTGTTCCTGTACGACGGCATGAAGAATCGCGAAATCCGCGAACCAGAAGTACTTGAAAAATTCGGCGTAAAACCGACCCAGGTGATTGATGTACAATCCTTGATGGGCGATTCGTCCGACAATGTACCCGGCGTACCCGGAATCGGTCCGAAAAAGGCGTCGGAACTAATTAACCAATTTGGCACGCTGGACAATTTATATGCAAATCTGGAAGACGTCAAAAACGAACGCATTCGAAACCTTTTACGCGACAACCGCGAAATGGCGTACATATCACGGCAACTGGTATCGTTAAAGACAGACGTTGATTTATCGGGACTGAACATTACCCCTTTCCGCTTTAACACACCGGGCGCACTGGAATTTATTCGCACGAATGTGGAAAGCAATTCTTTGATTACAAAAATCGAAAAACTGTTCCCAATTGAAAAAAAATCCCCCAGCGAAACTGAATTTAATTTCCCAGGCAACGCATGCGATGTGCTGGACATGCCACCCACCCCAACACCAACCCCAAAACGCGCACTACAATGCGAAACAATTACAACAATTGCCGCATTGGACAAATATTTGGGCAAAATCGATAAAATATTGGCGATTGACACCGAAACAACGGGTCTGAACCATATCGGCGATAAAATAGTCGGTATTTCATTGGCAATTGACGACACACACGGCGCATACATTCCAATTCGCCATCGCAACGGCACACCCGACCTGTTTGGTGGCGACAATATCGCACCGAATCAACTGAACATTGAAACCGTTCGCGAAAAACTGTGGCCTATATTAACGAACCAAAACATTATAAAAATTGGGCATAACCTGAAATACGATTTGCATATCATGGCAAACGAGGGTTGGCCCACAACACAAATTCACCCGATTGATGATACAATGCTGTTGTCATACATCCTGCACGGCACACGCCACGGACATGGACTGGATGAATTGGCAATGATGTATCTGGGACATGAAAATATCAAGTTTGCATCCCTGTTTCCACCAAAAACCCGTGACGGCGATATGCATTTTGACGCGTTGCCAATCGAAAACGCGTGCCTGTACGCCGCCGAAGATGCCTGTATTTGTCGCGCGCTGTACGATTTAATGCGCCCAGAACTGGATTCAGACGAAAAATTACGCAAATTATACGAAACATGTGATTTGCCCCTGATGCCGGTTTTAATGCAAATGGAACGCACGGGCGTTATGGCAGACCGCGCAAAATTACAACACCTGTCCACCATATTCCACGAACAACTGCAACAATTACAATCTGAAATCTGGACATTGGCGGGTCATGAATTTAATATCGCCAGTCCAAAACAACTGGGTACCGTTTTATTCGATGAATTGCGCCTGCCGGCGAATAAAAAGCGTTCCACAGATGCAGATTCATTGAACGATTTAATTGACGCGCACGAAATAATTGAAAAAATCCTGAATTGGCGTTCTATTGCAAAACTTGCCGGCACATACGCGGACGCGTTGCCGCGCCAAATTGCATCCGACGGACGCATCCACACCACATATTTACAGACCAGCACCAACACCGGTCGTCTGTCCAGTCGTGATCCAAACCTGCAAAATATACCAATCAAACCCGACCTGGGCGAAGAAATCCGAAAATGCTTTATCGCCGCCCCCGGACACACATTGATATCGGTTGACTATTCCCAGATTCAACTGCGCCTGTTGGCGGATTTGGCAAACGTTCACACATTCAAGGAAACATTCAACAACAATTCCGACATTCACGAGCAAACCGCCCGCAAAATATTCGGGATTCCATCGGACCAGCCTGTTCCACGCGATTTGCGCCGTGCGGCAAAGACTGTGAACTTTTCAATTATTTACGGCATATCATCGTTCGGTCTGTCATCCCAGTTGGGCGTATCACGTGGGGACGCACAAAATATTATCAACACATACATGGCGGGACTGCCCGAAATTCGGGAATACATTGAAAAAACAAAACAATTCGCATTAGAACACGCATGTGTTTATACCCCATGGGGACGACGAATCGAATTACCAGACATCAAAAACCCACGTATGCGTGCATACGCCATGCGTGCCGCCATCAACGCCCCAATCCAGGGATTCGAGGCCGACCTGATGCGACGCGCCATGGTTGAAATAGATAAAAATATTATGCAACCAAACGCCGACAAAATCCGCATGATTATGCAGGTACACGACGAAATTGTATTTGAATGCAAATCAGAATTTGCGGACGAATTTGCACAAAAAATAAAATCCGCCATGGAAAACATAACGAAACTGTCTGTGCCACTGGTGGCGGAATTTGTTATCGCCCCCGTTTGGGGTAAATAAAAATCCCGCCAAATGGCGGGATTTTTATTTACTTCAACATCTTTGCAACTTCGTCTGCCAAGTTGTCTTCACGTTTTTCAATACCTTCGCCCAGTACAAAGAACGCAAAGCCCGCCAATTTACCACCGGCCTCGGCAACAACTTCTTTTACTGTTTTAGATGGGTCCATAACGAATGGCTGTTCTTCCAGAACCGATTCGCCATAGTATTTTTTAATACGACCTTCGACCATCTTTTCAACGATGTTTTCTGGTTTGCCCGCCGTCGCACCCGATTCGATGAACACTTTCTTTTCGCGTTCAACCGCAACTGGGTCAACGTCTGCAATGGTCATAAATTCTGGTTTGTTTGCCGCAATATGCATAGCAATCTTGGAACCAATTTCGTCGATTTTGGCGTCTGTACCATTGATTGCAACCGCAACACCAATCTGCCCCATACCTGGAACCAACGCATTGTGAATATATGTAAAGATTTTATCACCCTGCACACGTGCAATACGACGCAGGTTCATATTTTCACCAATTGTTGAAATAGTTGCCGCGATATCATCCTTGACCGCCGCCATTGTCGCATCAAAATCACCTTTCAGTTCCATGGCTTTGGCCGCAACATCCGCAACCAATTTCTGGAACTTTTCATTTTTCGCAACAAAGTCTGTTTCGGCATTCAATTCAACGACACAGCCCATATCATCACATTTTACAACCGTCACCAAACCAGATGCCGCAACACGACCTGCCTTGGATGCAGCTTTGACAATACCCTTTTGACGCAACCAATCGGCAGCGGCCTGAATATCACCATCATTTTCAATCAGGGCTTTTTTACAATCCATCATACCTGCGGATGTTTTTTCACGCAGTTCCTGAATCAATTTTGCTGTAATTTCTGCCATTTTGAATCTCCCATTTATCTTATTTTATTTCTGACGTGCAAATAACATCTTGGTCCACCAAGGCGCATTACAGTCCACGATATTGCGTGCCCGCAAGGTCGCAGCAACATAGTTATCGCACATTGGTCCAAACTGTCCCGGAACAACAGTCGCCACAAAACCAACCGTCTGCCCGCCGACAGGGTCTTTGCACTCGTAATATTTTGCACATCCCATGGTCCCAGCATATGTTGCCATATACTGGTTCCCAACGGATGTTTTTATTAACTGTTCTTGTGTTTTGTCATTTTTACACATAACACAATCCCAGTATTATTTATCAGCTTTTTCTGCCAATTTGCCACGACGTTCTGCACGCGCTTCGGATGTCTTAGATTTCATCTTGGCTTCTTTTTCCTTGATTTCATCTTCTAATTCATCGGCTGCTTCTGCGCGCATATCAGATTCGACCTTTTTACCAGCCGCGCCGCCCAAACGTTTTTCAATCCCAGACAGAATTGCATCCACGAACAGGTCGCAATACAACTGGGTTGCGCGTGCTGCGTCATCATTACCTGGAACTGGGTAATCAACCATTTCAGGATTTGCATTTGTATCGCAAATCGCGATTGTTGGAATATCCAAATTCTTGGCTTCGCGAACAGCATTCATTTCACGTGGCACATCAATAACGACCATCGCCTGTGGCGTGCCGTGCATATCCAAGATACCACCGAAAATATCGCGCAGTTTTTCAACTTCTTTGGTCATAACGCCAACTTCTTTCTTGGTCAAGCCCAATTTGTCAGCGTTTGCGATATCGGCTTCCATTTTCTTCAGGCGACGAATAGACTGGGAAACCGTTGTCCAGTTTGTCAACATACCGCCCAACCAGCGATTGTTAACATAGTACTGCCCACAACGTTCGGCTGCGTCTTTTACAATATCATTTGCCTGATGCTTAGTCGCAACAAACAAAACCTTGCCACCTGCGGCTGCAATTGCTTCCAAAGCAACCAAAGAACGGTGCAACAATGGTGCAGTTTTGTTCAAATTGATAATGTGAATTTTATCTTTTACGCCATAAACATATGGTGTCATCAGTGGATTCCAGCGACGTGTATGGTGCCCAAAATGTACACCAGCTTCCATCAACTGTTTCATTGTAAAGTTTGGCAAAGCCATGATTTTATCCTTTGTTTTGTGTTATTATCCTCATCGTATGCGTCAAAGACCAGATATATCTGGACACAAATATTGCATAACGATTGTGTTCTTCGCACAACGTGCGTGCCACGATAATAACCGACTTTCCCCAAAAAATCAAGTAAAAATAAACAGTATTTAACACACAATTAAAAATCACCATAACGGGGATTTTAATTTACATTTTTATACTTTGCGTTACCGTCTGTGGTTCACCATATTCTTT
>JAGBSK010000025.1 GCA_017631895.1 Alphaproteobacteria bacterium | reverse complement strand
CATGGGAAATAATGCATCCTTTACAGTACGTCGTGAATCATACGGTGTTGGTGTAGAACGCAAGTTCCCACTATACAGCCCAGCAAGCGAAAAGATTGAAAAGGTTCGTATTGGTAAAGTACGGCGTGCTAAGTTGTTCTTCCTGCGTGGGTTGTCAGGTAAAAAGGCGCGTATCGTCGAAGACTTGGCCGCAACATCTGCAGAAAAGAATGCAAAATAAAAAAATCCCGCGAAAGCGGGATTATTTTTGTTCGCCCATGGTTTTGGCGGAATTTAATGCGTGGCGCAGGGCCTGTTCCGCAATTTGACGGATTTTTGGGGCAAATGTGCGCATGTTCATGGTGTCCGCCACCGTGTTGCCAAACAGGCGCGATATGTATTCGATTTGTGTCGGGGCAATAATATAAACGTCGCTGGTGATATCTGACGGATTTAACTTCTTAATCGGCTGTTGCATGAATTTATCCCCCCCCTTGTTGAGCCCTATTTTATCATATTTTTTTATCGTTCGCACTTGTTAATTTTGATAATTGATATTATATCATAAAGTGTCTTGACCGAAAGGGGCAAAATTGCTATATATTTCGTGATAAAAGCAAGGAAAAAGGTAATGAAAAATATATTTGGTATGTTGTTAGGGTCTGCGAACGACAGATTGGTAAAAAGTTATGATAAGACAGTTTCCCTGATTAATGATTTGGAACCTAAGTATCATGAGATGACAGATGCGCAATTGCGCGAACAGACGGACGTTCTGCGTGCGCGATTGGCAGCGGGCGAGGCAGAAAAAGATATTTTGCCCGATGCGTTTGCCCTGGTGCGCGAAGCGTCGGTTCGTACGATTGGGTTGCGTCATTTTAATGTTCAGATGATTGGCGGTATGGTGTTGGCCAAGGGGCAAATTACAGAAATGAAAACCGGTGAAGGTAAAACGCTGGTTGCGACGTTGGCAATGTATCTGAAGGCGTTGCATGGCAAGGGTGCGCACCTGATTACCGTGAATGATTATTTGGCGTCGCGCGACGCGTCTTGGATGGGGGAAATTTATCGCTTCTTAGGATTGACGGTTGGTATTATTCAGCATGATATGACCGACGAAGAAAGACGTGCGGCGTATGCGTGCGATATTACATATGTGACGAATTCCGAACTGGGGTTTGATTATCTGCGCGATAATATGAAGTTCAGCAAGAAACAGCAGGTTTTGCGTCCGTTCTTTTATGCCATTGTGGACGAAGTGGACAGTATTTTAATTGACGAGGCACGTACCCCACTGATTATTTCAGGACCCGCCGAAGACACAAGTGAACTGTATGCCAAGGTTGATGCGGTTGTTGCGCAATTTGGGGAATCTGATTTCAAAAAGGACGAAAAAGATCGCCATGTGGTTTTAACCGAAAGTGGTGTTGATACGGCAACCCGTTTGTTAAAAGATGCTGGGTTGTTGGTTGGCGATAATTTATATGCGTCTGAAAATGCGGCGTTGGTTATGCATATTCAACAATCCTTGTTGGCGCATCATTTGTACCAGAAAAATGTAAATTACGTTGTGCGTGGCGGTGAAATCTTAATCGTTGATGAATTTACAGGGCGTGTGATGACTGGACGCCGATTTGGCAAGGGACTGCACCAGGCGATAGAAGCCAAAGAGCATGTAAAGGTTCAACCAGAAAACCAGACCGTATCCAGCATTTCGTATCAGAATTTGTTCCGTCTGTATCCAACTTTGTCGGGTATGACGGGTACGGCAATGACCGAGGCCGCAGAATTTGAAGAAATCTATAAACTGCGCGTGGTGTCAATTCCTACAAATCGCCCGGTTGCGCGTAATGATCATCATGATGAAATATATCGCAATAAAGATGAAAAATATGAAGCGATTTTGAAGCAAATTTCAGAGTGTATGGCGCGCAAACAGCCGGTCTTGGTTGGTACGGTTTCAATTGAAAAGTCAGAAGAGTTGGCGGCAATTGTGCGTAAAAAATTGGGTGTGGAACCCGCGGTTCTGAACGCAAAACACCATGAGTCCGAAGCTAAAATTGTTGCCCAGGCGGGTGCGCCGGGGGCGGTGACGATTGCGACAAATATGGCGGGACGTGGTACTGATATTAAATTAGGTGGTAATGCCGAAGAATTAATTGCTGCGTTGGATGCAGACGCGCCTGATTTTGAAGACAAAAAGAAGGAAATCTATGCCACGATTGAGGCGAACAAGAAATTAGTTCTGGATGCGGGCGGTTTGTATGTTATTGGTACAGAACGCCATGAATCGCGCCGTATTGATAACCAGTTGCGTGGTCGTTCAGGTCGTCAGGGGGACCCAGGTGATTCCAAGTTCTTTTTGGCACTGGATGATGATTTAATGCGTATCTTTGGCGCGGCGCGTTTGCAGGGTATGTTGACGACGTTGGGGCTGAAAACAGGTGAAGCGATTACACACCCGTGGATTACCAAGGCGTTGGAAAAGGCCCAGAAACGTGTCGAGGCAAGATATTTCGAGGCGCGTAAAGAGTTGCTGAAATATGACGATGTGGCAAATGAACAACGTGTCGTTATCTATAAACAGCGCGACGATTTGATGACATCTGATGATTTGAAGCCGTTGGTAACTGAAATGATTGGGGATGTTGTTGAAATCATTTGCGAAAACAATATTCCAGAAAAGGCTATGCCTGCGGATTGGAATCTGAACGGTATTCACAATGCCATGATGCGCGTGTTCGCGTTGGATATTACCGACATTGAAAAGTGGAAGACGGATGAACAGATTACAGAACGCAAGGCGTATGAAACTTTGTTCAATCTGGCTATGCGCAGATATGAACAGCAGGCGGCAAAGTATGGAGCGGAACTGATGCAGATGGCGTCGCGTCAGATGATGTTGGGGGCGTTGGATGCGGTTTGGAAAAAGCATCTGCAACAGATGGATTATCTGCAAAGCGCAATTGGTTTGCGTGGATATGCCCAGAAAAATCCGTTGTATGAATATAAGCGTGAAGCGCTGGATTTGTTCAAAAATACGGTTAATAATTTCAAAATTATGTCGATTTCGTATATTTGCCGTATGGAACTGACGCGCGATGATGTCGCCGCGACCGAGGCAGAACGTGCCAAGCATGACGCAGGATTAAACCAGGCAGCGGGTGCGGATTCACGTCGTAATGCACCGTGTCCATGTGGGTCGGGTCTGAAATTCAAGCATTGCTGTGGTAAATTGCACTAATATTTATTGGTGCAATTTATCATATTTTTATCGGTTTGCATAAAAGGTATAAAGGGAAAGGGGTTATGCAGCAGTTTGTTCATCTTCGTACACATTCGCGATTTTCGGTGGGGGCCAGTACACTGACTATTAAACAAATTCCTAAATTGTGTGCGGTGGCGGGGATGACGGCGTGTGCGCTGACCGATACGAATTTGATGTCGGGGTGTGCGGAATTTTCGGATGTTATGCCATCTGCTGGACTGCAACCGATTATTGGCGTGGAAATATCGCTGAATCATCATACGGCCGACCCAAAAATACTGCGTTCCAGTTCCCTGTCCAAGATTGTGTTGTTGGCGCAAAATCATGTGGGATATTTGAATTTGTGCGAACTGAACCGCGTTATGTATATGCGGGGCGAAAATCATCATTTGGGGGCGCATATTTCGTTTGAAGAACTGGCGACGCACAGCGATGGGTTGATTTGTTTGTCGGGTGCGCATTTGGGGCCTGTTGGGATGGCAATCTTGAACGGTCAGGATGGTCAGGCACGTGAATATGCACAAAAATTCTTGGATATTTTTGGCGACAGATTTTATATAGAAATTCAGCGACATGGGTTGGAAGACGAGATTAAGACAGAGCCAGGGTTCCTGAACATTGCACGTGAATTAAATATTCCAATTGTTGCTACAAATGATGTGTGCTTTGCGTCGGACAAGGATTACGAGCCAGCAGATGCGTTGGGGTGTGTTTTGGGACAGACCAAGGTTATTGACCCAGAACGTCCGCGAAAATCGTCCGAACAGTATTTCAAATCATACGAAGAAATGTCGGAAATATTTTCTGACCTGCCCGAGGCAATAGAAAACACAGTTGTCATTGCCCTGCGTTGTGGGTTTATGGTAAATGTTCATGAAAAGCCTTTGTTGCCGCGTTTTGGAGATGACTTGGAAACAGAATGTCAGATGTTGCGCGACAACACCATGAACGGTTTGAAACGCAGATTGGAACAGCATGGTATTACAGATACTCAACCATACTATGACCAGGCGGAATTTGAACTGGGGGTTATTATTGGTATGGGCTTTCCGGGGTATTTCCTGATTGTGGCGGACTATATCGACTGGTGCCGAAATAATGATGTGTTGACGGGGCCTGGGCGTGGGTCTGGTGCGGGGTCTATTGTGGCCTGGGCATTGGGTATTACGAATGTTGACCCGTTAAAATATGGATTGCTGTTTGAACGTTTTTTGAATCCAGATCGTATTTCTATGCCGGACTTTGACGTGGACTTTGAACCGACGGGATTGAACGAGTGTTGGCGTATGTTTGTGATAAGTATGGCCATGATTCTGTGTGTCGCATTATTACGTTTGGTTCATTACAGGCACGTGGTGCAATTCGTGATATTGGGCGTGTGTATGGTATGCCCTATTCCAAGTCTGACAGATTGTCTAAACTGATTCCGCAGGATGCCAAGACGTTAAAAGATGCTGTTGGAATGTCTACGGAAATTCAAGACATTTTGAATAATGATGAAGATTTGAACAAGGTAGTAACAGTCGCCGAAGAATTAGAAGGTTCCCTGCGCAATTTGGGGCAACATGCGTGTGGCGTTGTTATTGGGGACCGACCAACAACTAAAATTGCACCTGTTTATCGCGACCCGGCGAACCCGTTGCCGTCGTGTCAGTATGATGGAAAGTATCTGGAAAAGTCGGGGCTGATTAAGTTTGACTTTTTGGGGCTGGAAACATTGGTTGTGTTGAAATATGCAACACGACTGATACAACAGACGCGTGGTATTAATATTGATTTGGATCAAATTCCAACCGATGACCCCAAGACTATGCGTTTGTGGCAACAAGGCTTGACCGAAGGCATATTCCAATTTGATGCGCAGTTTGTGCAGCAGACGTTGCGCAAAATGCACCCAACAAGTTTCTTGGAAATTTCGGCGTTGAATGCGTTGAATCGACCGGGGCCTATTGCGTTTATTCCACAATTTATCGCCCGTATGCACGGTGAAGAAGAAATCGAATATGTGCATGAACGTGCTATACCCATTCTGAAAGAAACGTACGGTATTATTGTGTATCAGGAACAGGTTATGCAATTGGTACGTGTGTTGGCTGGATTTACCCGCGGCCAGTCGGACAACGTGCGCAAGGCGATGGGTAAAAAGATTATTGCCATGTTGGACGAGTTGGAAGGCAAGTTCTATGAGGGGTGCGAAAAAGAAGGCACGTTGGATCGCGCCACCGCCAAAGACCTGTGGGAAAAGTTCAAGGACTTTGCAAAGTACGCGTTTAATAAATCTCATGCGATTGCCTATTCGATTGTGGCGAATCAATGTGCGTATTTAAAGGCTAATTATACGCCAGAATTTTTGGCTGCGTCTATGTCCAGTAATCTGAATGATACGGATCAATTGGCAATATTTGTGGATGATGCCAAGACTAATTTCGGTATTCAAATTGTCGCGCCGGATATTAATGAAAGTGATTCCTTGTTCACGGTGCGCGACGGGAAAATTATCTATGGTTTGGCGGCATTAAAGGGTGTTGGTGCCGTTGCGACGGATGCGATTGTGGCGGAACGTAATGCGAATGGTAAATTCAAAAACTTGACGGATTTTGCAAAACGTTGTGCAACGATTGTGAACAAACGTATTTTAGAGGCGTTCGCCAAGACGGGTGTGTTGGATTCTTTGGAACCAAATCGTGCGCTGATTTATATGAATGCGGATGCAATTTTGTCCTATGCGGCAAAGTCCAAAGATGGTGCGAATATGTTGTCGCTGTTTGCGAATACGGTGGAAGATGACGTGTCCGAAGATAGATTGCACAAAAATCTGCCCAAGACAGAACCATGGACGTTTGGTCAGAAATTAGAAAACGAATTGTCTGCATTGGGATTTTATATTTCCGCCCATCCGTTGGACCAGTACAAGCATTTGATTGCGCGCGCTAATTTGGCGACAAGTGCTACGTTGGCTACGCTGGGCGACCGTAAGTCGGTACAGGTTGCCGCAAATGTAAATTCGTTTGGACGTCGTCGTACCAAGACTGGCAAGGAAATGATTACAATCAATGCGTCAGATAGCGCGGGCAATATTGATGCGGTGGCGTTTGGTGATTCTGCAATTGAATTCGCGCAAATTTTGGCAAATGAAACGGTTGTTTTGATTTCGGGCAAGACGTCAAATCGTGATGATCGGGTGTCTATATTTGTAGATTCTATTACGCCGTTGAATCAATGGGTTGCCAAAATTGCCAAGAAAATAACACTTGATATTCGCGATGGGGCGATTTTACAGGATGTAAAAAAGGCAATTATTGCGTTGCCACGCGGATATACGCGGGTGGAATTGGTGTTGCATGGGGCGGAAAAGACGGCGACGGTTGCCCTGCCCGGTGGGGTTGAGTTGGGCGCGACGACAATTGCGGATTTAATCGCATTGGGGATTAAGGTAGAGGTAGAATAACATGCAAAAACATATTCCGGTTTTGTTGGGCGCAGTGTTGGAAGCGTTGGGCGACGTTCAGGGCAAGACGATTGTTGACTGCACTTTTGGTGCGGGCGGATACAGTCGGGCGTTCTTGGACCGTGGCGCAAATGTTATTGCGTTTGACCGCGACCCAAATGTTGTGGCGGATGCAGATGCGTTGGGTGCCGAGTATGGTGAACGGTTTCGCTTTGTGCCACGGGCATTTTCGAATATTGCGGAATTAGAATCGCCTGTTGACGCCATCGTTTTTGATTTGGGTATTTCGTCAATGCAGATTGATATTGCAGAACGTGGTTTTTCATTTCGTGCGGATGCGCCATTAGATATGCGCATGGAACAAAATGGTATTAGTGCGACGGATTTTATTGAAAAATCGACTGTTGCTGAATTGGCGAATGTTTTGCGGGATTATGGCGACGTAAAAAAAGCTAATGTTTTGGCGCGGGCGATAAAAGAAGCGTGCCCCCAGACAACTTTTGCATTACGCGATTTGATTCATAATCCAAAAGATATTGCGCCAGTGTTTCAGGCGTTGCGAATTGCGGTAAATGACGAAATGGGCGAATTGGAACGTGCGTTGGCGGTTGTGCCGGATTTGTTGGTGGCGGGTGGCAAGTGTGTCTGTGTGACATTTCATTCATTGGAAGACAGGGTTGTCAAGAATACATTCCGCGCATGGACAACTGCGCCGGGTGATCCACGTATGCCGGTTGTGGCGTGTGCGCCGTTTGGATTGATAAAAACCGCCCTGCCCGGGGCTGCGGAATTGCAAAATAATCCTCGCGCGCGGTCGGCGCATATGCGTGGGGTCATAAAAAATGGAGAATCCGCATGAAACGAAATGTAAAAAATTTGGTTGAAAGTGCAGATGAAT
>JAGBSK010000024.1 GCA_017631895.1 Alphaproteobacteria bacterium | reverse complement strand
ATTGGGCATCAAATTGGACTTGGAAAAGAACGCAGCGGCTTTGGCACGCAAAGGTGTTGACTATGCAGAAATCAGCGCACCAGACAGCCGTGTAAAAGTATTTATGATTGCAACCAACGAAGAATTGGTAATCGTCGAAGATACTTTGGCAATTATGAACGGCACATATAATCCAAACCATTTGGAAATGGATTATTCGTTCGCAAAATAATTTAATCCCCCGTTTGGGGGATTTTTATTATTGAATCTCAATCAAAAATTCACTAAATTTATGTTAAATGAAACGCAGTTTATTTGAATTTTTGAATACAGACCTGCAATTTATCAAAGGTGTCGGTCCGGTCTTGGCGGCACGTCTGGATGGCGTGTTGGGCGGACGGCGTGTATTGGATTTTTTGTTACATCGTCCGTCGTATGTGCGCAACCGTAATATATCTGAATCTATCACAGACGTTGTGGCCGGCGAAACGGTTACAATCCCATTGTGTATCAAATCGCATAAAACCGGCGGTGGTTTTTATCGTGGCCGTCGTCGCCCGACCCAGATTATATGTAATGATAAAATGGGCAATACGGTTGTGATTCAATTTTTTAATGCCAACTTTTTGGATTATTGGCTGAAAAAGATGCCGGTTGGATCATGGCGTATGATATCGGGCCGATTGGAACGTTCGACCGCCCGCCCAACAATTAACCATCCCGATTTTATCGAAGAAATTCAAAATGCATCTAAAATCCCTATGGCTCAGGCGATATATCCGTCTGGCGAAGGTTTAACACAAAAAGTTTTCGCAAACATCCGTGATCAGATTTTTGCCAAATTGCCTGAATATACTGCCGGCGAATCCGATGAACGTGTTATTGAATTTTTTGATGCTTTATCGCACATACATCATCCCCAAACTGATGCGGACTTGGCGCCGAATAATACATATATGGCGAAATTGGCATATTGTGAATTGCTGGCACATCAATCTGCGATTGTGATAAGCCGTCGTAATCGTATCGATATTCGCAACCGTCGTCCATTGCGTTCCCTGCGGTATGATTTAATGGATAAATTCTATGCGTTATTACCGTTTGAAATGACGGACGCCCAACGTCGTACAGTTGATGAAATTTATACAGATATGAAATCAGACACCCCGATGATGCGCTTGGTCCAAGGCGACGTGGGCAGTGGTAAAACAATCGTTGCATTGGCTGCGGCGGTTAAAATGGCAGAATATGGGGCGCAAACGGCATTGTTGGCGCCAACCGATACTTTGGCTCAACAGCATTATGCAAAAATTCGTCCGATATGCGATGCGCTGGGGTTGGTGTGTGATGTGTTAACGGGTCGTGACAAAGGCGTTGCACGTCGTGAAAAATTAATATCATTGCGATCTGGACGAACACGAATTGTGATTGGTACGCATGCACTGTTTTCCGAAGATGTCGAATACAAAGATTTGGGATTGGTTATTGTTGATGAACAACATCGCTTTGGTGTGGCTCAACGTGAATCTCTGCGCAGCAAAGGCAACAATCCTGATTTGTTGGCACTGTCTGCGACCCCAATCCCACGTACTTTATCTATGACGATATATGGCGATATGGATGTGTCGATTATAAATCAAAAGCCCGCCGGCCGTAAACCAATTAAAACATCCAAAATATCCAATGGACGCATAGTTGAATTGATTAATCGTATTAAATTACAGGTGACCGACGGGACAAAAGTATTCTGGGTGTGTCCATTGGTCGAAGAAACAGAAAACGGATTGGATATGACGGCGGCGGTTGAACGTCATAAGATGTTGTGTGAATATTTCCCAACGGCGGGATTGGTGCATGGTCAAATGGACAAACGTGTGCGTGATTCTGTTATGGCAAAATTTGCAGACAATTCATCTGATATGAATGTATTGGTTGCCACCACGGTCATAGAGGTTGGTATCGATGTTCCGCGTGCATCTATCATTGTAATTGAAAATGCCGAACGTTTTGGCTTGGCGGCATTGCATCAATTGCGTGGTCGTGTTGGTCGTGGTGATATTCAATCATATTGTATATTGGTCTTTGGGCGTAATGTACGCGAAGAAGGTCTGCGTCGTTTGGACGTTTTGTGTGAAACCGAAGACGGCTTTGTAATTGCAGAGCAAGATTTGATTATGCGTGGGGTTGGTGAATTGTTGGGTACACGCCAAAGCGGTTGGATGCACTATCATTTTGTTGATTATCGTGATCACAGGGATTTATTCAAATTGGCATCACGTGCCGCACGTGATAATGAAATGGATACATGGACGGATGATTTGATGTTTATATTTAATCGTGGGGTTGTTGCCGGTGTTTAAGCGTTTATTGATTTTGGTTGCTGTGTTGTTTTCGTCGCCTGCGATATGTGCGTCAATTATTAATGATACGGAAACGGAACGATTATTAAATGCATTGGTTTCTCCATTGGCAACCGCTGCGGATATTCCGGCGGATCGTCTGCGTATTCATATTGTAAACGATACGGATTTTAATGCGTTTGTATCCGGTGGTGAAGACGTTTATATTTATACGGGCCTGTTGACACAGATACGTACCCCCGATGCGTTACAGGCGGTAATTGCGCACGAATTGGGGCATATGACGGGTGGACATATGGTGCAAATGGCGGATCGTATGGCGGCGGAAATGCGTCGCACTATGTTGATTCAGGCATTAGGTGTCGGCTTAATGGTTGCGGGTGGAAATCCATCGTT
>JAGBSK010000023.1 GCA_017631895.1 Alphaproteobacteria bacterium | reverse complement strand
GTCGGAATCGAACCGACTTGTATCCAGATTCTAAACTTGGTACCACAGAATTAAAAATATTATATGTTATTCGGCAGAAAGGAATTTTTTCATGACACCTGAATTTGAATCATTATTGGAATCTATGCGCCCTGCCACACCGCGCACAATTGCATTGGCGTGTGCGACCGACACAAATGCGTTGTCTTCAATCATCACGGCGCACAAAATGGGTTTTGTAAATGCGGTATTATGTGGCGACGAAAATGAAATAAAAAACGTCGCGCATGAAAATAATCTGGATATATCTGATTTTGAAATTATGCATTGTTCGGATGAATTGTTGGCGGCAGAAACGGCGGTGCGCCTGGTGCGCGATGGACGCGCAGATATTTTAATGAAGGGCAAAATTCACACGGCGGACATTCTGCGTGCGGTATTAAATCGCGACACGGGCATTCGTGGCGATGGGATTTTGTCGCATGTGTCTGTATTGTATTCGCCATCGCGCAAACGCAAATTGTTTCTTACAGATATTGCGATGATTATGTATCCGGATTTGGAACAAAAGGTTGGTCTGATAAATAATGCTGTATCTTTTGCGCGACAAATGGGGGTGGATTTGCCCCGTGTTGCGCCACTGTGCGCGGTTGAAACATTGAATCCAAAAATGCAGGCAACGATTGATGCGGACGCATTGCGTCAAATGAATGAAAGTGGTGAAATAAAAAACTGTATTGTTTCTGGTCCAATATCGTTTGATTTGGCGGTGTCCACGGATGCCGTCCGTGCAAAATCTTATATCGGTCCGGTAATGGGCAACACGGACATTTTATTGTTTCACAATATAGAAGCGGGCAACAATACGATTAAGGCAATGGTTCAATTCGGCGATTGGATATTTGGTGGCGTGGTTATTGGCGCGCGTGCACCGATTATTGTTAATTCGCGGTCTGATTCGGACATGTCGAAACTGTTTTCAATTGCGTGTGCATGCACAATGTAAAAAAATCGGGGTTGATCCCGATTTTTTTCTTGCAATTATGCAGTTCTTGCCCCACAATCCCTTGGCGTTTTTAATTTAAAAGCAAGGAGAAACCATGAGTAATAAATGGGTATATACCTTTGGTAATGGCGCCGCCGAAGGTCAGGCAGATATGAAAAATCTGCTGGGTGGCAAAGGTGCAAATTTGGCTGAAATGAACTTGGTTGGTTTGCCTGTTCCTGCGGGCTTTACGGTGACCACCGATGTATGTAAATACTACTATGATAACAATCAAACATATCCTGCTGATTTAATGGACCAGGTACGCAATGGTATCGCGCACGTTGAATCCATTATGGGTAAAAAGTTTGCAGACCTGGAAAACCCATTGTTGGTGTCCGTACGTTCTGGCGCACGTGTGTCTATGCCGGGCATGATGGACACGGTTTTGAATTTGGGCTTGAATGACGAAACAGTAAAAGCGTTGGCGAAAATTTCCGGCAACGAACGTTTTGCGTATGATTCGTATCGTCGTTTCATCATGATGTTCAGCGAAGTTGTTATGGGCGCAGACATTGACCTGTTCGAACATACGCTGGAACGCATGAAGGAAGACAAGGGCTATAAACTGGACACAGAATTAACAGCCGAAGATTTGAAAGACTTGGTTGAAAAGTTCAAAGAAATCGGTGTTAAAATTGGCAAAGTATTCCCCCAGGATCCATGGAAACAGTTGGAAATGGGTATTGGCGCGGTATTCGGCTCTTGGATGAGCAAAAAGGCCATCACATATCGTAAATTGAATAATATTCCTGCTGATTGGGGTACCGCTGTTAACGTCCAGGCGATGGTATTCGGTAACTCTGGTGATGATTCTGCGACGGGCGTATGCTTCAGCCGTGACCCAGCAACTGGTGAAAACAAATACTATGGTGAATATCTGATTAACGCCCAGGGTGAAGACGTTGTGGCGGGTATTCGCACCCCTCAGCCGATGAGCAAGGATGATTCCGGTCGTCTGTCATTGGAAGAAGCAATGCCTGCAGTTTATCAGGAATTGTGCGAAGTTCGCGAAAAACTGGAACGTCATTACAAAGACATGCAGGACATGGAATTTACAATCGAACATGGCAAATTGTGGATGTTGCAGTGCCGTAACGGCAAACGTACCGCAGCTGCTGCTGTCCGTATGGCAGTAGAAATGGTCGAAGAAGGTTTGTTGACCAAAGAAGAAGCAATCCTGCGCGTAGGTGCGGACCAGTTGGATCATTTGTTGCACCCAATGTTGGACCCCAAGGCTGAAAAGCGCGTTATTGCAACGGGCTTGCCTGCATCCCCAGGTGCCGCTGTGGGTATGGCTGTATTTAATGCCGAAGATGCAGAACGTTGGGCGTCAGAAGGCAAACAGGTTATGCTGATTCGTATCGAAACATCGCCCGAAGATATTGCGGGTATGAACGCAGCCCAGGGTGTTATCACTGCACGTGGTGGTATGACATCGCACGCGGCGGTGGTTGCACGTGGTATGGGAACACCGTGCGTATCGGGTTCACCTGATATTAAAATCGACTATGAATCTAAAACAATGAAGACAACATCCGGCGTTGTTATCAACGAAGGTGATTGGGTTTCCATTGATGGTGCCAAGGGTCAGATTATCGAAGGCAAAATCCCAACAGTTTCTGTTGAATTGACCGGCAACTTTGGTACATTGATGGGCTGGGTTGATGAAATCAAAACATTGACCGTCAAGGCGAATGCCGAAACACCCAAGGATGCAAAACAGGCACGCGACTTTGGTGCCGAAGGTATCGGTTTGGCACGTACAGAACACATGTTCTTTGACCCATCCCGCATCCAGGATATGCGCGAAATGATATTGGCCGAAGACGAAGCGGGTCGCCGTGCGGCATTGGCAAAACTGTTGCCATATCAGCGTGCTGACTTCGTAGAACTGTTCAAGATTATGGACGGTCTGCCGGTTACAATCCGCTTGATTGACCCACCATTACACGAATTCTTGCCACATACTGACGCAGAAATCGAAGAACTGGCGGCACATATTGGTAAATCTGTTGAATTCATCAAACAGCGCGCAGAACAACTGCACGAACAGAATCCAATGTTGGGTCATCGTGGTTGTCGTTTGGCGATTACATACCCTGAAATTTGCGAAATGCAGACACGCGCGATTCTGTCGGCGGCGTTGGAAGTTAAAAAGGCTGGCGTCCGCGTATTCCCAGAAATCGAAGTGCCTTTGGTTGGCTCTAAAAAAGAAGTCGATATTGTCAAGGCCGTTATCGATGCAACCGCGCAATCATTGTTTGCAGAAACGGGTGAATCCATTGAATACACGGTTGGTTCTATGATTGAATTGCCACGCGCAGCCGTGCTGGCAAATGAAATCGCGGAATCTTGCGAATTCTTTGAATTCGGTACAAACGACCTGACTCAGACAACATTGGGTATGTCGCGTGATGATACTGCGAAAATCTTGGATGAATACCGTGCACGCGGTGTCTATGTCGCAGACCCATTCGCATCTGTTGACCAGTTGGGTGTTGGTCTGTTGATTAAAGACGCGGTTAAAAAGGCGCGTGATACCAAGGGCGAACATATCCACTTGGGCGTATGTGGTGAACACGGTGGTGATCCAGAATCCATTATGTTCTTCCATCAGTGTGGATTTAACTCGGTATCTTGTTCTCCGTTCCGCGTGCCAATCGCGCGCCTTGCGGCGGCGCAGGCTGCGGTTAAATACCCACGCAAGAACTAAAAAAAATCCCCCGTTTGGGGGATTTTTAATATCCAGAAAATGAAACTTTATCGCGATATTTATTTTTAGAAATAAAAAGCATTGTTGCCTTGTGGCTTGGTCAATAAAAAACTTACTAACGAACAATAGTTCGATACAAATACCGATGTAAAAAGTTTGTTGGGGTAAATACAGACAGAAATTTTCCCTAAAAAATTCCGTTGTCCTATGGATTGTTTAAGGTGGGGCAGGCGAAGTTTTTTTTAAGTTTGCTTGTGTTGCCCTGCTAAAATTTTTTGTGAAACAAAGTTTGTTGGATGGTAAAAAAATCCCGCCAATTGGCGGGGATTTTTATTTACTGATTTTCAGCAACCGGTTCTGTTGGTGCCGCTTCAGCAGGTTTGTTCAACTCTGCGATTAGCCCTAACATTCTGTCTGCTGTTTCTGCATCGTTCAACGCAACCGCAATTGTATACGAAGATTCTAAATCTGTACGTGCCGCATCAACATTGCCCAGATTCAAATTCAACGCCGCAGATTTTTCGAAATAGTTCATCGCACGATTGGACAACGATTCACGTTCTTCCATTGTTGGTGCACCCTGAATCTGTTCAGAAATCACACGAATCGCCGATGAATAATCGTTAATCGCATCTGCATAGTTCCCCAGGGCTGTGTACGCTTCTGCGCGTTCGGCATAGACCGTTGGGTTAACTGTGCCTTCTGGGCGTGCCAATGAATTGGTATAGTCTGCAATTGCACCCTGCCAGTTTTTCATCCACAGATTCAACTGACCGCGCTTTGCATACAAATCACGCATTTGCAAAACAGGACTTGGGTTAGAAGTATTTGCCGCCAACGCATTGTTAATATCATTCAACGCCGCACCATAATCTTCCAAGCGTGTGTTCAACAATGAGCGGTCATAGTATGCAACACCATTCGCTGGGTCTTTGACCAACGCCGCGTTAAAGTCTGACATTGCATTGCGATAATCGCCCGATTGCATGTATGCCTCGCCACGCAGGATGTATGTGTCAACAGATGCTGCGCCCGCATCAATTGCCGCGCTTAAATCTGCGATTGCTGCATCCAATTCGCCGGCCAACAATTTTGTTTTGCCGCTGTTATAGTAATCTGCCGCCTGCAACAAAGTTTCTTCGGTAATTTCCATCGCAGGTGTTGCCTTGGGCTGGTCCGTATGTGCGCGACCCAAGATATAAAATGTCGCCGCGATAAAGAACAAAATAATAAACCAATAAACATAAATCGACAACGACCATGGGTTAAAGCATGGCTTTGCCTTGTCCGATTTGATTGTTGGTTTGGACGCCACAGGACGCACAGTTGCGCGTGTTTTTGCATTAACTGATTTTTTGACAGGTGTTTTTTTCATATAAATCTCCCTTCCTTTTGATGGAATATTAGAAAGATTTTTTAATCAGGTCAATTGTTTTCTGCGAAATCTTTTGAATTTTTCCAACGGGCAGTTTTCCCAACCGAATTTCGCCATATGAAATGCGGTGTAATTTGCGCACCGGACACCCACACGCCCGCAGAACGATTCGCACTTCATTCTTTTTACCTTCGGTAATTGTAATGCGCAGATTGTTGGTGCCAATCTCTTCTATTTTCATAGGCGCATATTTTATTCCATCGACCGTTATGCCACGGCGCGCCCGGTCCAGCCCAGAAAAATCAGTACCATTCACGGTCGCAATATATACGCGTTCTATGTTCGATGACGGCAGGGTTAATTTCCGTGCCAATTCACCGTCATTTGTCATCAGCAACAACCCCGTTGTTTTGTAATCAAGTCGTCCAACATATTTCAAATTTTTATATTCTTCGTTCAGGCAATCATAAATAGTTTTTCGTCCCCTGGTGTCGCGTGCGGTTGTCATGGTGTTGATTGGCTTGTGAAACATGTACAGTTCTGTGTCGGCGCGCGATGAAATCTTTTTTCCATCAATTTCAACCGTGTCATTTTCATCAACAAAATTTACAGGACTGTCAATTGTTGCACCATTAATACTGACGCGACCGGATGCAATCAATTCTTCGGCCGCACGTCGCGACGCCACACCAGAATCCGCTATAAATTTTGCGATACGTACACTCATTTATTATCCCAGTATTTTTGAAACCGCAATTGCAGCCGCTAATTCCGCGCGCAGTATTGTCGCCCCAAGTGATATTCCACATGCACCCGCCGCATCCAGAGCCTTGAATTCAGCGTCTGAAAATCCGCCCTCGGGTCCAACCAATATTGAACGCGTGTTTTTTATTTCGCAATCTGATTTTTTTCCGTATGCCGCACGTTCGTCTGCGAATACAACATTTGATAAATCCAGATTAGAAAATTTAATCGGCGACAAAATTTCCGGCACGCTGTTTCGGTTTGATTGCTCGGCGGCCTCGATTACAATTTTTTTCATGCGTTCCCAGTTGATGTGATGCGCGGTTGTGCGGTCTGTTATCACGGGCTGAAATTTTGCGACCCCCACTTGGGTTGCCATATTCAACAAATCATCCGTACGCTTAATCGGCGCAAACATTAGTGTGATATTGTTTGAAGGGTCTGGGTGCTGTGTCTTGTCGCCAATAATTAAAAATTTGTTATCGTCGGACAGGTGTGCGCTGTATTCATTGCCACCCCCAAAAACCAGACAATCGCGTGTCCGCATTACGCGCCCCAGATAATGCGCCACATCACGCGACGCAGGAATCGCCACCCCCGGGTTAATATCATCGCCAACAAAGATTCTTGGAATATTTTTCATATTTTTTATAATTCCGTATTTTTTCAAGGTTGTTTTTCTGATATAATATTAGCACCATGGCAGTGAAATTCAACATTTTATCAGCGTCGGGCAAGGGCAAGGGATTAAATATATTCCGTTCGTCTGCGTATAAAGAATTCGATCAAAACGGTGTCGCGCGTGAGTTTTGGTCAATCCGTTGGGCGATTATTATATGGATTATTGCGGCGATTATGGTTGCGGCGTCTTTCCCAATTGAACATATATGGCGATATGGCTGGTCGCCCGCGACCAAGGATTGGGTATCTATTTATCTGGGCAATTTATTTGCGTCGGGTGGATTGTCCGTATTGGCGGAAATCCCCGCATGGATTGGGCGTTGCGTTATGCGTCCCGATATTGAATGTATCACGCCAATATTGCCGATTATTGGATACTATTTTCTGTCAGATGCGACAATGACGGACGAATTCAATCCACACAGCAAGGATAAGTTTGACGAAAAGACATCGCGCAAGGCAACCGCCGACGACATAAAAAAAATGGGTCAGGATTACAAGAACAAAGAAGGTCTGTTCAAGGGATTTATGATGGTTCTTGGGTATTTCAAGAATAAGCCGCTTATGTTTGATGAATCTTTGTCGGCATTGTGTGTTGCGCCTCCGGGGACTGGTAAAACCGCCGGGGTTGTTATTCCTACAATTTTGGATTGTGATAATGTTTCGATGATTATTAACGACCCAAAGCCTGAACTAAAACAAAAAACATCTGCATACCGTTCTACAGTTGGGCCTGTATTTATTATGAATTGGGCGGGCCAGGACGACCCTGCGCGTGGTATTTATTATCCGTCCTGGAACCCATTGTCGCCGGGGCATGTTCCTTTTAACACCGAAGAACGCGACCTGTACGTTGATTCCATTGTGAATACTTTGATTCCGGATCGTTCGTCGTCATCGGCCGACCCGCATTGGACGATTACCGGCCGCGCGGCATTGACGGGCTATATTCAGTTTATTATTTCCAAGGTTGAACGTGCCAAGGCTGATGATTATTTCTATTCCCGCATAACAAGTGGCGCATTTAATTCCGAAGATGCGGCTGTTTTGTCTGACTATTATCTGTCTATGACGTCCGACCCAAATGCGTATGCAGCACATGCCCTGTTGCAGCGTGGTGAACTGAATGCCACAAATTATGTTCATGTTGGCACATGGGAAAACATTCCCGACGCATGGCGCGGTCGCGAGGCGTCATTTTCCATGATTCTGGACTGGTTGAACGCATCTCAAATCGCAATTGCCGAAGATATCGAAGAACGCCGCCGCCAGGGTGACCAGATGGTTATGATGGCGGATCCTGCCAAAGATATGTTTATGAAGGCCGTGGACGAGGCGCGCCGATACGCGTATTCACACCGCGCGGTTCAAGAATTAACCCAATTGGCCAGTACCCCGGACAAGGAACGTGGCTCCATTATGTCAACGGCGCAGTCGGGTCTGAACATATTCCGTAATGCGGCGGTTCGTAATCGTACCAGCCATTCGGATTTCCATTTTTCGGACTTGCGTGGAATGGTTGATCCTCGTGATGGCAAAATCAAGCCTGTTTCTGTATATTTGTCTATTAACATGGTTGATGCCCAGGCTTTGAATCCGATAACGGCAATCTTTATTGAGCTGATGTCTAATTTCCTGCTGGCAAACGCGCCGGGCCAGATGCGCAATGGGGCGGAACTGGGGCCGTATCCTGTGTTGTTTGTAATGGATGAGATGCCCAAAATGCAAAAGTTACAGGCGGTTATTCAGGGGCCGGACCTGGGGCGTGGTCAAAAGATTTCATACCTGATTATCGGTCAGGACTTACACCAGATTGCAGAAAAATACGGTCCAGATGCCGAGGCTACTATTATATCAACAACGGCGGCAAAAATCGTTATGCGTCAAAACGACCCTGATACTGCGGACAGATTCTCGAAAATGATGGGCTATAAAATGAAAAAGAAAACGGTCAAAGGTCCCGATGGCAAGGATAAAGAAGAAACCACCGAAGAATTACTGTACACACCAATGGATGTTATGAAATTGCCCGAAGGTAAACAACTGGTTATAATTCAAGGACACTATAATCGTCCAATTGAGGCCGACCAGGAAAGGTATTTCCTTGAAAAAACCGAGGTAGAAAAGAAATTGGCGGCCAAGGTTCGCATGGGCGAATGTGCCCCATTGCCGGAATTCTTGGTGCCGGCACATCATCGTGCGCTGGGGTACACGGGAACGCCGCGCATATACGACCCCCAAACAAAACAAATCAAAGAATTGGCATAAAAAATCCCCCGTTTTGGGGATTTTTTATCTTGCCGGGGCAATACGTAATTCAACGCGCCGATTGGTCAGGCGACCTATGTCATCCTGACCCGCAATTGGACGTGCAGACCCGCGCCCAACAATAAACATGCGGGCTGTATTTATGCCATGTTGGGAAAAATAAACCCCAACACGTTGTGCCATATCAAGCGATAATGCACGTGCCGCATTTGCGTCGCGCATAGAATCTGTGTATCCCGCGATTTCAACAAATGTTGCATCATATTTCTTCAGAATTTTTGTAATGGTATTTAATGTGTCATCGCCTGTTGCGGAAATATCGGCAACATTTAATTCCATAATCGCATCCCGCACCAAAATCACAACAACATCGGTCCCCGCGCGTTGAACAGAAATTCCGGGTTTGCGCAAGGCATCATACAGTGCGTATTCCAAGGTCGCCATATATTGTGTTGCAATTGCATTGTCGTTTGTTGCTTTGTCGCCATAATCAAGTGCGCTGGACGCATCGACCGCATCCTCCACTAATTTACCACCCGCCCCCAAATAAACAGGACGTTTTGCAACGCGGCTCATTTCTGTCATGTCTGTAAAACTTGCGCCATTCAGATATGTGGACCATGTCTGTCTGTTCGGGCTGCTGTACTGAACGCATGCGCCCAACGCGCCCAGTATAATTGTTGATAAAATAATGTTTTTTATCTGCATCTATTCCACGATAAATGAAATTTGGTTTGTATCTGAATCGAAACAGTTTTCTGTCAGTCCCGTTTCAAATCCATTCACCAAAATTGCCGTTGCCCACTTTGGTTTTGATGTTGCGAAATAATCGCATTCGCCCGTCGTTAAATCCACCAGATTAATTGAAAAAGATTTCCCGTCCGCGCTGCTGACGACCGACCACGCATCCCCACCAATTGGCGCCGCATCAGACTGTAATGCGCCCGCCTTAATCAAATAATCAACCGATACACCTTCGTACGAGCCGCGCATTTCCAATAACATTTTTGTGTCCTGGGCGATTTGTTCCAGTTCTGCGTCCGCAATTGTGCGCGCCTGATTTTTACGCAACATATTATACACGCCCAACGCAGACACCGTCATCAAACCGGCGATTGCCATAACACCAATAACTTCTATCAAAGAACGACCTGATTGTTGTTTCATTATTTTACCCCCACTATTTCTGCGTCTGCACACAAATCCATCGCACTTGCGACCAATGGGTCTGCAACCAATTCTTCATGTTGTTGTTCGCTGACCGTGTGCGCATGCACAGATTCCATTGCGCGTTCCAATTGCCATTGTTTTCCGGTTTTATCATTCAGCCATACCGCCAATTTATGCGCAAAATCCGCATCCCCCTTGCGGTCAAAGTATTTAATTTTCCCATCTGCAAATTCAGAAATTTCAATATTGCTGCTGTAATAAGAATACAGCAAGATTTCCTTGGATTCTTGTAATGCCGTCGCCAATTCAGTCGCGTTTGTTATTGGACGACCCTGTGGTTCTTTGGCTGCTGCAACAGGCTGGCTTGGTTGTGCCATACGGTCTGCGAAAATATTTTTTACATCGCGTGTTTTCTGCGCGGATTCCTGCTGTTTAATAATTTCCGGAACGCTTGGCATATCGGCGATGTGCATCATGCGTACGATTAACATGTCAAAGCATTGTTTCTGATTCCCCGCCGCCTGCATTTCCGGTACAGCCGCCACCATCACCTGCCATATGCGCGACAGGGTATTCAGCGACACGCGTCCGTTCAGGTTTTGAATTTGTTCGCGCTGGTCCGCGGTGTATGGCGAATTATTAACGTCGCCCGCATGCAGTGCGGGATGCATGCGTGTTGCCCAATGTGTCCATTCCATCATGTCGGTCAATAGCATAGATAAATCCGCGCCATTGTTATAGATTGTATCTACCTTTTCCAATGCCGCCGCAGTATCGCCAGACAACAATGTTTTCATAAAGTCCACAACAACCCCACGGTCTGCACGTTTCAGCATGTCCAATACTGACGCTTCGTCCACATGGCCGCCGGTTTGGGCAATTGCCTGGTCCAACAGGGATAATCCATCACGCACCGAACCGTCCGCGGCGCGCGCCAACAATTCATTTGCCCCATCGGTCAGTTCAATTTTTTCCTGGTCTGCAATCCAAGCAAAATGTTTTTTTAATGTATCAACCGGCACACGCACCAAATCAAAACGCTGACACCGTGATAAAATCGTGACGGGAACTTTTCTGATTTCGGTTGTTGCCAAAATGAATATGACGTGTGCTGGCGGTTCTTCCAGCGTTTTTAACAGCGCATTAAACGCAGACGTGGACAGCATGTGAACTTCGTCGATGATATAAACACGATATCGACCATTTGTTGGGCGATATTGCGCACCGTCCAGAATGTCGCGCATATTATCAACGCCCGTATGTGATGCGGCGTCAATTTCCATAACATCGATATGTTGTCCCGCCGCAATTGCGCGACAGTTTTCACATTCCCCGCACGGTGTGGCGGTCGCCCGGTCAGATGATAAACAGTTCAACGCCTTGGCCAGAATACGTGCCGTACTGGTTTTTCCAGTTCCACGAATGCCTGTAAAAATATATGCGTGCGCAATACGCGACGTGTTAATTGCGGTGGTCAGCGTTTTTACCAACACATCCTGCCCGATAAGGGATTTGAAATCTTGACTGCGATATTTGCGTGCCAGTACTGTATAATTATTGTCCATGCGTATAATCTTCCTTTTGTTCCCCAGCATAGCAAACCGGCATTAAATTTCAACAAATAAAACGCGCCAAGTGGCGCGTTTTTTGAATTTATAAATTCGTAATAAAATCCGGGAATGGGGATTCTTCCTCTTCCATCTGGTCGGCGTTGTCCGCCACTTCGACCGCCTGCTGTTCAGCCGCTGCTGCTTTTTCCTTGGGATCGCGCGTGGAATCTATTTTTTCCTGTTCAGTATTTACCATACGTCCATAGTGTTCTGCCGTCTGCAACAGACGTTCGCGTTCAATTTCGTCTGCGGTCTGACGCGCCTGGTCGATGTACTGTTTGCGTTTCTGACGCCATTTATGACAGCGTTGAATCATCTGTCCTACATTGGATTGATTTTTTTTATTTTGCATATCTTTTTTCTCAAATAATTAAGGGAAAACCCAATAACAACAAACCATATGTTGCTATGTTTCACACCCAGAATATTAAAACAACTGAAAAGCGATTGCAATAATTTTTTTCTGTTGCTATGCTGATACCCGTAGGAGGGGGCAAAACCTTGTATCAAGAGCGTGGAAATTTTTTGCTTCAGGCCCTGTTGGCGGTGGGGTTGATTTTTGCGTTCATACCGTTTATGTCGCGTCAGATGGCGGGACGCGATACAGACACTCGCATGTATTCCACCACGCGCCAGGTTGATATTGCCCAAACGGCGGCGCGCATATTTATTCGTGAAAACGCACGCGATATCCCATATGAAACAACGGTTGTGTCTGGAAATGACTTTGCAGATATGTTGGAACCATACGGTCTGCCACTGGGGTTTGTTCCGCGTACGGCGCTGGGCCAGGATATATCGCTGGTGTTGCATAAAACACCACTTGCTGTGTCTGCTTATTTGGAACTGACGGGTGGCGATTTGACTGGGGTTGAGCGCGCGGAATTAGTGCGCAGAATTGGCTTTTATGCCACCTCGTCAGATAAACAGATTCAAGTCGGCATAGAATTGTCCGATATTTATTCTGATGTTGTTCGTCGGAACGAGCCGAACCTGGAATCCAGCGGTTTTTTAACCGACCTGGACATGGGGACTTTTTCATTAAACAATGCAGGAAATTTGTTTTCTGTACGTGGCGAATTTGAAGGGGCCCAGTTTAATACATTGACGGTATCTGGCATCGAGTCCGGTAAAAAGGTGCGCAACAATATCAAAGATATGGTCGCCCAAAAAACGGTATTTCAAAGTAAGACGGGCGAATCTGCATTAACGTTAACGCGTGGCACATTGTTTGCGGATTCTGTTGATACAAAAACGATTTCTATGTTTGGCGACACGGGTAATTTTGTGGTTGGTGACACATCTGTGTACGAATTGTCTATGACGGCGGGGCGCACATCTTTTACGGGGCCGGGCGAATGGAATGTTCGCGGTAATGTGGTGTCAAATAACATAAACTTTACGGTCGAACGATTAGATATTTCGTCGTACCTTAATACCACCCGCGGCCAGGATGTTTTTATTGATGCGGACACCCTGACATACAACAGTAAATCTGGTATCGAGGTTGGCACCCTGTACACATCAAATATCACCCTGCGCGACCAGACGTCCGCCGCATTAAACGATGGCACGTCGGGTTCGGTTTTGATTGATATACGCCCCGCCGGTACGACGTTGTTGCCGGACGCATGGGTGTCGGGTATAAACAATGACGCGTTTGAAATAATAGCGGACCCTGCGACCGATGATGGTAAGACTGTTAACTGTGCGGCCATTATCAAAGATTTAGAAGGTGTCTATAACAAGCAGTCTTTGTCCCAGTATCTGATTTGTCAGTATGTGTTTTGGCAACGACTGGAAAAACGAATTGATATAAAACAATGTCTAATGGCGGGGCGCAGTGATTGCATCTAAATTGAACATCTTTTCCAACCAATCCCGTGGTGCCAGTATTACCGAAGTTTTACTGGCTATGGCAATTATCGCCATGGCGACCCCATTGGTCTATAATCAGATTGCAAAAACAAATCGAACAATACGTGATATTGCGGTCGCGCGTCGTATTATGTCCACGCGTGATAATGCATTGAATTTTGTCCGCATGAACCAAGATAAATGGCCAACCCCCGCACAGATTCGTCTGGACGAAGCGGAACTGGACGCAATATCAACGGATGCGGCGGCGGGATTGATTGATAAATATTCGGTCAATGGCGCAACAATAACGGATATCTATCTTGCGTTCGATGCATCAGATACAGAACTGCGAACAAATACGATTGCGCGTCATATTGGTGGTGATGCGGCGGTTGTTGGTTCGGATTCTGTGGCATACGGCAACACTTGGGCGGTGGCGGCACCTGACTTTATGCCGGGTGATTTGGTGTATCGTATTTCGCGCGATGTTGCGGGAACTGATACATCGCGATATTTGCATCGCGCAACATCTGGCGAAGACAACTTGAATGTTATGGAACGTGATTTAGACATGGCACGTCATCATATTTATAATGTTGCGACCGCTAATGCGGAATCTGCACGTATAAAAAATGGAAATGCGACATTTGTAAATACGGACCTGGCGGATGCGAACATAATATATTTTTCATCTGGGGCCAATATAGATGGCACAGACGTATCAATTGGCAATATGCGTGTGTCTGGTGATATGTCGGGTTTTAGAAATGTTTATGCGGACAATATCAACGGCAATAAATATACAACTACGGGACGCATTATCACAGACCGAACAACGGTATTGGAAACGATAAACGTTGCCGGCGATTTCATTATAAAATCCGACAGTACGCGCACAATCAGTGGTTTTACAGGTGTGTCTGTAAATTCGGTTGCGACGCCCTTTATTTCATCCGAAGAAATGATATTTTATGACAATTTTGGATTAACGGTTTCGGGCGAATTACTGATGTCCACAACGCCACCGTTAAAGATAGGAAATTGGACATTTCAATCCACCAAACCGCCTGCATTTTCAACATTGAAATTATCGCGCGGGCAATTGCCATCTGCGCCATCGCCTACGGCGTTCTCGCCATTGGTGCGCATGGGCTGGATGGGTACGACACAAACAACAATATCAACCATAGACTAAATGAAACGAACAAAACACATCTTGGAAAATAAAAATAATTCACGTGGCAGTATGCTGGTTGAATTACTGCTTAGTGTTGCGTTGGCGGCATTAATAATACCATTTGTTTTTCGCTATCAACAGTCTGCAATTGAACGCGCCCAAAATATCGCAATTACAAATCACATGGCGGAAATTCAGGTTGCGCTGGAACGTTATATTGTTGCCAATCGTGATGATTTATTGCGTACGGTTGGCCGCAATATCACGCGTGTTGAATTAAATGATTTGGCACCATTTGGTGTGCCCCAGTCTGTTTTAGACGCGGGCGACGAAAAATATCAATTGCGTATTTTGAAATCCAGCGATGCATCTGGTCAATCGTCGCTTCAGGGTGTGATTGTTCGCGCGTCGGACGATATTACGCCCCTGCGCACACGTGAAATTGTCAATCTGTCTGGTGGTTCCATGGGGTTTGTTGATGGTACACATGCATACGGTACATTTGGCGCGTGGCACACAGACGCGGTTGATATGGGCATAGACATTGAAAACGGGATTATTGAAACGACGTCTGTTAATCGTGATAACGCATTGTATTTGTGGCGCGTTCCGTCTGAGAATCCAGACGACGCGAAAATGATGTCGCCACTAAACCTGGGGGGGCACGATATTGTAAATGCGACATTTGTGAACGCTGACTATGCTGAATTTAACGAAGGATTATCAGCCAAAGAAATTGTGTCCGACAAATTAATATTTTCCAATCGTACAACCATTGATAACACATTTTCGACCACGTCTGCGACCGTGTCTGGCATGTTGTCATCAGATTCAAAAAATATGGAAATATCGGGTCGATTGTCCCTGGCGGACACGGCCAAGATGTCATCGCTGACGACGGAAAATTTATGGGTTTCAAAATTAACATTATCGGGTTTGTCGGTTGATGCACCTGATGACCTGGCGATATTGAAAATAAATCAATCTTTGGACATGTCGTCCGGTCGTATCGAGGCTATGTTTGTATCTGTTGGCTTTGCGGGGTCCATGACACCACGTCTGGTTGTATATGACAGAATCCAAGATTCAATCAATCCCGAATACTATTGGGATGTTCAATCCAAGACGGCAAACTTTGTCGATGCATCATTTGTCGAATTAAATCGCATGGCGACCCTTGCATCGTATTACGAGGGTTCTAATTCCACCGCCGCGACTCAAATCTTTGGTGCCATATCTGCGAATAAAAACGCAACCGTATCGGATTACATGAACGCAATATCTGAAATCCAGAAACGGGTTTCTGCGAAATATCGCCTGTTGAATTTGTAATTAAATGTGGTATAAGTAAAAACATGAAAATAAAATGTGATTTTTGTAAAACAGAATACAGCGTTGACGGTGTGTCATCTACGCCTGTCAAATGTGCAATTTGTGGTCATACATGGACGGTGGCGGCTGCGCCCCGAAAAAATACATGGCTGATGTTTTTCGCGTCTCTGTGCGCATTGTTATCTGCGATAATATTTACGGTTGCCGTTATTACCCAGCACCAGGCACGCAACGCCAAACGTGGACCGTTGATTGCGGAAATTACGGGGCTTGAAACGACAACCGATGAAGCGGGTGCGACGCATGTTGTGGTAAATGGTGCGATAACGAATGTGTCTGATTCAATCTATGGTGTGCCTGATTTGTATATTGTGTCTACGGACGATGATGGTCGTATGCTTGCAAAACAGAAATTTATGCCGTCGGCAACATTGTTGGATTCCGGCGCAACTGTGAATTTCAGTCATATCTTGGCACCCCAGCCTGCGGGTGTAAAAAAGATATCTGCGCACCTTGCGGAAATGGAAATACCAGACGGGGATAAAAAATGAAGAAAATAATATCTGCGATATTTGCATTGTGTGTTGTGCCGGCAATTGCGGCGACCGCGCCACAATCGCGTGTCAGTATTTTTTCCACCAGTACCGATTGGCAGGCTGTAACGGGCCTGACCCTGAACGAATATAACGGTAAATTTATAGCGGACAAAAAATTGGTTGGTCGCGGATTGGTTTTGTATTATCTGGACGGATTTCCGTGTTATGGTTTGGGCTTTGGTGTGCGTGTATGGGTTGGTCCCGATGGTAAAACGGATAATGATTTGGCGATTGCGTGCGTTGCGGCACCCTCGGAAATAAAATTTGCGTATCGTAATGCGACGCGTGACGCAGACCAGGCGACAACCACCGGAATTTTAACATGTCCGGTATCTGACCATGGTCGTGATTTGACAATTGATTTATCTGATTGTATCGTTGGACCCGATTGGGACGATTATAAATAGGTTTTGATTATGAATACTGTTCGCGAATTTATTGTATCTGATACGGACGAATTGACGCGCCTGGACAAATATTTGTCGGCGCAAATGCCTGAATTTTCGCGCAGCGAAATCCAGAAATTTATTGTCCGCCGTGCCGACGGCACAACACCCCGGTTTTCGGAAAAAATCCGCGTTGGTGATACTTTTTCTGTTGAAATTCCTGCGCCGAAAACAGATGTGGCGACTGATAACATCTCGTCTGATTTTGAATTGGATATTTTGTTCGAAGACGATGATATCATCGTCATAAATAAACCACGTGGTGTTGTGATGTATCCGTCTGCGGGAAATAAAACGGGAACATTGGTACAAAATATTTTGGCGCATACGCACCTGTCCGCATTGGGGGGCGCAACGCGTCCCGGTGTGGTTCATCGTCTGGACAAAGATACCAGTGGTGTTATGGTTTTTGCAAAATCTGACGCGGCATTTCGTGAATTGGTAAAAACTTTTTCCGAACACACTCTGACACGCAAATATATCGCGTTTGTATGGGGTGTTCCAAATTGGGAATCTGCGGACATTACGGGCAATATTGCGCGTTCGTCCAGAAATCGCCAAAAAATGACCATGGTAAAAACCGGTGGCAAACCATCACATACCGAGGTTGCGGTTATCAACGCCTGGTCGCGTGCGAAAATTTCCCAGATGCGTTGCACTTTGTTCACCGGTCGCACGCACCAGATACGTTTGCACCTGTCGGCGCATGGTTTTCCCGTGTTGTGCGACCCGGTCTATGGTCGTGGTACGACGCGCCTTGGGACGGTGCGTGATGCAGATTTGCTGGAATTTTTGAAAACACACGACGGTCAAATGTTGCATGCCGAAGTATTGGAATTTGCGCACCCCACAACGGGCGAAATGATGCGTTTCAAAACCCGTCTGCCGGATGATATGCTGGAATTGAAATACATCCTTGAAAATATCTGATTCCGCCCAATTTTTCGCTTTTCATACCCCTGATTTTATGTTAGAATAAAGTAATAAAATATGGAGTCAGGGGATGTCTTTTCTGAAAAACACAGTAAGTTTATTGGCTATATTCAGCGTATTGCCTGCGGCATATGCGGTGACGGCGCGCCCAAGTGTGATGAATACTGCCACGGCAATCAGTGCGAACGGTACGGCTCGTCGTATGCCGACTATGACGGCGTACATTACTGGTACGGCTGGTACAACCGGTTCGACGTCGTCCACAACATCTTCTGCGTTGTTGGAAAATGCCGAATGTATTGATGCCTATACCGCGTGTATCAAGGGCGCGGATGCCTGTGGTCCAAATTTCGAAGAATGTACAACAAACGTCCTGTTTCATGCACAAATGCCTGAATGTCTGTCTACCCTGGCCCAGTGTTCATCAAACGGCGTGAACAGTTTGTTTGGTACGTCAAACATTTCCGCTCTGTCCAATGTGGCGACCAAGAATACATACGGTGAAATTACGGAATATACATACCCAACCACGGGCAGTGTTATGGGACAAATGATTTCTGCGGCGGCGATTGAAAACAAATATGACACATCGTCCTGTGTTCGTCGTTATTCGTCCTGCTTGCGCAAGGACAGCGTCTGTGGCGCAGATTTCGAATTGTGCACCACGAATACGGAATTTAAGAAACAGGCGGTATTCTGTGATTCAACATTGGCGCGTTGTGCATCCGACGGCAAACTGGAATTATTTGGTAATGCGTCGGCGACGTCGTCCACGGTTCCATCTGCATCCAGCCGTATCGGCGAAATGATTGCCGAGGGTGCGGCCCTGGCTGCCGTTAATGCGGTGTCCACCTGTTATAAGGTTGCGGACCAGTGTATCTTAAACGCATGTGGCGCAAATCCATACAAGTGTTATGAAAATGCAACCGTTGAAACGGCGAACTTGGTTGACGCGATTAATAATGGTACACCAATCACAGAATTGGCGGACGCCACCGCAACAATCAGTAAATCTAATATTGCGTCCTATATCAAAAATTCATGCTTGGACACAGTCGGCTCAAATAAATATTGCTATGCAACATTTATTGGCGAAGGCGTTATGCCAACCGCATCCCAATTGCGCGACGAAGACAACCAGGAAGAGGTTTATGACCTGGCGTACGGCGCACGTATGAATTCCGGGATGAAGGCAAAAATCACAGAACTGGTGAATAAATTTGACACACGGGCCAAGGAAAAATGTATCGAAACCATCACAAACTGCGCAATGCGTTCATGTGGTGGCGGTTCGGGGGCTGCATGCTATTCATTGGTGTTCAGCGATGCTGGTGACAATTCCATTAATGGTGGCGCAACACGTAATGAAATCAAAACCGCGTGCCAGGCCGTTGTAAATACGGATACAAACTGCCAATATGCGGCACAAAATCCAAATGCAACCGGTACATATAATTATATGTTCACCCAGGCGGACGCATTTGATACATTATTCCCAGAATATGACGACGGTGCGGAATCCGATCCAATCGGTGCTGTGGCATCATTGAATTCCAAACTGTCAACCAGTTATAATACCGCGGCAATTGCCCAAATGAAAAAGCGTTGTCAGTCTGTTGCGACATCTTGCGTAAAATCCATGTGTGGCAACGATTATGTCAATTGCTATCGCAATCGTACGGATATTCAGTCTTCTTTGACCAATACAGGCGAAGAACACTTTGATAAATCTATGAACAAGGTTGGCGGAGTTCTGGATTACACAATCGTATTGGGTCTGTGTATCGATACGGTTAAAAACGCAGATGTATGTACCGAACACCTGAAAATCGAAGAAGTTAAATATAATATGGACAACACCAACGAAAACGTATGGGGTGGTGCATCCGACGTTCGTTCGGGCTGGATTGATGCGGGTTCTGCTAAATCGTCTGTTGGAACTGGCGAAATCTATGCAACCGATGAAAACGGCAACCGTCTGTGCACAAACAACGCCGGCGTCCAGGGGCTGTGTGATACAGTTGATGCGAACGGCGCGGTGTTCAGTGAACCGGTTGTAATCGGCTATGATACCTATGTCCAGACCCAGGCGGCACGTTCCCTGTTCAAAGACCTGATTTACGATATTGAAATCGAAGCCCAGGCAAAATATAACGCCAAGTTGACCAAGCAACAGAATATGTGCTTGTCGTCAAACGATGGTGGTATTTTGGGCAACAAAGATTTGGGTTCTACATTTATGTGGGCAAAACTGAAATCTAACAAGGTTCCAACAAACTATGCGACGGCTGGGTTGAAATCAAACCAATTCGTGGCAAGTAATGAATTGTACGGTTCGTTCTGCCGTGTGCGTATCACATTGCAATCCGATGACAAATACATCCAGGATGCAATCAACGGTGGCAAAGATTGGTCAACGGCTTACTTTGCGGCGGGCGACGCATTCACATGCGGTTCATGGATTCCACAATCCGCCCTGGAAGAAATGGCGAAATCCGCCGGTACCGACGCACGCGAAGAAAAAGAGGCTTCTCAATACTCTGGTCTGAAATGGTGGACAACCGCGATTGGTGTATTGGGCGGTGGTGTTGGTGGTGGCTATCTGGGTGCGGGTATCCAGGACGGTTCCGTATTCAGCGGTCTGACCGGTAAATCTAAAAAAGATACCAAGTCATTGACCGAAGAAAACTGTAAAAAATATTACAACAGTTATACAACCGCGGTTGCAGACGTTAACACTCGTTCCGCTGTGCCAACATACGTCAATAACCTGATTGATTTGGTTGAATCTAACACAACTGATGCGACTAAATTAGAGAAGGCGACCCAGACGCGTTCCGCTCTGTCGCAATATCAATCGGCTGTGTCGAGTGCGGGCATGACCTTTGCCGACAAATATGGCAGCGCATCCGAACGCGATTGCACGCCGGCGGAAAAAGAGGCTCAGGCCGTTGCAGCTGCAGATGCCCAGATTACGGCGCTGGCACCTAAGTGCACATATCGTTGGGCAACCATAGATGCGTACTGTGCAGATGGTAAGAGTAATAAAGGTGTCTTTAACACAAGCGGCGATACAAACACAGAAAAACAATGCTGTGGGGACAATGACAGTGTAAAAATAGCAGCCAAGGCAGCGTATGATAGAGTGAATAACTCGGTATGCAAAGTTCAGGTTGCGGCCAGCGTAACGGAAAGTGCGGCGCAACAATCTGCTGCGGCAAACAATAACGTTCTGACCAAGAAAGGTGAATTGGATGCCAAGATGTCTGAACTGCGCAGTTCGTGTATTGCTCTGGCAAACGCTGACGATGATTCCGATGCCCAGGCCAAGAAAAAACGTAACGCTGCGCTGATTGGGGCCGGTGTAACGGCAATTGCTGGTGGTGCCTTGGGTTATCATGTTGTCGATGAAATCCAGAAACAGGAACTTTCCAAGGCCGAACAAGAGGCAATCAAAGAATTCATGGACAACGTGGGTTCAAAAATCCGTTGCTATATCGGCGGGGAAGAGGTCGGCACCTATGGCGACGTAATCTCGACCAGCATGGAATAAAATAAGCACAATTCCAAAAAAATCCCCCCACCCGGGGGATTTTTATTAGTGTTCAATGTTCAAAGTGCAAAGTTCAAATAATGAACAAATAATACTTAGATAAATAAAAGTTTAGCGTGGTAAATATAAACAGAATTTTTTTGCAAAAAAAATTCTGTCATCCCGTGGCTTTTTCGGGCCCCGCAAAAATTGAAAATTTTTGTGGGTGAATCCCCACGGGACCCAGGTAATAAAATCCTTATTATTTGTGCGCGTTTTACGCGCATAACCCAGGTTCCGGGGTCAAGCCCCGGAATGACAAAACACTTAACGTGTTTTGTTAGATAACCTTTTATTTATCCAAGTATTATTTATTCATTAACTGCACTCTGAACACTAATAAAAACTCCCCGCGTAGCGGGGATTTTTTACGGTCTGCGATTAAAAACGATACATAAATCCCATCTTGACCATTGGATAGAATTTCAAGTCGTCCAATTCTGATTGTGCATCGGCCAATGTTTCTTCTATAACGTTGTCCAGTTCTGGCACATCAACCGCAACCCAGTTTGACCCATTCAACTGTTTCAAATTATCGGTTGGAATATCTAACGACAGTTCGGCTGATTTGTTTGTGAATACGACGCCTGCGTCAACATATATTTTAAAGCCTGCGAACAATCCAATGTCAAAACCTGTGCCAATATATGGACCGCGATATTTCCAATCCAGTTCCGCCGTTCCGCTGACAGAATTTCCGTCGTACGCATACTTTGTGTCACCCAATTCAAATTCATAGTATCCCGTTGGGCCGTCAAGTGCGCCGGCAATATTTGCCATCATATTCATATCGCCAAATGCGTAACCACCAGTTATGCGCCATCCGCCCAACATCCATGTGTTGCCAAACGGATAGAAATCAACCAATGCGGCATAATGTTGCGCATCAATTTTTCCGTCGTTAATTGTCAGGTTGTCGCCAATATCAATCCCGTCATTGCCCATAATTGAATCAATGCCATTGTTAATCAACGATTTAACCGGCTTGGTCGATGCGAAATCAAATCGCACACCAAAATGTTTTGCCCAAAATGAATCAAAATCTTTGTTCGCGTATCCAACAAATCCGTTCAGCCCCGATGTCGCAGATAACCCCACACCAATCTGAATACCATGTGGAAATGCGGTTTCTGATTTTGTTGTTTCAGATTTTTGTGGTTCGATTTGCTCGGTTATATTTTCGGTTTCGACCGAAGTGTTTTGTGTATCAATTTCTGTGGCATATGCAGGTATTGCCAATGCAACTAATAACGAAAAAACAGATAATTTTTTCATAGCTTCCTCCGTGTTTGGTGTTTGTGAACTTATTCCTAGTATAAAGATTATCTAGATCATTTAACACAAAAAAACACACTTTAATCCGCGTGGATTTTATGATATAATACCAGATATGAAAACCAGAATCTTTATTTTGTCGTCCTTGCTGTGTTTATGTGGGACGTTAAGTGCACGCGCATCCGAATGTACGGGTGCGGGCTGTGATATTGAACCGTTAACGTTCGAAGAATTTGAATGGGTAATGCCTGAATCTGCGCCAACGGCAATTGTGGTGGCAAAACCAGCGCCCGTTGTACAAACGCCAACATGGATGGATTCCGACCCAGATGCGGCGGTAATGCCTGTGGTCCAGAACCTGCCAATGCCAGTGCGCAATATTGATGTCAAATTATTGTCCATCAAACCTGTCCCCGAAGATACGCGCCCCGCATTATGGGACGGCACGCATGGCGAATACGCCGGTGCGGATGGGACCAAGACGGTTGACTGGCGCGACGGCGTGCCAATCTGGGACGAATCGATTAACAGTTATAAGTATAAAGACTTTTCGGACTGGTTCCTGGAGCCGTCGCCTGAAATATATTTGCGCGAATCCGATGCGGTTGCCGTAATGGAATCCGACCCGTTCGATTTGTATCAGCAAAACATGGAAGATGCCGCCGCAACGCGCGCCCGTGTCGAAGAATTGTTGTCGCCACGCAAACCATCGGCCAGTCTGTGGTTCACAAACATGCCGGAACCTAAACCGGAATATGTTGCCCAGGATATGACGGAAATTGTCGCCGAAACGTTCGGTACGACGGTTATCGATGACGGCTGTCCATTTGAAACCGAAACAGAATGTGAAATCTGGCGCAGAAAGCCAATTGTCCGCGAAACTGTGTCGCCCCGCAGTGCAAAATTGCGTGATGCATCTGTTGCGGAATTTGTGCATGCCGCCGATTGTAATAAGCATATTACCGCAAACGAACCAGTTGCTGCACCATTACTGGACAGATACAAGATGTTAATGCGCTCTGCCCAGGCATGCTGTACGGACGGCATGGCATACGCCCTGAAACAGGCTGGGGCGTCCGATGGTCTGGTGTATAAATTCCTGTCTGACGATGCGAATTTCTACGGGTTTGGTTCTCGTTGCTTGATGATGACGGATCATGACCTGGATTCCCAGTATCCAAATACTGCGACATCTGTGGTCGCGGCCGACGTTCGCAACGGTTGTTTGTGCCGTGGTCGTCAATGGTTCAGCGCAATGCTGGCACCGTTCCAACAGGTGTACAATGCAATCCCAGAATTTAAGGATGCGCAATTTAATTACACGTACAAGGATGGCTTGCAACGTGAAATAACGGTTTCTGTGAATAATGATGTTCAAAATGTTTTGAAACAATTATCGCAATGTCCATAAATCCCCCGCCACCTGGCGGGATTTTTAATGCGGAATTTATGCTCGTTGAGGTGTGCGCCCGATTCGAGTATGCTTTTATATCATGAAGCGCACAATATTTTATACGTCTTTGCTGCTGATGACGCCTGCCGTTGCGGAAACGGGCTTTCCGAATGGGCTGTCGGTTGGGTTGGGGGCATCTGTCCTGGGCGGAATAAATGTATCGGCGGGCTTTTATAATCCCGACTACGAATCGTATTGGTTGCGACACATGGGTATGCGAATCGATTTTGCGACCACCGACCCCTTGAAATCCGCAATCGATTCGGCAATCGATTCATACATGCGCGACGGTCGCGATGTTGGCGATGGGGTGAAAATTGATAATGGTTCGCTGGATGCATGGCATACGTCAATTCTGGTGGATTATTACCCGTTTGTGGGCGCGTGGCGCGTGTCGGCGGGCTATGCCTGGGGTGGGGCGACGCTGGACGCGTCAATATTTGGGGAAATCGCCACCGCCCCGTCCAGTCGTTTTTATTTTTATCTTGCGGGCGACCACTATTATTATAATGGCAACAGTTTCGGCGGCGCTGCCACAATCGATTGGAATTGGCATGGACCGTACTTTGGAACAGGGTTTGATTTTGATATCGGCTGTCGATTCGGATTGTTTCTGGATTTAGGTGTTGTTTTAACGAATCGGCCTGCCGTGCTTTCTCTGGACGTCCCTCAGGAACAATTATATGTATATAATAAACTAACTGCGACCTGGTTGCCGGTGTCTATTCCGCAATTGGGCGCAGATGTTGCCCGTGCAACCCGCGAAGCAAACGATAAATTATCTGATTTACGGGTCTGTCCTAGGGTGAAATTGGGCTTTTCGTACCGATTTTGATGTTATGAGCACCGATTCGACGCGCAAACCGAATCAAAAAATCCCCCAATCCGAATCAATTATCGAGGGCGCAAAATAAAAAAATAAAAAAAATTAAAATAATTTTCGGCGGATTTCTGGGCTTTTTTCCTAACAATCAAATTTTTTGAAAATTATTTTTGAAATTCCGCTTGACTTTTTAGAAGTTTGAGCGCATACTAAGCGGGCTTTCAAGTTGAGACAACAAAACAAAAAGAAACTCAACCCCTGAAATTCTGCGGTTTACGGAACGAACGGTATGAAAAGGGTTCCTGTAAAACTCGCAAACATTGTGAATAAAAGCAGCTCATCAAAAATTCAAGAAGGGATGTGCAGACAGTTGAATTTGGAATATCCAAACTTTGACTATGTCAAAAGTGCATATCCTAGACAGGTAGTAGGTTTACATATTAAACCTCGTTAAAAAACTTGTCTTGCGAATAATTATATGTAAAGACGAACTGATTATTAAATAGTGAGCTTTTGTTTATATGCACGGGACTTAACTACAGGTTTTTTTAGAACTTGAGAGTTTGATCCTGGCTCAGAACGAACGCTGGCGGCAGGTCTTAGGCATGCAAGTC
>JAGBSK010000022.1 GCA_017631895.1 Alphaproteobacteria bacterium | reverse complement strand
ATTAAATCAATCGTTTTTGCCAATGTGTCACGGGCAACGTTCACAATATGCAAGCGCCCCGCCCTGATGTCCGATGGGACGTCTTCACGCAGAATCGGGCAGTTATGATAAAATGTATTTATCAACTGACACAAATCATAGGCATAATTTGCAATCATGTCCGTTGCGCGGTTGTCAAATGCGCCAAGGACCGTGCGTTCGAAATCCAGTACGCCAATCAACAGATTGCGTTCGTCTGCGGTCATTGGCATGTATGACGTGTTTGGTGTGTCGCTTGCACGTTTTAAAACACTGTTCAGGCGGACCGCCGTGTACAGGATGTATGGACCGGTGCGACCTTCGAAACTGGTGACGGATGCGGGATCAAAGATATAGTCTGAACGTACGTCGTGCATCAAATCATTAAACTTGACCGCCGCCAATGCGATTGCAGAAATCGTGTCTGAATCTAATGTTTTGCCGGATTCTGCAACACGTGCATTGACCGCTTCGTTCACGGCGTCAATGATATCATCCAGACCGGCCGCATTACCGTCGCGGGTCTTGAATGGTTTGCCATCGCGACCGTTGATTGTGCCGTATCCAATGTGTTCCAGGTTGTTATAATCAAAGATACCTGATATTTCAGATGCGCGGAACAGTTGTTCAAAATGCAAGCCCTGGCGCAGATCGGTAAAGTATATGATTTTGTCTGGGGTGTCTGTCAGTTTGCGACAATAAACCGCCGCCAGGTCGGTTGAATCGTATGTGTCTGCACCACGTGAATCCGTCCACATGTATGGCGGCATTGGTTTGTTGTCGTCTTCGCGTTTGACGATGATGACCTGGGCACCGTCGCTTTCGGTGATTAAATCCTTGGCGCGCAGGATTTTTTCGACATCGTCCAGATATTTAGCAGCGTTGCGTTCACCCAAATCATAATCAAATGGCAATATGTTCAAACGTTTGACCGTATCGTTCATCATTTCTAATGAAATCTTTAAGAACTTTTCATACAGCGCGAAATAACCCGCGTGGCCGTCTTGGAATTTTGCCTTGATTTCCTGGGCGTGGGCCTGGAATTCTGGGTTTTCTTTGGCAAATGTGCTGGCCGCGGGGTAATATGTATTCAATTCCGCAGGATTAATTTCAAAGTCAACCGGGGTGGCGGGGTCAAAATTATCGCTGAAATACGGTAATTCTGGGTGCAAGCGTTCAATCCATGCGATAACCAATGCCATTGGTTTGCCCCAGTCGCCGATATGGTTCCAAGAATATGTTTTATGTCCTAATAATTTTGCAACGCGGTTGAATGTGTCGCCAACAATTGATGTGCGCAAATGCCCAATATGCAAAGACTTGGCAACGTTATATGCGCCATAGTCCAAATCAATTGTTTGTGGATTGTCTGTGCGCGGATTTTGGGGCTGGGTCGCAGACTGCCAAATGAATTCATCACGCAACTTGATATTAATAAAACCAGGGCCGGCGATTGATGCATCCGCAACAAAATCTAATTCTGCCAACCTGGGCAAGATTTCCGCCGCCAGTTCACGAGGGTTCTTGCCTGCTGATTTTGCCATAACCATGGCCGCGTTAGTTGAAAAGTCGCCAAAATCGCGATTGCGGGGAACTTCTAGATTAACAGTTGTACCCAGTTTTTCATTGATTGCGTTTGATACGTATTTATACAAATTCATTTTCTGATACCCTTCGTTTGTTGCTTAGATTGGTAAAACAATTCTGACGCGCAGACCGCCAAGTTCGCTGTTTTCCAGGAATAATTGACCACCGTGGTTTTCAATGGCGGTTTGTGCAATAGACAGCCCCAAGCCCGTACCACCCGTGTCTGTGCCACGTGCGTCATCCAGACGTACGAATGGGCGCATTGCATCGCGTTTGCGGTTGTCTGGAATGCCTGGACCGTCATCTTCGATGATGATTTCAACCATATCAACGGTGTCGTGTTCTGTGATTTTTATGGTCTTGTTTGCATAGCGGGCGGCATTTTCAATGATATTACTGAACGCGCGCGCCAACGCCATTGGACGGGCATAGAACTGGGCCGGTGCGTCCGGAAAATCTGTGATGATTTTCTTGGTCGGCGCCGCGTCGCGCGCAATTCGGGTCAGCATTGGGGGCAGTTCGGTTGCCTGTTCTATTTCTGGTGTTTCGCCCCGTGCGAATGCAAGATAGCCATTAACCATTTCGGTCATACGGTCAATATCGCGAATTAAATCGTCGTTTGTGGCCGTGTTCGTTTCCACCGCCAGACGCATGCGGGTTAGTGGTGCCTTTAAGTCGTGGCTGACCGCGTTCAGCATATCGGTACGTGTGCGATTATATCTGTCAAGGCGTTCCTTCATTGTAATCATGGATGTGGCGGCCTCGCGGATTTCTTTGGAACCAGTTGGCACAAAACCCGGCGCATCCAGCCCGCGCCCAAAACGACCCGCGGCACGTGCAATACGACGTATGCTGCGTGTGTGCATGATGATAAATGGTGCAATCAGGATGGATACAATCAATATAGAACCCAACAGCCAAATTATAAATACTTCGGTACTGGTTGAATAAATGCGATACAACGATGTGCCAAATGTCGCAATTTGGTTGTCGCGTGTCGGCACGTCCACATATACCAAACGTTTCCCGCGATCCATATAGATATTTGCGCGACGTTGCAGGCGTTTTGATAATTCTGATGCCAATTTACCTGTTTCATGTGCGTGATTGTCGTTATGGCGTGGTCGATTCAATTTATCATGAAAACCGACATTTATGCCAATGTCGCGCGCCATTTTTTGCATGGCGTCGGTATTGCCTTCGTCAATAAAGTTCATCATAGTTGTTATTTCGCCCGCCAGTGTGCGCGCCAATGTGTTGTGTACGCGCGACCAGTGATTGCCAAAGAACGCGTTGGCAACAATAACCTGGGCGATAATCAATGGAATTAAAACCATTAAAATGGTGCGCCATAAAAAACTGCGTGGAATCAACCTCATAATATTATCCGTTTATGTTGTTGGGGTGGCAGATTTGTCAATTAATTTATATCCGCGTCCCCGTATTGTTATTATGTCTAGGTGAGATAATACTAAATTTAATTTATTGCGCAAGCGTTTTGCGACCATTGGTGCCGCGGGGACAATGTTGCCCAAGGGACTGGTTAAATGTTGCAACAACTTCTTTTCTTCGCCCGACAAAGCCAATATTTGTGGCGTTTTATGGTCAGTTGAAATGAAGAATTCGTTGTCGGTGAATATCAGCCCCAATGGCATTTTGTTGAGCGCGGTTGCGTTTTTGCGAATAATATTGTTCAGGCGCAATATCAATTCGCGTACTTGGAATGGTTTCGCCAGATAGTCATTTGCCCCATCAGTTAATCCCGCAATTGCATTTTCGGAACCACTAAGCGCGGTCAGCATTAAAACAGGTGTTGCATTGCCCGCACCGCGCAATGTTCGAAGAAATGTTAAGCCATCCATTCCGGTCATCATTCGGTCCAGCACAATCGCGTCAACCGACATGCGGTTTAATATGTCCGATGCATTTTCAGCGGAATTAGATGATATAACATTAAAATCTTCGCTACGCAATCCTGTGCCCAGGGCTTTGCGTAAAATATCATCGTCGTCAACAATCAGAATTGTTTTGTTCATTTACTTTTTTAAAATACATACTTTAACCTGCTTTTTTTGTTTT
>JAGBSK010000021.1 GCA_017631895.1 Alphaproteobacteria bacterium | reverse complement strand
TCTCGTGGTTCAGGATACGAGGAAATATCTGGATTTGCCAAGGTGTATATAGATGCTTTTAATAAAAAATCCCGTTAAAAATATATTGCAATATTGTTTTTGTATCGTCTAAACTCCATTACATAATTTAAAGGAGTTTTTTTTATGTCCAGAAAAAAGAAACAAATCGAAGTTATTGATATGGGGGGCGCAAAAACCGTGGCCAAGAAAAAATCACTGGTTCGCGGTGTGAAAACATTTATAACGGTATTCACAGTAATTTGGTTTGCGCTATTAGTATGGTTCCCGTTGCATGTCAAGAATACTTATTCCCAGCCAATCAAGAAATCGATTGTTGTATCAATGTTTTTTGACCTGCAAAAGGGGATTGTAAAACAGTATGAAGCACTGCTGGACGGTGTTGCGGATTCGATTAATCTTGAAAAGCCAATTGCGGTTGCTCTGGACAAGGTCAAATTGGCGGAAACTGCCGTTGACAAAGCGACTGATGTCACCGCCACGGCAAAACAAGAAACGGCCAAGGCAGCCGAAGCCACATCTGGGGTAAAAAAACTGTCTGGTTTTGCCAAAATGTTCGGCGCAAAAACAGATGGTATTGATAAAGCCGTTGCTGATGTTGATGCGGGTATCGCTAAAACCAACGAAGCAATCGCCAAGGTTGATGATACTGCCGCCAAAGTTAACGCCCAGTTGGATAAAATTAAAACGGATTTAACGCGTGTCGCCCAGGCCGAGGTTGACACTATGCTGGACGCGGCTATCAAAAACGCGCTGGATAAACAATCTGGCGGTCTGGGAACAACGTTATTAACGAACTATGGTATTGAACATGTTTATCCATGGCGTCCTTCGTCGTGGGGCGTTGCGACTAAAATCTATAACGATTTATCTAAATCAGACATCACAACTATCACAGTTATCACCAACACAGTTGATACATATTTTGGTTATGTTGCGTGGGGTTTGGTAATCGCTGCTTGGGCATTGGGAATATACCTGTGGCATTTGGTATTTGGCAAGGTCAAGGCAATAATCAAACCATTCAATGTATGTCCGCGTTGTGGTCATACCTATGCCGATAAACGTACCGCCATGGGCCTGTTAAAGGTCTTTCAGCCCTGGAAATGGTTTTAATATACGGGGGGGATTATGGCTGATCAAAAAATAAAATTGGAACAAAACAGTTTTGACAAAGCTTTTCGTGTCAAATGGACGGGCGGTCATTCAATTGCGGTAATTCTGATATTGTTAACAATAATGATGAATACCTGTGCTGTGGAACATCATTTGAATAAATCCAACGAATTGCGCAAACTGCAATTGGATCAGGCCAAGCGTCAATACAGTCTTGATTCTCTCCGTTTCGAGTATGCGAAACAACACCAGAAATAAATCCCCCACCCGGGGGATTTTTAATTATAAGTGCTTGCCCAACATTGTGGAAAATGATATAATGAACTGAAAGAAATATGGGAAAGGCATGAAAAAGATAAGCGTTTCAGCCGTGTTTGCTGGTATTCTGTTGGGAACGCCATTGGTGTCGGATGCTGCGTATCCGGCGTATCCAACGTATCAGGCAACCGGTACAAATGGTCAGATGATGTATCTGCCATCTGCGAACAGTCGTGTTGTTTCAACGAATGGTTATAATGGCTATGTGCCGACGGGGTATAATTCTGTGGCTGCGGCCCAGCCTTCTCGTATAACGGGGGCGTTGCCACGCGTTGGCTCTGCGCAAACAACGGCGGGGCGTCAATATTATCAGCCTGCGGATTATGATCGCCTTGCGGACAGCGGTTTATATGTTGGTCTGTCCGTTGGTTATACGGCGTCGCTTATGGGGTCGATTAAATCTGACTATATCGGCGAAGAAGACGCTTATACGGTGCCTGGTGCTTTTCAGGCGGCGGACTTTGAATCGGACAGCGTAATCCCATTACAGGTTTCGGTTGGTGCGGCATTAAATAACGATGTGCGCGTTGATTTTTCTTATTTGCGTTATTCTAACATCAGTTATCCCAAGGTTGTTCAAACCGATAGTGGCGACGGCGGTTTTATCGAGGCTCAGGTTGACGGTGGCGCAATCACGTCCAACGTGACAATGTTGAATGTATATTATAATATTGATTCCTATACCGGATATTTGGCGGGCGGTTCGTTGCGACCATATATTGGTGCGGGTGTTGGTATTGCCCTGAATACAATTGCCGACTATGTGGTGTATGATAATACTTTTTATGCCATAGTAGAAGATCCTGCATATGCTTATGCGGGTCAATTGACGGGTATATCGGACATTTACGCGTACCATAACGGTGGTACAAATGAACAGTTTGCCTTTATGCTAGAGGGCGGTCTGACCACAGAATTAGAAGGTGGTATAAAAATGGACTTTTTTGTCCGTTATGCCAATCTGGGGCGTGTCAAAACGTCGGGCAGCATTGTGTTAAGCCAAATCGAATGGCTGGGCGACGGTGCCGGGGGTGAATACGAAGCCCCATACGACAGCGTATATCACTACACCAATTGGTATGAAAGTGGTCGTTTGGGCATGGTTGACCTGGGGGTTCGCCTGCGATTACAGTTTTAATAAAATTTTTTAATGGCAGGGGGGATTAATGCACGCAAAATCGGTTCTTTTTTATTCGTTGTTGGCAACGCTTGTGCCTTATGCGGCTTCTGCTGGTATTCGTGTTGGTAATCTCTCGCGCAATAATGCGGCTGCATATCAACAGGTAAATGAACTGCGCTATGGCGCACCAAGCAATGTGGCGCCTGTGGCGTCAACCAACAATCCAATCCCCGTGGGTGGTGCGACAACCCAACCAGCCGATACGGTTCCAGATAATATGCAATCTTGTTCCATGATTTATCCAGACGGTGAATTTGTCTGGACACGCCCAACGTTGGGACGTGGCGAGGGTGGCGCGGCGACATGTACGGCGGTGATTGAAATGCGTGCAATTGGCGCGGGGCTAAATGGGGCTGATGCGATTCTAGCACGTGCAAATTTGGCGGCGGGTGATGCGGTGGAATGTAATATTTCCGCGTTCCCGGAATTTTCTTATCTGCCTGCTGCGGATGAAATTCAGTTTCCCGCGGACTCGGAACCGACGATTGATGATGTTATTCAAATCATGAACGCGGAACAGAAACAAAATGCCGGAATTAAAATTGCGGCCGGCGCAATTATTGGTGGTCTGGGTGGCAACATGGCGGGACGCCCCGAACCGGGCAGCGATAGTATCCTGGGCGGGGGCAAAGCTAAAACACAAAGTACGATTATCGGCGCGCTGGGGGGCGCGGCATTAATGGCGGGCAACGCCTATACGGGCAAGGTTGCGGGTGATACCATTTTATCGACTGGCGTAAATGCGGCGGCGGGCGCGGTTGTGGGAAATATTGTGGCAACGGGCGACCCGGTCCTACGGATTGAGGCCTGTACCGTTGATAATAAAGAAACCAAGTGCCTGTGGGGATATGTAGAAGAACACGGCGAACTGGATGGTGCTGACGCTTACATCTCTGCCAAGAATCCAAGTGATTTCAAAGTCTGTAAAGAAGGTAAATGCGATTACAAAGAATTAAATATTACAAATGCAATAATCAAGGGACCGTTCGCAACATACGACGACACGCAAAAAACGGGGACGTTCAAGCAAACTAATCGT
>JAGBSK010000004.1 GCA_017631895.1 Alphaproteobacteria bacterium | reverse complement strand
TATTTCTATTTTTCTATCATACAATTAATGAGAAAAAGAATACTTGGTTTTCTATCAATACTAATTACAATCACGGGCGCACACGCGACAACACGCGACGCACGACTGACAAACACAACGGCATACAATTACAACTATATGTATCCATATATGAATAACCAGATGCGCACCGACCTGAATCCCGGGGTGACACCATCACAGAATTCTAATCTGATTGATACCGTTGTGAAAACAGAACCCTTGTCCACCGCACGACGCGTGGTGCCCCGTACCGCGAAAACGGCGCGTTCTGCAACGAACGCCACAACCACGGCACGCGTTGGCACCACAGCGGTTGCATCAAATCAGTCAACACGCCGCGTTGTTGCACGTCGTGGCAATTTGCGTGGGAACGAAACCCAAACCGTAATCCAAAACGATTCGACAAATCGCAGTTATCCAACAACCTATACAAACCGCGCCACTGCAGCAACCCAAACAACAACCACAACAACCGAACGCGTATCATCAACACGTTGTCTGTCTGATTATACAGAATGTATGAATATGTATTGTCTGCGCGAAAATGCGGCATACAACCGCTGTTATTGCAGTTCACGTCTGTCCCAAATCGATTCGGAATATCAACCTGCGATTGACAGTCTGATTAAACAAATCCTGACCATACAGAACACAAACACATGGACAGACCAAGAAATGAATGAATACTGGATGGACACCGTTGGCAAATACAGCGATGAAAATTCATGGACCAATCTGGATAACGCATTAGATATCGACTGGGCAAGTATGGAAAGCCGCGTTCGCGGACAAAACGCCTTTGCAACCGGTCACGAATATTGCGTTCAACATCTGCGCGGATGTTTTTATATGGCGGGCAACCTGCGCGATGCATATAGGTCAGAAATCGCACGCGATTGCGACGCTTATGAAAAATCATTACAAAAACTAAAAAATGCCGCCGAAAGTATAGTGGAGTCTTATCGTGAATAATATAATGGGTATTGAATATGGTCGCGGCTGCCTGCGCGTCGCGATTAACGGCGGACCTGCGCTGGCACCACGCGCAATCCAAGAAATGTTTCCGAATGCAGACTGGACAACCGTGGTTGCCGACGCATTTGATGCAGACGAATGTGCACGCGATCGCTTTGGTGAAAATTACAAAATCCAGCAAAAAATCTATGCTGCCACCCCATACGAACACCACATCATGATTGGCGGGGACCATTCTGTAAATTATGGGCATTTTGCGGCATTGGCGGACCGTACACCAAATAACGACCTGTGCCTGGTGTACATCGATGCGCATTTGGACATTCATACCCCAGAATCTGCACAGGCCCAGGCATCAGGCGCACCACACGGAACAAACGTGCGCGCACTGATGGGCGACGGGGACACGCGATGGCTGTCATTACAAAAAAAGGCACCTGCCCTGACACCAGACCGCGTTTTTTATCTGGGAACCCGTTCGTACGAACCCGCCGAAATCGAATTTGCACGTGCGAACAACATATACATTCGTACACCAGAACAACTAAAAACCGAATCGGACTGGCATAACGCAGTCCTTGAAATTCGGCGCAAAATCGGCGACCGTCCATTTGTTGTATCGTTTGACTTTGACGCAATTGACCCCAAATATTTTAGCGATGTCTTGGTACCTGCCAAAAACGGCATAACCGTCGCAGCGGCGGAATACTTTATCCGCGAATTTGATGACGCCATCAGTTTTGAATTTGTGGAATACGCCCCATCGGGCGACGCGACCAGCGCACAAATTGTAAAAAAACTTGTCGGACTGGTTGTAGACGACCAAAATTAACGTTGGTTTTGAATTTTGTATAAAAACTGAGATAACGGCTGGTTGTCATCATACCATGCAACCAGCTCAGCCAATTCCAGGGCATTCGCAACATCACGTTTCTGAAAACTGTTTTTCGCCCCATCAATTGACCTGTGAACAGCAGCCGCATCCATATTCATCACCTGACGATAAATCTTGCGCGCAGGATATGACATTGCACCATAATTCGTCAAATACGTCTCGCCCCAATCAATTCTGCGTCCCCCACGACGATTTCTGGATTCATCTTCTTCTGTACGCGTACAAAATATCTTGTGTTCATTAATACGTTGCGGAACACCATCATCTTTATCACCCGCCCACTGGGACAATAAATACTTTTCATATTTCAGCGACGCCATATACATAGGAACATTATCACGCGATTCTGCCCTGTTTGCAGCCAGACCTGTTGCCACCTCGAACCAAGGACCATGACTGTAATGCGTAACTTCTGGGATATGGTCATAGTACAATTTTAATGCATAATGCGCATCTATTTCTGGAAACGACAATTTGCATACAAACCCCAACAATCCTGACCAAGGATTTACCCCATACACATTGATTCCACGTGCCATTAAATTACATTTCAAACCAAACAAATCACCAATTTCTGGCAACTCATAGACTTTATCCGCATCCATTACACGCAAATCTGGCGCATTTTTTATCAAAAAGTCTTCTAATTTGTCCCGAAATTCCGCCGTCACCCATGCAATCTGTTCACGTGGCACCCGCGCGCGCAACTGGGGTGGCAATGCGCCCAGATACGGCGACACATCTGTGTTATAAACAATACGCTTTAACTCATTTGGATTTCGCGACCATTTACGACGCAAATACCCCGTCAGCGCACGATGGTGCACACGCGGCGCATTTATATCATAAATCAAAAAATCTGTATATTTTTCCATACCACACATATAGTACAAATTTAATAAAAGTCAACCATTGTCATATTCTTCGCACAGTTTATTATGCCTGTAAATATTGCGCGCTAAATCATCGCTGATTACATCCCAATCGTTTACCCGCCCATATATTGGCACACACATAATCGGCGCACAAACATTACTCGACAATTGTGTATTTTTCGCGCAGGACGCGACGAATATCATCACCCCCACGACTAACAGCCTCTGCATTTATTTTCTCCTGTATTTTGATTATTTCTGTTTGTTGTACAACAATATCATCCGCCACCGCGCCCCGACATCG
>JAGBSK010000020.1 GCA_017631895.1 Alphaproteobacteria bacterium | reverse complement strand
CTGGGAAATCATAATCTTGGATATGAATATGACCATGGATGTTCGCAATGTTTGGCAGGTTGCCAAATTCTGGCAATGGTTCGTGCGACAGCATGATATAATTTTCTGCATCATATATCGGGTGTGAATAAACGCGATCAAACCCGGCCGACAACCACCAGTGTTCTGAATGACCGCGGTCATGATTGCCCATAATCAGATATTTACGTCCGCGTAATTGGCGCAGAATGTTTGCGACCTTGGTTTTGGTTGCGCCATACATTATGTCGCCCAGCCAATAGCATATATCTTGTTTGCCGACGGTTGCGTTGTAATTCCGAATTAACGTAGCATTCATTTCGGCAACAGATTTGAATGGGCGGTTGCCATTTTTAATAATGGATTCTGAATCAAAGTGTGGGTCTGAAAAAACAAATTTTGCCATTGTTGCCCCCTTGTCCTATAAAGACCGCAGGTCTTGGTTCAGGTTTTGCAAAATCTGGACAACGGTGTCCCATGATGTTTGCGGTTGTTCAATAAATGTGCCTGACATTGCATAATAATCATCGGACAGTTTATAAAGTGTTTTGTCGTCTGGGATTATTATGGCGTCGCGTGCCGCGGTTAAATCTATTTTCTTGGTCGTGTGGCGCATTTGATATTCGATTGTGTCTGTCAGTAAATCGTGCGTTTGGTCCAAATCTATATACGGGGCCAATACCGCAACGTCGTAATAATGACGTGAATATGATTTGTCGCAGTGCGGTTTGGACGCATTTGCGTTAGAATGCAATGCAAAAACTTTGTCCCAGAATGTTTGCTCGTACGATACGGTTGGAATACCACCGAATGGTTTATTCAGCGCGTATGGCAATAATCCGCGACATGTTATGGCAGACGCGCGATAGTGGCGGGGCATGACCTCGATACATAAATGTCCAGTGCCAAATTCTGATTTGTAAAGCATGTGTAATGCGGGTGATGATGCCACGCGTTCGGTGTTTTCTGGGGATGGCCAGTCGTGGTCGGTGATGATTTGAAAACGCCCGTGTTGATTTATTATCTGGGCGATTTTGTTTCGCAGTTCACCGAATGTAAAGCGTTTGAAACGTTTTTTGAAGTTGCTCAGTTGTTTTTGTGTGCGATTGTGTGGAACGTCGGTAAAGTTTATCATTCCCAGATCTATGTCGCGACCAATGCGACCGCCAATACTGTATGATTTTGATAATGTGGCACCGCCGGTAAATATAAAATTTTCGCTGATGTATTCGTCGCGAAATAATGCGTCCAATACAGCACATTCCAGATAGTCTTGTTCAGCCAATCTGGGGTTCTGGGTTTGGTTAATGCTGCGACGAATGGTCGGTGTTATGTCTTTCATAATGCTAAAATTATAATACATAAAATATGTTTGTCAATAAGATGTATATTTTAATAAATTGACTTTGTGCGGTGGGCGGGGTATCATGGGTTCATGAAAAAAATAATTGTTGGTTTTATGTTGATGTTTGCCCTGCCCCATGTGTCGATGGCGTTTGTTAATCGCGAGGTTGCGGTGCTGCGCGTTATGAACAAGGACGCAGGTAAAGTGCAGGAAGTTAAAATCCCAGTCGGGGACGAGGTGCAGTTCGAAAAACTGTTTATAAATGTGCGTACGTGCAAGCAGACCGACCCGTTTGATGCGGAAGATTTCTGGGGGTTTATAGAAATTGCTGAAACTGGTAAGGGACGTATTTACAGTAATTGGATGAGTCGTAATGAACCAGGACAAAATCCGTTGCAACATGCGGATTATGATGTCTGGATGGTGCGGTGCGAATAAGGATTGTGTATGAAACTGAAAAATATGACCGGATATATGCTGGGAAATCCAAACAATGTGCATCATGTTGGCGATGCATGGACAAATGTTGATTCGCGCGTTTGGGTGTGCGCAACGTTAGACAAGGCAAAGCGGGTGTTGGCTGAATCACAGCGGATTGGTGCACTTGAACCACATTGTGTTTGGTCGACTATATACCAAGTATCAGCCAGGGATATTGTTTGCGAAAAGACGCATGATGGTTTGTGGTACACAAACACACCAACCAATATTACTGTTGAACGGGTTGTTTATAATAAGGATGTGCGTCAGATTACAGATGCCGACTTGATTGTTAATGCGCGTAGACAGTATGGAAGATTTGCACAACTGATGCTTAGTTTGGAAAATAAAACGGAGAGTGTAAGATGAACTTTATAAAAAAATATTTCAAGATTTTTATTGGTGCGGGTGTGTTAGTCTTGGTGTTGGTGGTGTTCTTTTTTGCGCAGCGCAGTGGGACGTTGGAGACGGGTGCGTTAAAGGATTGGCGGGCGGCATCTGTTGAACGGCGCGTCGCGGCGGCACAGATTTTGACCGGAGAGGATAAAAATATTGATTTGTTGGTTGCGTGTATAGATAAAATGGCAACGTTGGGCGACAGCGGGGAAATGGCTGTGCGCGATGCGGCGTCGCTGTGTCATACTGGCATTCAACTAAAAGAAAATTTGTAAATATGTGGCGTTTGTTTTTATTGCTTTTTATTCTGGCCGGGTGTGGCGGCGATGGTGCCGAATTTCCCGGTCAGTCTTATTTAGGGACGCGTTATGAAAATTCGCCGTTGGGGGAATGCAACCCGCCCGATGATGGACCGTTGATACGGTTTGATGCGTTTGACTGTACGACATTTGTTGAAACTGTGTTGGCGGATGGTTGCGAGTGTTGTTTGACTGAAATTAGATACAAGAATGGTGAAATTGGATTTTTGTCGCGCAATCATTTTATAGAATCTGATTGGTTGAATAATAATTCTGATTTTGTGCAAAATGTCAGTTCGCAATATGCGCCAACCGCCGTGCGTCGTGTGATTATTGACAAGGCAAACTGGTTTCGTGTCGTGCATGGGTTGGATGTTGATGTCGCGCCCGTTGTGGTTGATTTAGAATATATTCCCTATGAATATTTTAATGAAATTATAATTCAGGGGCCTGTAATAGTGTTGTTTATTACTGACAATCCAAAAAATCGTGATAAAATAGGCACGGATTTGGCGGTTGTACATATGGGATTGTGGTTGCCAAATGGCGTGTTGCGACATGCGTCCAGTGAACGTGGCATGGTTGTGGATGTTGATATGGCGGACTATGTAGCGCAACGGATGAAAAATAAACAGAATCTGGGAATAGCGGTGGTTGAAATAAAATGAATAATGATGAAAAATTAATTTATATGGATATGGGTAAATTGGACAGCGCGACGCATGGTGATGATGTGGTGTTGTGTCTTGGGATTGAGTCTTCGTGTGATGAAACGTCGGCGGCGTTGGTGGACAGTAATCGCAATATTTTAGCGCATATTATTTACTCTCAGATTCCAGAACATCAAAAATATGGCGGTGTTGTGCCGGAATTGGCGGCGCGTGCGCATATTTTGGCAATTGATGCGGTTATAAAACAAACCTTGGACAAGGCGGGCAAGACGATTGATGATGTTGATGTAGTGGCGGCGACCGCGGGCCCTGGGTTGATTGGGGGGGTCTTGGTTGGATGGATGGCGGCGACTGGTATTGCCCAATCAACAGGCAAACCGTTAGTTGCAGTAAATCATCTGGAAGGACATGCGTTGGTGCCACGATTGGCGGCAGCGTCTGCGGATGGCGCGGGGGCGGATTTGTCGGTTGAGTTTCCTTATTTGTTAATGTTGGCGTCGGGTGGACATTGTCAGATTTTATTGGTGCGTGGTGTTGGACAGTATGAGTTAATTGGGCAGACATTGGATGACAGTGCGGGCGAGGCTTATGATAAGGTGGCAAAGATGCTGGGGCTGGGGTATCCGGGTGGGCCAATTGTTGACAAGCGGGCTCAAGATGGAAATCCGCGTGCGTTTGATTTTCCGCGTCCGTTGTGTGATAAGCCGGGCTGTGATTTTTCGTTCAGTGGAATTAAGACAGCCGCGCGCACGTTTTTATCACGGGCGGATTTGCCGTTAACAGACGAATATATAAACGATTTCTGCGCATCGTTCCAGGCGGCGGTTGTAGATTGTATTGTTAACAGATTGAATAATGCAATGGCGGATTCGCGTGTGCGTGAAGTGGCACCAAGGACCCTGGTTGTGGCGGGCGGTGTTGCGAAAAACAGCGCGATACGTGGTGCTATGGAAAAATTAGCCAAGAAAAATGGAATGGTCTTTGCCGCGCCACCGATGAGTTTGTGTACAGATAATGGTGCGATGATTGCGTGGGCGGGGATTGAAAACTATCGCGTGGGGCGTGTTGTGTGCGAACCAATTGCGCCGCGTCCGCGTTGGCCATTGACGGAATTGTAATTTTTGTTGGGGTGTGGTATAATAGTTCGGCTATGGATAAGCAAAAAGAACAATTGTTTGAATCTGCAACGCGGGCATTGATTTCCCTGTTGGATACGATGAACCTGGATTCGCGTGCGCGCATGCAGGCCAAAAATTTTGTGTTGTTGTTTCGTGATAGTTTTAAGTTAGATTCTGTAAAACATGCGACTTTTTCGCGCACGATTGGCGATGATTATAGTTTGTTCCCATATGATGCGTACGGTTTTTGCAAGGCTGCCAGTTGTTCGTTTGTTGCGTTGATGGATGCGCCTAAGGAATGGCGGCTGATGTATATTGGTGATTTGTGGACGTATGGTCCGCACTATTATGTTCAACATATAAAGTCCGCTCAGGTTTTTGATTTGACGCACGATCAGTATGTTTATGACAAATTGCGTGTGCCGTATGAAATGGGACGCCCTGTCAAGATTAATCGCGAAGCACAAGATACCGTAGTGCGGTTCTTGCATTCAATTGGTGTGGATTATATGGATTTTGTGCGCAAGAATAATGCAAAAGAGTGATGTTTATGCAAAAACCAGAACCGTTTGTTAATAGTGAAACAATTTTTAGTGTGTCGGATGCGTCCGCCCTGTTAAAGGGGGTTGTGGAAACGGCGTTTCCGCGGATTAAAATTCGTGGTGAATTGTCGCAAATTACACGTGCAACATCCGGTCATATGTATATGACAATCAAAGATTCTGGGGCGGCAATTTCTGTTATTATTTGGCGTGGTACACCCGTTCCGTTCAAACTGGAAGATGGGTTAGAAGTTATTATAACTGGGCGTTTTACAACATATCCTGCACGCAGTAATTATCAGATTATTGCCAGCGAAATTGAAATGGCGGGCGTGGGCGCGATTCTGAAAATGCTGGAAGAACGCAAACGCAAATTGGCGGGCGAAGGCTTGTTTGACGAAGCGCGAAAAAAGCCCCTGCCCCGGTTGCCCAGACGGATTGGTGTGGTTACCAGTCCAACCGGTGCCGCGTTTCAAGATATTCAAAATCGTTTGCGGGAACGTTTTCCGGTGCATGTGTTATTGTATCCTGCGACGGTTCAGGGTGCAACCGCGGCGGCCGAAGTTGCAGCGGGAATTGAATATTTTAATCGTGAAAACAATGTTGATGTTATCATTGTGGCGCGTGGTGGTGGCGCGCTGGAAGATTTGTTGCCTTTTTCCGAAGAAATTGTTGTGCGTGCGGCGGCGGCAAGTCATATTCCGTTGATTTCTGGTGTTGGGCACGAGCCGGACTGGATGTTAATTGACTTTGCGGCGGATTATCGTGCGCCAACGCCGACCGGTGCGGCCGAGGCGGTTGTGCCAACGAAATTATCGCTGATTCAAGAATTAGATAATATGTGGGTGCGTCTGTCGGGGAACTTTACAACGCGTTTGATAAATGCAAAGCAGCGTATAGAATCGATTAATATTAAAAGCCCAAAGCAGTTGGTGATGGAACATGCACAACGACTGGATGATTTGGGTCGGACGATGAACATTATTGTTAATGCAAAAATTGCATCTGCGCATCAAAAAATGGATGTCGTGTCCGCGTTCCCGAATGTTTTACAAAATCGTATGGCAAGTATGAATCAGGCGGTTGCGCATCTGGGGCAGATGTTAAATTCGCTGTCTTATAAGAGTGTTTTATCGCGTGGTTATGCGATTGTGCGTGGCGAAAATAATCAGATTATCAGTCGTGCAGATGGTGCGGTGCCAAAATCAATCGAGTTTGCAGATGGCGTTATACAGATATAAAAAACCGTGTTGCGGTTTTTTATATCTTGAGACATGAGATATGAGACATGAAGTGTTATGATGTGATTATTATTGGTGCAGGGGCGTCGGGACTTAGTGCCGCGGGCGCTTTGGTTGCGCGTGGCAAGCGCGTTATTGTGTTTGATATGGGTGCGCGCCCCGGGCGCAAGGTTGTGGCGTCTGGTGGCGGGCGGTGTAATATTACAAATTTGGCTGTTCGATATGACAGATATTTTGGTGAAAATCGGGACTTTGTTCGTGGCGCAATCAGTCGTGTGTCGCCACGTGATATTATTGAATGGGCGGACGCGCATAATATTAAATTAACAGAAAAAAGCGCAGGACAATATTTCTGTGTTGATGGTGCGGGTGTGGTGTTGAATGCATTAATGGACGACGCGCGTGGTGCGGATTTTGTGTATGATACGACCGTGTCCAAGGTTGAAAAAAATGGCGATGATTTTATTGTAAATGGCTGTGTGGCGAAATCTGTGGTTGTTGCGACCGGTGGCACGTCGTTTGGTGTGTTTGGGGTGTCGGACGTGGGGTATAAAATTGCCAAACAATTTGGACATAAAATTATTCCTGTGCGCCCCGCCCTGTGTGCTTTGTCGTTTGTGGGCGCGTCGTCAGATTTGGCGGGTGTTTCGTTGGAAGCGTTGATAAGTATTGGAAAAAATACAGTGCGCGATTCTTTGTTGTTTACACATTTTGGAATTGGTGGGCCGGCTGTGTATCGTGCCAGTTTATATGATTTAGGTAATGGTATTTCTGTTAATCTGTTGCCGGATATGGATGTGGCCGGGGCGTTGCGAAATGCAAAACGGACCCAGGGGCGAAAAAGTGTGGCGGGGGTATTGGGGCAATGGTTGCCGGCGCGTGTTGCAAAATGGATTGCAGGTGATGACACACGTAATATCGCGGACTGTAAAGATTCCGAAATTGTACAGATTGCGCAGCGTATTTCGCAAATGTCTATATCGGGCGATAAAATTAAATATCATGGCTTGTCCAGCGCCGAGGTTGTGCGTGGTGGTGTTGATACCAATACAGTATCATCCAAAACAATGGAATCAAAGTTATGTTCAGGGTTGTTCTTTGCGGGTGAAGTATTGGATGTTGCGGGCGATTTGGGTGGCTTTAATTTGCATTGGGCGTGGGCCAGCGGACGTGTGGCGGGTGAAAACGCATAGTTAAAATAACCGCCATGTGGCGGTTGTTTTATTTCTGTTCCCCGATATATATCCCCATGTTGTGCGCGATATTTAGTAATGGGTTATCTGGTGAAACGTATGCGTTCGATGTCATCAGTTCTGGGATTTTTGGGTCGGAAACACAATCTCCTGATGAGACGAATTCGGCAAGTGGTATGGTGTGAACGCTGTCGCATTCCAGGACCGTCATAACATACGTTTCGCCGTTATCGATTGCGTTCAGGGCGCAATCTGCAAAACGGGTTGCCAATATGCGGTCCGTTGCGGTGGTGTCGCCCGCCCGTTGTGTGTGTTCTGGAAATGCCGTTCGATTTACGATGCCGGCGGCGGTCAATTTACGTGAAATCATGTCGGCGGGACGGCCCGAATGACCGCGTAATGTGATTCCTTCGGAAACGATAATAATACCGTAATCTGAATTAGATTTTTTGATATGTTCAACCAATTTATTAATGTCAAATTTTATTTCTGGAATCAAAATTGCAGATGCGCCAGCGGCGACGCCTGCGTGTAATGCCAGCATGCCGCAATCGCGCCCCATGGATTGAACAACAAACCAACGGTGGTGGCTGCGTGCCGTCAACATTAATTGGTCGCAGAATGTTGTTAATTGCTGAACCGCGGTATCAAAGCCAATTGTGCGGTCTGTTAACGGTATGTCCATGTCGATTGTTTTTGGAATGCAGATTAACTGTAAATCGCGATAGATTTCACGATTTGCCCAGGCAAGTGATAAACTGCCGTTGCCGCCAATTAAAATCAATGCGTCAAACTGTAATGCACGCAATGATTTGCGCAATTGTTTGTTGAATGACTCAGTTCGACCAGTTTCGGCGGCGGTTTCAAAATTAAGCGCGGTTGCGCGACCGTTGTGCAAAAAACTGCCCGCAAGGCGTGCATTTTCAATCGGTAATAACATATCGTCCAGTTTTATGACGGCGGGCGGATTTACGCACAGACCGTCTGTGCCGTCCAGAATTCCATAAACATCCCAGCCACGCAGACGGGCACCCGTCATAATGCGCTGAATCGCGGTGTTCAGACCGCTGCAATCGCCCCCAGTCGTCATAATGCCAATCTTTTTCATATAAATCCCCCGTTTTTGGTAAGATTATACCATAAATAAGTTGACAAAGAAATATTATTTGAAATAATTTGTCCAGATTAAAAATAATTCAGCGCGCAGGAGATTTGTATATGTTAAAACAGAACAAGAATAACATTATGGGAAAAACAAAACGTTCTACGGATGATATGATTAATGATGCGATTGCACAACAGAATGACTGGCAGGAAAATCGTCGTGAATATACGCGTGGTTTTTTGAAGTCTTTGAATATGTTTGCGCGTCCGTCAAATAAAAAGCAAGCTGTGGCGGTTGCGGATGGCGACGCTGTGGCGTGTGAACGTCATGGTGTGCTGCGTGCATACTGGTTTCCGATTTTGTGTGCTATGTTGGTAATCTTTATTGCAGTGTGGGCTATGTTTATTCGTGGCGTAACCCAGCCGCGTGTTATTGTCGTGCCGACTGTGCCAGAACCGGTTGTACAAAAAGTTAATGAAATTACAGTCCCAACATTTGATATTGTTCGTATTGAAAAAGATGGCGATATTGTTATCGCGGGGCGTTGGTTGCCTCATCAAAATATTTCTATTGTTGTGAATAACAAGATTGTTGCGACGGAACGCACAGACTATGCGGGTGAATTTGTTTATACGTCTGCGCATGCGTGGACGCCGGGTAATTATACTATTGCATTATTGGGAACAGAACCCGAGATAAAATCATCTGACAAGGTTTTTGTATATGTGTCGGATGCGGGGGTGGAAAATTCTGTGTCATTATTGATGACCAAAGAAGGCAGTACGTTGTTGCAGGCGCCGGCCATGTTGCGCGATGGTGATTTGGCGGTTTCAAAAATAGACTATCTTGATACAGGGCGTATCGTTGTTTCGGGCGATGGTTTGCCTCGTTTGCGTGTGTCATTGGCGTTGAATGGTGAATATATGGGTTTTGCACGCGTTTCCGACCATCGTCATTTTGGTCTTGGGGCGGATGTTGGCGAACTGGAAAGTGGCAAAGAATATGAATTGGCGGTGCGTATGCATGACGGCGATGGACGTACCATTGGCACGGTTATGCATAAATTTGTTATGCCAGAAATGACTGGCGATGATGATACATATTATACTGTGCGTCGTGGGGACTGTTTGTGGATTATTGCGCGTAATTTTCTGCGTCGTGGGGTTTTGTTCAGCGTTATCGCGGAACGCAATGCAATTTCAAATCCTGATTTGATTTACCCAAAGCAGTTGTTGCAAATTCCAACATCGGGAAAGCATTAATGGGGGATTTATGCGTCCAAATGAAATCTTGATGATGTTGCGGTCGTTAGAGAATAATCCAGAACTATTAACCAGACGACATTTGAAAAAAATTTATTCTTTATTGATTGCAATGGGGCATTATCCAGTGTGCCCATGGTGTAAAGAATATATCTATGATATAAACGATTTTACGTGGGATCATATCGTGCCAAAAGTGGCAGGGGGAGCGGATTCCGTTGATAATTTGCAGCCAATGCACCGGCATTGTAATAACGCATCTAAGGGCGATTGTGTGTATCAAATGGACTATCACTATGATATACATACGGAATTAGAACATACGATTTTAAACGTGCGTGTGGCTGTGTGTAAAAAATTAAAAAAAGAAAAAGATACAGAAAAAAGAAAGGGAAAATATAACAATAATAAACGGCGTGTAAAAACTAGAAGCAGGCATAGATAATATGATGTATGATAAAATTAGTTTCGCATTAAAAAATACCAATTGGTGCAATTTGAAATGTGCACATTGTAGCGAGTGTAGCGGTCCAGATGTTGTGCCAAATATTATGTCGTTGGACAAGGTTGAAAAATATATCGCCGAATTTAATGCTATGCCAATGCCCAAGTGGGAATACATGGTGTTCACAGGCGGTGAAACAATGGCGCCCTATTTCCATAATCAGATTGAATATATGCCACGTTGTTTGGATATTGCTGCGCAGCATAAAATGGCGCCATTTGTAAAGACAAACGGCGTGTGGGGTGGCAATGATGTAATGCGCAGTCGTATCTTGCGCGATTTTGCCAATGCTGCATATCGTAACAATATTTTAATGTCGATGGATATTTCTGTGGACGCGTTTCATAACAATATTCAGCCAGTCTTTAAGATATTGAATGATGTTGTGCGTAGTGATTTTTTGGCGCCGGCAATTCGTATTTCTTTGTGTGGTTTTAATGATGTTAGATCACAGGTCGCTTTTATGAGTGTTGTTAATGCGTTGCGCGCAAGTGGATTGACAGTTGAAAGTCCACATAATGGTGTTTTTGTGCTTGGTGTGCCAAATGTTCGTGGTATGGATGTGTATTATGATTTGTGGACTAATGTCAGCAGTGTCGGTCGCGTGGCAGACAATAATTTGGGTAAGTATGTGCCGTCCGGGCAACCTGATGGGGCGATGGGACATTGTTTGCAGATTGATAATAATGATGTCGCAAAGTTAAACTATAAACATGTTGCGCCGGTTAATGGTCGCACGGTTTATGATGTTGCGCGCGAATTGTTGGCGAAAACAAGATAATAATTCTGGACAAATGTTTTGCTTTGATGTAATATCGCGTATGTCTTTTGCGGGCGTGGTATAATGGTAGCACGTCAGCTTCCCAAGCTGAAGACGAGGGTTCGATTCCCTTCGCCCGCACCAAGTTT
>JAGBSK010000019.1 GCA_017631895.1 Alphaproteobacteria bacterium | reverse complement strand
TATGTCCGCAGTCTATTCGTCAAACAGCAATACATGCACATTAACAACCACAACAACCATGTGTTCAGATATGGAAGCGGTCATTACCACAGACACATCCACAACATGTAAAAGTGGCGGATTCACTTTGCTTGGTGGCAACGGCTGCAAGGGTGGCGGTGACATATTAAACATCGGCGGAGGCAAGAAAACAACAACGGTTGACCAAACATTCGAGGGTCTCGCCTGCAAAGAATTCATGGACCCAACAACCACAACAACCAGTATAAAAATGTAAGACAAATACCATAAAAAATCCCCCGGTTGGGGGATTTTTAGTGGTTAGTGGGGCAAACATAAACAGAATTTTTGTAAAAAAAATCTGTCCTCCCGTGGCTTGGCCACGGGATGACAAAGTTTTTAATTCCTTAAAACACAAACGTTGCAATAACGCTTTATTTTTATCAGTATTTCTTGTGTGGTTTTTTACAGAATAAATTATTGACTTTTGAGGAATTGTAGTATAAAATTTGCGCCGAAATGCGCATTTTGTGCATGGCCATTTGGCGAAAATGATAAACTAAGCTAAAAGGAAATATAAATGATTGAAAAAAACTGGATGACTTTGATTAAGCCTAAAAAGCTGACAATCAAAACAGATGAACATAATCCAAATATTGCAACTTTGGTCGCGGAACCATTGGAAAAGGGGTTCGGTTTGACATTGGGTACGGCTTTGCGTCGTGTTCTGTTGTCGTCGTTGCAGGGGTGTGCACCAATCTATATCAAAATTGATGGTGTTCAGCATGAATTTTCCAGCATATCTGGCGTACGTGAAGATGTGACAGATATCATCTTGAACCTGAAGGGTGTTTATTTCAAGGCAATCAGTGAAGGTCAGCACAAAGCATATTTGAAGGTTAAGGGGCCGGCCGTTGTAACAGCGGGCATGATTGAAACAACAGGTGGTGTCGAGGTTATGAACAAAGATGCAGAAATCTGCACTTTGGACAAGGGCGCAAACCTGGATATGGAAATCACTTTGGGTATGGGCCGTGGTTATGTGCCTGCGTCCCAGCATGCGACTGATTTGCCATTGGGTGTGATTCCGGTGGATTCTATCTTCTCGCCAATCTTGAATGTGGCAAGTGATGTTTTGCCAACACGTGTTGGGCAATCAACGGACTATGACAAATTGGAACTGACCGTGAAGACAAACGGTGCGGTTTCCCCAGAAGATGCAATTGCTTTTGCTGCACGTATCTTGACAGACCAGTTGGTTGTATTCATTAACTTTGAAGACCCATCTCAGTCTGATGTCGTCAGCGAAGATGACAAAGCAAAAGATGCGTTGCCATTCGATCCAAAATTGTTAAAGCATGTTGATGAACTGGAATTGTCGGTTCGTGCAAACAATTGCTTGAAGAATGACAAGATTAACTGGTTGGGTGAATTGGTACAAAAGACCGAAGCAGATATGTTGAAAACACCAAACTTTGGTCGCAAGTCTTTGAACGAAATCAAGGTCCAATTAGAGGCAATGGGTCTGACCCTGGGGATGGAAGTACCAGGTTGGCCACCAGAAAATATTGCGGAATTGGCTAAGAAGTACGAAGACCCCTACAAATAAATTAAATTCTGTGGAGTCTTGTCGTGTTGCGCCGTTTCTCATGTAGCGTCTGTACACTACGAAACGGCGAACACTTCCAATACTCTCACATAATTTAATTTCTTGCGATGCAAGGGGGGGTTAATAATTTCTTGCAATTTGCGGGAATTTATATAAAATAAAGCGAATTTAATCCCACAGTACTGGCCAAATGGGTCAGGTTGTGGCGTCTCACGAATCCCATCAAACGGTGGTGGGCAGAAACCAAAGGAGTAATCAGATGAGACATATGAAAGCAGGTCGTACATTCAATCGCGACACAAATGCACGCAAGGCCTTGTTTATTGGTCTGGCAAAAAACTTGATTGAAAAAGAACAGATTAAAACTACTTTGCCAAAGGCAAAAGATTTGCGCAGTGTTGTTGAAAAACTGATTACACGTGCCAAGGTTGATTCTGTTGCAAATCGTCGTTTGACGGCGTCTGAATTGGGTAATGCGTCGGCGGCAACTGTTAAAAAGTTGTTCGAAGTTTTGGGGCCACGCTATGCAAACCGTAATGGCGGTTATACACGCGTTTTGAAGGCCGGTTTCCGTTATGGTGACGCAGCGCCAATGGCGATTATCGAATTGGTCGATCGTGATGTAAATGCTAAGAAAGCTGCGGTTGCACCAGTTGCAGAAGAAAAGGTTGAAGAAGTAGCAGAAGAAGCTGCGAAATAATTAACCGGAAAGGTAATTAAAAATCCCGCTGACCAGCGGGATTTTTTTATATCTCGGATAAATCTGTTATGACGGTGATGCCGGCGGATTGCCATTCTGGTATCAATTTGTCGATGTCCATAATGTTTTTCGTAGCCAGGTATATTGTCGGTATGCGATTGTGCGTTGCTGCGGCGTTTTGAACCGCGATTATTGGTGATGGACATGTGCGTCCGGCGGCGAACCAATTGTCGGTGTCTGCGACCCAGAAATCGGGGTCGCTGTGTGTGATAATTGCGTGAGTGTCAGTGATGACAATGTTGTCGTAGCTTGAGTACGGTTTATTGTTTTTTGTTAAGTATTTAATCAATTCAGAATTATCGTTTGTGTTGGTTTGTGTGTCGTTGTCAGGTTCTGGGTCGTCAAAATTTATTTCGGTAAATGTTGGCATTGTATCTATATCAGGTGTTGGTAAGTCTATATCAAAATCGGTTGGCAACGGAAATGATGTTTCATCAATTTCTGGTGTGGCGGATGTATCTGGGGTTAGTGTTTGTTGGGGGGCGTTGAACGCAGAGGTTTGGGTGCGACCGATATTGTTGCGGGCGCGAATAAATGCAACGCGTAATTCCGCCGGCATGTCGGGGGGTAATTCGATTGGGGTGTCCACTTCGTCTGGACCCAGAGCGGGTGTTTCGGATTCTGATGTCGGTGCCGGTGTTGGTTCTGGGGTTGATGATTTCAAAAAAGCCGGTATCTTGATTTTTGGGATTGGAATTGTAATCAGGGGTTGTTTTGTGTGAATGATAAGTGTTGTTGTGGCAATGTACAATGGTAGTGCCGCCAGAATCAATATGCCGAATACAAAGCCCGGGAATCCGTGCAGTTGGGCGCGCATCAGGTGGTGCCATTGGACGGATGAAAATATTGAAAAATCAAACAGAAAATATAAAATTGCCCATGTTATTACAACATAGCACAGTGTCCATATAATGGCGTATTTGTGCGATTTGATAAAATCTAAAATTTTGTTCATGTTGGTATTATAGACAATAAAATAGTTTTGTCAATGTTATTTGTGGTGCTAAAAAGTGCTTTTTTATGGGTTTTTTTGTGGTATAATGTGGGGGATAGATTTAGGGGGGATTTTTATGTCTGGATTATTCAAAATGTTTGGGATGTCTGCCGTATCGATGGTGGTTTGCGCGATGATTTCTGTGGCGGATGCGGCGACGGGACGTCCAAGTCTGCGGGCCGCGGCTGATTCTGCGTCGGTTGCACGTATGCCCAGTATGCCCACTTTGCCGATAATTTCGGTTGGTAATATGGCGACGAATATTCCATCAGGTGGGTCAACTGTGCCAGGTTTGCCAAATAATCCAGATGAACCGGATGAGCCTGATGACCCAATTGTGCCTGAGTGTCCAGATGGCGGGGTTAAAAATTCGGCATATACCGTTGATATGTGTATGGATGACGTTTTGCGTTGTGTTAACAACGGTGCGTTGCCAAATGGATTGAATAATCTGTTTAACGAGGAAGTGCGTCATGCCGTTGAAAACGGTATGGGATTGTGTATCAGTCAGGTGGAACGCTGTGTGCAGGATGTGCGCCGTGATTGTGCCAATGTTTATCGTTCTGCGGCGGATGTTTGGATTGACTTTAATTCCCGCAAGGTTCAGCCAGAATATTATAACTTTGTTTTGCGTAAAACGGGTCTGACGCCTAATCAGGCGGAAAATACGTGTCGCCTGTTGGACAAGAATACGTATGGTTCTTCGTTCAGTGCGGTGGCAAATGGTGGTAAAACAACCGCAGAATACAATAAGACCGTTGGTGCATATAATGGTCAGCAGGGTAATATGCTGATTAAAACAAATCCCCAGGGGGTTAAGGTTAATGATGGTAACCCGGGCGTTGATGGATCGCGTGGGCATTATGCACGCTGGGATGCGGAATCTGCAACGTGTTTGATTCGTGTCGCGGCCTATAACAAGGACAAGCATATTTCAAACAGTTGGCTGTTCGGTGCCGCGGGTGATGATAAACCGGCCGAGGTATGGAAGGCGGCGGGCGAAACGTTCAGTTGCAATAAAGATTTGTTCGGGTTCTCGTTGATGAATGATACCAGTACGGTTGCCGTTGTTGGTATTGGTGGTGGTACTGTCTTGGGCGCCGGTATCGGTGCGATTGCGGGGCATGGCAAACGTGAGTTTGATTGTACGCGTGATAAGCATCGTGAACTGTTGATGGAAGAATTAAAGGATGGGCGTGCGGTTGGTATTTTGAATGAATATCTGCAGGATGATGTTGTAATATCTGACAAGATTGTGTCGCCAGAAAGTTGTGATGAAATTGTGAAATTGTTTGATAAATATTATCAATATGAAACCGCAATAGCAGAATGCAAGGATGCGGAATATTTGTATTCTTCGTCCATTACGATTGAATTGCCGTTTAATACAACAAGTGGGGAAGAAGCGGGTGTGCAGGCGGTTGCGCCATGGTGTATTACCAATAATCACAAGACTGTTAATGCGTGCAAAAATGCCCTGCACAGGGAATGTAGTAGCAAGGGTAGTGTTGAAGCCTGTAAGAACTGGTTAGACGACAATAAGATAATCTATACTAGTGTTTCTGAAACAGATAAGAGTCTTATGGACGGTCAGGATTGTACGTTAAAAGCGTTAAATTTGGACAAGAAAAACGGTGAGGGTATTTATTGTTCACAATCAGGCAAGTGTATTACGGCATCTAATGTTGAAACGGAATTAAAGCGTTTGAATTCTGTGTTCGGTAAAGATTTGACGGATTTGATGGTTAATGGTGAAAAATCCAATATGGCAAAAAGTATTGGTATTGGTGCGGCGGTTGGTGCTGGGACCGGTGGTTTGGCAACGGCAATTACCGCATTCGTTGAACGCAATAATATTAATTGTCGTGTTGGTGATGGGTTAGAGCAGGTTGGATTTAACAAGTCGCATTCAATTGGTACGCTGAAAGATTTCTATGTAAAGTGGAATCTGCGGGTGCCTGATGTGGTTGCGCCAACTGCGACGATTTCAGATTGTCAATCGTGGAAGAATACATGTGCGACATTTGGTGATTTAGAGCAGTGTGCAGATGCCCAGTTTAACTATAAACCGGCGGGTGCGCCAACGACAACCTTGGTTCGTACGGCGTGTAAAGTGTCGGGCAGCGCGTGTATAGAAAACTATCCTGTTGCAAAATCGCATGGTGCGTGTGAATAAAAATCCCGCGAAAGCGGGATTTTTATTAGAGTTCAGAGTGCAATCCCACTTCGTTAAAACTTCGTGGGACAGGGGTGCAAAGTTCAATTAATGAATAAATAATACTTAGATAAATAAAAGTTTATCTAAGTTTTTATATTGTTAAAAAATTAAGAACATTGTCATTCCGGGACTTGGCCCCGGAACCTAGGTTATGCGCATGAAATGCGCACAAATAATAAGGATTCTACGACCTGTGTCCCGCGGTCCAGCCGCGGGATGACAGAATTTTTTTACAAAAATTCTGTTTAATTTTACTTATCTAAACTTTTATTTATCTAAGAAAATGTCCCGATGTGGGGGTGATTTTATGCGGCTTGTTTTATGTTCGATTTGATTTGGCGAACATATTTGCGTAATTCGTCAATTGCAACCAATGTGCCGTCTGCTTTCTGTGCAGACCAGTAATCCCAACCGTTAAAACTGACGCTGCGTTGCAATTTTGCCGCCATTACATGGATTGATGCTTTGCCATATAATTGGTGTGTTAATTGACCGTCGTGGGTTATCATAACGCGTTCGCCGCGTGGACTGACCAATGTCTGTCCAACATACAGCAGGCCTGCGTCAATTAATTCTTTGAATGCAACACGGATTTCGTCGCGTTTTGGTTTGGAAACCTCGATTTCTGACAGGTCGATTGGTTTAACATTTGCAACGCGTTCGCGTGCCGCAGCAACGTATGTTTCATCGCGTTCAATCCCGATAAACTGACGTCCCAGTTCGCGTGCCGCCGCCGCCGTTGTGCCAGATCCCATAAATGGGTCCAAGATGACGTCGCCCGGTTTGGTAGATGCCAAAATTACACGATGTAATAAATCAAGTGGTTTTTGGGTGTTGTGCAGGCTTTTGCCGTCTGCACCCTTGATGCGTTCGTCGCCCAGGCAGATGTTCAAATCCCAATCTGAACGCATTTGTTTGCCACCATTCAATTTTTTCATTGTTTCGTAATTGAATGTGTATTTGCCTGTTTTTGTTGGTGTTGCCCAGATTAATGTTTCGTGTGCATTGGTAAAGCGTGTGCCACGAAAATTTGGCATTGGATTTGTTTTTACCCAGACGATATCATTCAAAATCCAGAAACCCATATCCTGTAAGGCGGTGCCAACACGGAATATGTTGTGATAACTGCCGATTGTCCATAATGCACCGTTTGGTTTTAATACGCGCTTGCATTCCGCAAGCCATGCGCGTGTAAATTCATCGTATTCAGCCGGGGACGCAAAAGAATCCCATTCGTCGCGAACGGCACGTGCGGCAGTTTGATCTTCGGGGCGATAGAGTGTTTTTGAACCCAATTGTAGATTATATGGTGGGTCTGCAAATACTGCGTCAACCGATGCGTCGGGAATGCCACGCATCAGTTCTATGCAATCGCCCAATAAAATCTGGTTCAGGTATTTGTTCATCTCTCTCGCAGTTTTCTGATATATATTTTATCACATTTTTGGGGTGTTTTTTTTGGGGTAAAAATACGAATTTGAAATAAAGCACTTGATTTTTATAAAAATGCATTTTTTTGCAGAATGATAAAATTACTTGATATGGATGGATTTGATTGCTACCGTATATGTGTTATGAGATGTCCATATTGCAATTCTACGGATAGCCGTGTTACAGATTCGCGCCCAGATATCGAGGATGCGATTATTCGTCGCAGACGTGTCTGTGAACAGTGTGGCGCGAAATTTACGACGGTTGAACGCGTTCAAATGCGCGACTTGGTTGTGCGCAAAAATAGCGGAAAATTAGAGCCTTTTGATCGTGAAAAACTGCGTCGCAGTATTAAGTTGGCGTGCCGTAATCGTGATGTGGGTGATGAACAAATAGAACGCTTGGTTGCGTCTATTCAGCGCAGATTGGAAACGGAAACGGCGGATGATACTGTTACCAGTGCCCAGGTTGGTCAGATGGTATCTGATTCTTTGTTAAATCTGGATCCGATTGCGTTTGTGCGTTTTTCGTCAGTTTATCGCAAGTTTTCACGTGTTTCCGATTTTAGAAAAATTATCGACCAGATACCCGAGGATGCAGATGATGCAATTGTTTGTAAATTGCCAAAAACATCGCTGTTCTGATGATATAAGATGAAAAAGATTTTCATGATTTTTATCGGATTGATTTTGCCGCTGAATATTTTAGCTGCGGATTTGCCACAAATTTTAACAGACGTTGATGCAAGTCTTTATGCCCAGGTTTTTGAATTGCAGGACAAAGAAAAAATAAATACGGCAATCAATGTACAAAGCCAAATTGCTGATCCCCTGTTAATGAACGAGGTTTTGTATCAGCGGTATATTTCAGATACTTATCATACCCGTGGCAAGGAAATTGTGGCATGGATGGAAAAATATTACGATATGCCGGGTGCCGTGCGTATGGAAAAATTGGCCAAGATTAAAAAGGCTACGGTTCGCAAGGCGCGTGTACCTAACACTATATCGGGGTCTGAATCAATTGAAACGGCGCAGTCTGAAACATGGACGGCAAAAAAATATTCTGGTTCGGCGGAAAAAAAGATTAATGAATTCAAACGTGCGATTCGTACCGGTTCGACCAAGGTGGCGCGTGAAATTCTGGAAGATAAAAATTTTAAGAAGAAATTAACAGAATCTGATTATGGACGTTTGGCGGGACGTTTGTCTTTTATATATTATACAAATGGTGAAATGGAATTGGCGAAAAAGTGGGGGTTTGTTGCATCTGATGCAAATTCTGAATATGGTTTGTGGGCGATGGGGTTGCTTTATTTCAAGGAAGAAAATTATGCTGAATCGCAAAAGTATTTTAGTCGGATTTTGGATTTGCCCCAGATAAATAATGCACGCAAGACCGAGGCTGCATTTTGGGCGGGGCGTGCCGCTGATTTCAAGGGCGATCGTGAGGTGGCTAAGAAATACTGGCGTATTGCGGCAACGCATCCGATGGCGTTTTATGGGGCTTTGTCTGCAACCATGTTGGGACAGGTTCCAGAATATGAATTTTTTGAACAGGATGTTTCGGACGAAGATTTTGACGAACTGCGTGAAACAAAATATGGTAAAGTGGCATTGGCGTTGTTGCAAATCGGGCGCAAAGACAGGGCGGAAGAATATTTGAAATATTTAATCACTTCAAAATCATCTGACCGAACATTACATGCGGTAAATTCTGTGGCGTCCGCGTACGGATTGCCGCGCGTTTCGATACAATCTGCATCCGTTATCAAGGATCGGGGAATTCTGGAAATTGATGATGATATTATTTATTCGGCACAATACCCGTTGCCAGATTGGGAACCGTTGGGTGGTTGGTCAATTGATAGGGCGTTGTTGTTGGCGATTACCAAGCAAGAAAGTAATTTCCGGGTTTCTGCTAAATCAGGGGCGGGGGCAAATGGTGTGATGCAATTGATGCCCAGTACCGCTAAACGTGTGGCGCGTGCAAATAAATTAGATATAACCCAAATGGACATGTCAAACCCGGAACACAACATGTTCCTGGGGCAGCAATATATTGTTGATTTGTTGGGGCATGACCGTGTTGAAAACAGTATTATCAAGATGTTGGCGGCTTATAACGCGGGTATGGGGACCATGGTAAAGTTTGAAAAATCTTTCTATACATATGATCCGTTGTTGTATATTGAAAGTTTTCCGGCCTATGAAACGCGTAGTTATATAAAACGTGTTATGTCTAATTTGTGGTTGTATCGTGCCCGATTGAATCAGCCACTTACATCAATGGAAGAATTGGCAAATGGTAATTGGCCCCTGTATAACAGCGAAGATGAATATGTTCAGCAGCAAATCGCGGAACGTATGACGATATAATCAGTTTCTGTTATGGTTTCTTAGGAATAAAAACAAGTTGACAAAATAAAATCCTGTGTTAATATTGGCGGCGGTAAAATAAAACAAAAGGATTTGTTATGGCAACTTGTATGGGTATGAATTGTGGACATTTAGATGAAAAATCTGGAAAGTGTGTATATGGCGGAGTTTGTATTGTAAAGCAATACAATCTGAATGATATGGCGTCTTTGAATTCTGTTTTGAAGACGAAACTAGTGGTTGAAACGCCAGTTGTGGAACCAGAACAGGCAGAAGAAAAATCTGTGTTTAATCCGTTCCAACGTGGTAATGGTTGTATGTTGGCTGGGTACAGCCACGATGAAATTTGGGCTCATGTGCGTTAATAAAAATCCCGCCGGATGGCGGGATTTTTGCTAGTGGTTAGTGGATGTGTGCGACGAATGTCGCACATTATAGCGCCACCACTTATCACTTGTATAAACTGTTGTTTATATGTTCTTGGATTAGTTTTTATAATATTTGGCGCGTTGCGTCTGAGATGTGGAATACATTTTTTCAAATATACGTTCCGCCGCATCTTCGTCCACGGGGGCGCCATTCATCGGTGCTGTATAGTCTGCGCCGTTCAGTACAATCAAACGGGTCGGTTCCAGAGTGGTGCCACATTCTATAAAGTATTTGGCACTATCAAAATATTTACCCCAGCAACGTCCGTTTTCTATTCCAACATAACCATTTTCAGCCAATTTCGTGCAGGTTGGTTGGGTGCCATATGTTATTTCGCCGTATGTTAGTGTTTCGTCCGGATTGTCCAGGATTCCGGGGCACCATACGTTGACGTATTTGCCGTTGACAGACGCGGTTGTGCCACCCGTTGCGGTTTTGCGACGACCAAAGCAGTCGCCATCGGCGGCCAGCAGGTCTGTGTCAAAGTCTTGGCTTATATTTGTGCCACGTGCAATTTCGGCGCGTCCAATTAATTGAGGTGCGGTGTGTGATGTTGTCAAGGCGTCTGGGCATATATACTTCATGCCCCAGCAATTACTGGTTGCGTCCCACATTTCTGAATCAAAGCCGGCGCCCATTGCGGAATAGCAATCCGTTGGGTCCAGACGGCAAACGGTTGGTTGCAACCACCATGGGGTGGTTGCGGCATGTGTGGCACCCATAAATAAAGAGCAAAGAGTAAAGAGCAAAGAGCTGTTAATAATGTTTTTCATTTCTTTTTCCTGTTGCTATGTATTTTATCAAATTTTGGCTTGTCCTGCAAGTTGGGGTTATTGCGACGTTTCTGTTTATGTATCGGTGTTTGTGTTTGAGCTGGAATTTGTTGTTGTTTGCGTGTCAGGGGTGGCGCAATATCCCCACTTGGTATTGGCGGATGTTTCCGAATAGAATGTTTTGAACATAGTGTCGCCTGTGATGTCATGGCAACCATCGGTTATTTTTGTTGTGCCGTCACCCGTTGTGCATTGTCCATTTGCGCAACATGTTGTGTTTTCGACTTTGTCAATCCAAACGGTATCAACCCAGACACCGCCCAGGCGTTCACATTCGTCGGACAGTGTGTTTGCCATGTCGACGCGGATTTTGTCCATTACCACATTGATGTCTTGCAGTACCGTTGCGGGCAATGCGTTGTCCGATTCTGATGGGCGGACACATGCCTGCATGGCATAGCGTGCCAGTTTGTGATAAAGGCTGCCCACGTAATCATCGCCACACAAACTTGGTTCCGTCGTGTCTGTGGAAGTTTCGGTTTCGCATATTGGTTTGTTGCTTGGATCGTCGTCGTTTTCTTTGCCGCATGTGCAATCCTTGGGACAGGGTGAGCATGTGTTACCGACCATTGGTGTGCCGTTATAGATGCCATTATATGTCATGAAGTAGCCAGGATTACAAGCCGTATATTTCGTGTATGTTGGGCATGAATAACCGCCGCTGATATTTCCACCGTCTGTATTGCCACCCGTGTTCCCGCCGGTATTGGTGTCGTTAATATCTGTGCTTGAGTCGGACAGGTCGCTTTGGGTTTTAATATTGCATGCGTGGATGGTTGCATATATTTGTTCGCCAGGTGCATAGACGCGGCATGCAAATGGATATGCGTGCAGGCTGTCGTTGCTGGGGACCGCGCATAGATTTTTGGCATAATCTTGCAGTGTTGTTTGACAAGATTTTGCAATTGTTTGGCTGGTAATGTTGTACATTGCGGTTAATAATTCCGCCATGCCATGGGAACCGCCACCGTACAGGTTGCTGCATGCGTCCAGTTTTTCACGACACATTTCTTCGGACAGTTCCAGGCGTGAACCCAGTAATAATTGGTCTTTGACGTTGCTAAAATCTTTCAAGGATTGGCTTTGTGTATCATAACAATTGTTCACAACGTCCAGACATTCGTTTTTAACGTCGCGAATGCGTTCCTGTTGTCCCTGATAAATTTCAGTAATTGCCTGGCGCATGAATTCGTCCCAAACAGCGTCGGCAATATCGCGACAAGTGTCCAGCCCGCGCGATGCATAATTTCGTTTCTTGTTCAGTTCTGCAACCAACAGGCGGTTTGTTTCGTTGGTCAGTATGTCGCCAGTTAATGATACTTGGGATTCCAGTTGATAGAAATTCGGACTGTAAATCGGTTCGCCAGTTTCGATGTTAAGATAACGTCCCGTTATGTCCAGGCAATGTACATAGTCTGTGCCGCATGCGGTGTCCGCGGTGATGTCGGCGCGCACCTGGGCAATACAGTCGTTGATTGATGTGGAATTGTGTGCATTATAATTCTCAAGTCGTGCCAGGTTCATTTCGCGTTCGCTTTCACGTATGGTGGCGTTTGCGTTTGTTAATTTTTTATCCAGTTGGTTTATCAGCAATGAACAGTCGTTTTCGATATACATGCCATACGCAGATACTACCATCGTTTGGGTCGTTTGGTCGGGGCATTTGTCTATGACCATTTGCGAGCATTGGGCGTGGACTGCGTTGTATAAAGCCTCGCCCGTAAGGTTGGCGATGTTTGTGCCACCGGCCAAATCTGTTGTTGACCATATTTCATTTATGTTGCCGGCGATGTCCAGCGTGCCCTGGGTTGACAGGGATTTGTTTTTTGTTTTTGATAAAACCTCGCTTATGCCGGCAAGTTGGGATGCGCTGGCGGATGTGTCTTTTGATATGGATTGGGTGTATTCCCCGGCTGTGGCGGATGTCATGGCCGCAACCTCGGCCGCGGTTTTGTCTATGACCGCCATGTTCAGGTTGTGGAAATCAGATAATTGGTCCGATGCGTTCGTCAGGGCGCGTTCGCGTGATTGAATTTCGGATAACTTGGACGAACAAATGCAGCGACGATATGCGTCGTTTGCGGTACTGCAAAATTGGTCCATGCATGTAAAGTAT
>JAGBSK010000018.1 GCA_017631895.1 Alphaproteobacteria bacterium | reverse complement strand
TTGCACGCAGACCGCGCAGACTGTGTCGATACGCATTCAGTTCAGAATATGTGCGTGTTGCGTCGCGATATTTTTTTACATCGTCGGCGGATTCAAGTGTTTTTATTGTGTCGTTTAATTTGTCCAGTTCTCGTGTTTTATCGGCGATTTTTGTGGCGTCGGCGACCGTGTCCAATGCCTTGATTTCGTCGGTCAGGCGCGCCGCATCGCGTGTGGCACGGACGTATTTTATAACATCGTCTGATTTAGATAATGTTTTTATTGTTGTTCCCAACCCCTTTAATGCGCGTGATGCACGGGCGGACTTTGCCACGCCAGATATAACAGTACCCGCACCGAATGTTGCAACGGTAATGACAACGTCCAACGCCATTTCGGCATATGATATCCATTGTAAATTAACATCGCCTGCAACATAGTAATCGTTGGAATCATCTTCAATATTAACGGTGTGTTCCGACATCACCGTATTTATGGCGGTAGTATCGCGGGATTTTGCGCTGCGGTCTGTGCAGTTGCCGCCGTTGCCAGATGGATATAATTTATCAATATTATTTTTTATGTAATTCAGTGATATTGTGTTGTTTTTATCGGGACCAACAAATGCGTTTAATGCGCCATGTTGTACAACCATAATTCCATACCATGCGGGGTCGGTATTGGTCCATATCGCGTCATCGCCGGTTGCACCGATGCGTGGACTGTCCCCACCAGATGGCAGGTCGCGCTTATTCCCCAGCATTAATCGCTGTTTCAAAACCCGTGGTTGCGTTTCATAATTTACAATAATTTCGCGACCGCCCTGGAATATATATTGCACGGGGGTAAATTTAATTGTTTTGTCGTCGGGTATGTTGGCAATTTCGGGACAGTTCAGAACGTCCTGTAATATATTGGGCAATGCAAATGTTTGATAAATCCATGTTTTAATGTCTGTTTCGTGCGCGCCTTCATCAACCGTATCGGCGGTTTGCGCCATCGCATCGGCAAATACACGCGATGCACATTCGGTATCGGCGTGTGCAGGTAAGATTAACGTCAGCAAAAACAGTATATATAATTTGCGCATTATTCAACTGTGCCACATTGTGATTCATATGCACGAATGGCTGATTGTAATTTGTTGATTGTTGCGGTGTATGGGTCGGTAGTAATGCCACCGCCCGTCCCTCCCCCTGTGGAGCCGTTAGAACCGTCCGCTAATTGCCATTTCCAGCAAAAGTTTTCGGGGTCTGCAATTGGGATTACGTTGTCGTGCGGTGGTTTATTATTGTTGCACCAACGTTCTGTACAACTTGCTGACCAGGCGTCATCTTCCCATAGACCGTCCCACCAAGACAGTTCTGTTGCCGAGCCCCCCTGCAAACACTGACGAACGCCGGCATATGGTTGACCGTTTTCATTTGTTGTATCGCAAAACATATAATCGCCGATTTTTGCGTATCGTTCGCCCTTGTTAAATACGGTGTTGCAACATGTAAATGCCGGACCGCCTTGTTCGTTTGTTATAACGGGGTCGTATAAACAGTCGTTTTCTGAAAACAGTTGTGAGCCAGTTATTAAACCGCCAACAACCGCACCAACCACCGCGCCAATGCCCGTGCCAATCACGGGAACCGCACTGCCGATTGCAGCGCCGGTCATCGCACCGCCACCAACACCAGATGCCAAATCCCAGCCGTCGTGTTCCTGTTGTCCCGCGGTGCCAGAATATACCATGGCCGCCCCAGATACTGCAGTTAATGCAGTTCCGACCTTGGCCCCCTTGGACATTCCCTTCCAGCCTTTGGCTGGGGTTGTGGTTGTGCCACCGCCAGTTGATGATGGTGCTGGCGTAGGAGTGGGTGTAGGTGTAGATGTAGGTGCTGGCGTAGATGTAGGTGTAGGAGTAGATGTAGGTGTAGGAGTAGATGTAGGTGCTGGCGTAGATGTAGGTGTAGGAGTAGATGTAGGTGTAGGAGTAGGTGTAGCGACCCCAGGCATTCCCTGAACGTTAATCAGACGTCCGGTGTTTGCGTCGCGCCAGCGGTGGTCGCTGATGGATTGTACAGGAACTATGCCGGGGTCGTTCCACATTAATGCAATACAATCATTAAAGACATAAAAAGTTGCAACCAAGATGAATATTATTTTTTTCATTAATATGTCCCCTTGATTTTGCAATCGGCAAATTTTACACCACGTGTACGACAATCTTGTAATGTTTTCAAATCTGTCTTCATTGCCAAATAACTGTTGCGGTTTTGTTGGCAATATGCGTTTTGGCGACGTTTGATTTTTTCTTGTCTTATCAAATAATCTTCTTGGGACTCTATTTTAATTTCTTTGTATGCGCGGGCGTCTTTGTATGGTTCATAGCCCGCCGCTGCATTTTCCATGCGTTCGGAAAAAGACAAATCGGCATAGGTGTCCGGAAATTCGGTCGTGCGTACCAGGTGTGGCGCATCAACACCATTGGCCGATTGCAGGTCCTTTAATTCCTGTTTCCGGTCAAGGATTTCATTTTGCCATTCTTGTAATTTTGGACTGAATGGATTTTTGATTTCAAATGTTGCGTCAGTGTTCGTTGTACCCATGCCGGTTGCTGTTGGAAATGCCGCACCCGCCGAAGGGGCGGCAATTGCGTTCTGTTTTACATACGATTCAAATGCGGTGTCAATATAGCCACCGCATGCGGTTGCATAACTGCCCCCCGACATTTGCGACAGTTGCAGTATGATAGACGGACGAATGTCAGATAATTGGGTTGATACGCATTTGTTGCGCGCGTTGCATTCCGCCGCCACCAAATAAGATACTATGTTTTGACAATCAGACGTTTCTACGTCCGGTCCCGTTGCATAGACCGCCGTTGGCATGCGCTGATTATATGGCCCGTTCGGATTCCAAAACGGACTTGATGAATAATTTTGCACGTTTTGAATCACGCCATATTTACTGAATGGGGTGTCAGTATGTGCCGATGTCACAAAAAGTGCAGAAAATACAACAAATAAATGAAAATACATTCTCATATCCGGATCCCTGTTGGGTTCATTATAACAAAATTGCGGTGCTGATTAAAGATAAAATTCCACCCAGTAAAAAGAATGGTGCAAACGGGATGAATTTCTGTTTTTTTGTTCGTGCCCACATTGCGCCCGTTATGCATGCAACAATTAATGCCATTGACAGGCCGCTTGTTCCCAGCCATAATCCGCCGACCCCAATTAACTTGATGTCGCCCATGCCGATTGGTGGAATGGCGTCTGGGGTTCGGCGACGAATAAAGTAATCAAAGGCAAAGCCGATGATTGCAGACATTGTGTACCCAAATGTGGCGCCAATCACGGCGTCGCGGATGCCGACAGGGAACCCGAAAAATACGATTAAAATCAGTCCTATTAGCATTAATGGGAATAAATATGCGTCTGGGATTATCCTGCGGCGAAAATCGGCAACGGAAATCAAGAGCGCACAGGCGATTGCGCCAATTAATAATAAAATGAAAAAGATGTTAAAAATCATGTTTTTCCCCCTTGCCTTTCGAATCGGATGCGTGCTATACTGATATTATAATGTATAGTAAGGATTTTGTAAAATGAGCAAAGGTTGGGATAGTGCAGCACTGAAAAAATTAAAAGCCTTGACCGGCAAGGGGTTGTCGACATCCGAGATTGGCAAGCGTTTGGGCATGTCGAAAAATGCAATTGTGGGTAAGTTAAATCGACTGGGCTGGATTGCCAAGGCCGGTGGCGCGGGTGCCACGGATGATAAAAAGGCAGATGTTAAGAAAGCTGCACCTAAGAAGACGGCAACAAAGAAGGTAGAGTCTGTAAAGAAGACGACTGCAAAAAAGGTTGATGTCAAGACAGCGACTAAAAAAACAGCAACCAAGGTTGCGACGCCCAAGGAAACAGCAAAAAAGTCTGATTCCAAGACAGATGCCAAGAACCTGGCGATGCATCAGCGTATTATTCAGCATTCGCTGGAAATGGCAAATCTGAAACCTAATCAGTGCCGTTGGCCGATTGGCGACCCGGATTCGGAACATTTTCATTTCTGTGGAGAAACCGTGTTTGTTGGCAAACCCTATTGCTATGAGCATTGCAAACAGGCATATCAATTCACGCCACCTAAGAAAAAATAAGATATATCAGGGAAGTATAAATGCCATACGAGAGAGAGAGTTTTTATCAGCCCCTTACCTATACCGATTATGATATTGCCGGTAATGTGTTTCGTGCATACTATGATGCGGATCAGAAGTTGGTTGTGGTGCTGGACTTTGTCGTTAATGATGTAAAGCCAAATGTTTTGTTGGTTATAAATCCGGTTGGGGACCGCAAGTGGGATGATATCTTGATGAATGATTATGCGGTGGATTTGGAAACCATTCGCCCCAAGAAAGATAATAAATATCAAAAATTAGACATTGAATATACTGGATTGGCGGAATATGACAATTTGGTGCGTGCATATAATGATGGGGGCGATTTGTCGGGCGCGTTGGCGGATTTGATGGCGTTTCGTCATCAGGCGGCACGACGTGCGGCGTTGGAACGTCTGGGGGCGGCCGATATTGTTGCGGAACGCGCACGTGAAACCATTGAAAAGACAAATGAAACAATAAATGCGCAACAGGTGCGGTTAAAGGGGTTGCGTGGAAAATTGGCGGATTATCGTCGTGGTGTAGGCAAAGAACCAACCAAGGAATCTGCGGCCAAGATTTTGCGCGCTGAATCACAGATTGATGCAACGAATGACAAGTTAGCACGCGCAAAAAAACGTTTGGTCAGCGCGCAACACAGATTAGATGTCGCAACCGATGATGCAGAAATTGCACGTGGAATATTGGCTCGTTTGGATAATTTGGTGGGGGGCGATATTAATCTGCCCGCCGCGCCTGCGCCAACAAATGTGGCGGAATTTGAACAGCCGTCCGTACCAATGACACAGGTGCCACAATTTACCGAAATCGCACCTTATGAACAATCAACAGCCCAAGAACCAAAGGCGGAAGATATGGC
>JAGBSK010000017.1 GCA_017631895.1 Alphaproteobacteria bacterium | reverse complement strand
GATATGTTCAAGGTTCGTATTGTGAATCTGGATGCAGCCCAGGCGCGTGGTGTTATTGATGCACTGCGTAATAACGAAGGAATGGCCCCAGGTTTGTTAAAGAACGGACGTTGGGTTAATGCAGACAGCATTTAATAAAAGATAAATCCCGCAATCGCGGGATTTTTTTTATCGTGTATTTTGAATTATATTGTGTATTAAATCAGCCATTTGTTTGATTTTTGGTTTGAATTTATCTTGGGTAATGGCGGCACCAATCATGGTTGCGCCGATAATTGGGTATACGACCAGCCCGATATGTGGTGTATCATAACCAAATATCTGGTTGTATGCGAACATGCCCAACATGCCTGAAATTGATGAAATGTATGCGCAGTTGACAAACTTGCGCATTTTGATGATGGTTTGTAGTGTTTTCTTTAATTCTGCGATTTGTTGGTGCCCGCGTTCATTCAAATCAAATCTTTCTAAGTCAGAAATTATAAAATTTGCGTAATTTACAAAATCTTGGAATGTTTCACGACGTTTTTCGCTTTGTGGTTCCGGTGTTGGAATTGATGCAGATTGCGGCTGGGGTGTTGTTATTATTTGGTGCGCGATGTTTATTTGTTTGAACTTAGCCTCGGCTGTTTTGTTGCCAGGGTTTTTGTCTGGGTGATACTGAATGGCCAGTTTGCGCCATCTTGCGCGGATTTGCGCAGGTGTGGCGTCTGGTTTTAATCCTAATACAGAAAATGCTTGATCGCGTGTCATGGGCAGTATCTTGCGATACAAAATTTATATTGTCAAATAAATTCAAGGTTGAAAAATATGAAAATCAGTATAATATATAAGTCTGATTAAATATAGGGGTTAAATTATGCCAGCAAAAACAGTTAATGATATCGTTGCATTGTGCAAACGCCGTGGATTTATTTTTACAGGTTCTGAAATTTATGGTGGATTAGGTGGTGCATATGATTATGGTCCGTATGGCGTTGAATTGATGAAGAATATCCGCAATGCGTGGTGGAATTCCATGATTTATTCGCGCGATGATATCGAAGGTCTGGATGCGGCGTTGATTTCAAATCGTTTGTTGTGGAAATATTCAGGACACGAAGCGGGTTTTTCAGACCCATTGGTGGAATGTAAAAAATGCGGTACCCGCATGCGCCAGGACAAGATGAAAGATATGTCCAAGTGTGATAATTGTGGCAGCAGCGATATTACAGAACCGCGTGCGTATCAGTTGATGATGGGACTGTCCATTGGGGCAACGGCAGATGGTGCGGTTAATGCATATCTGCGTCCAGAAACAGCAACGACAACATATACGAATTTCAAAAATGTTTTGGATGCAAAACCTCATAAACTGCCATTTGGTATTGCTCAAATTGGCAAGGCGTTCCGGAATGAAATTTCCCCACGTGGTTTTGTATTCCGTATGCGTGAATTTGAGCAGGCGGAAATGCAGTACTTTGTAAATCCAGTTGATGACGAAAAATATCATCAGATGTGGATGGAACAGCGCATGGCATGGTGGATTGATGTGTTGGGGATTCCGGCGGAAAAGTTGCGCTTTATGCCACATGAAAAATTGGCGCACTATGCCAAGGCTGCGGTTGATATTGAATATGAATTCCCAGATGGTTTTGACGAAGTTGAAGGTATTCACAACCGTCAGGATTTTGACCTGGGGTCGCATACCAAGGGACAGAAAGATTTCGAAATTCATGCGAATGTCTTGGAAAATAAAGACAGTACAACCAAGCTGTCCTATTCTGATCCGCAATCGGGTGCGAATTTTATTCCGTATGTAATTGAAACGGCGATGGGTGTTAATCGTGCTATGTTGGCGGTTATGATAGAGGCATACGAAGAAGAAGATTTGGGTGACGGCAAAATTCGTACAGTTTTGAAGTTGAAACCGCAGTTAGCGCCGGTCAAGGCGGCGGTTATTCCGTTGGCACGCAACGTGCCAGAATTGCTGGAAATTTCTAATGATATTGTGGGTAAATTGCGCAAGATGGCAATTGGACGCATTGAATTAGAAAATTCGGGGAATATTGGTAAAAACTATCGCCGTCATGACGAAATTGGTACGCCGGTTTGTATTACTGTTGACCATCAGACGATGGAAGATGGTACAGTAACCCTGCGTCATCGTGATACGATGGAACAGGAAAGAATTGCAATTGCAGATGTGCCGGGGCGCGTTTTACAGATTGTGAACGGTTAATATGGAGTTTGTTATGGATAAAACCAATGCGTTTGTTAAGGCTGCGGGTAAAGTTATGACGTATGCCAAGGTAATACAGGAATTGAACAGAATTGCTCAGATGTCGGGTACGGATTATGCTGGGTTTTCTGTTGACCTGAAGTCTGTGGATGGAAACAAGACGTACGGATTTGAATTCGGCAATGCACAACAGGAAATGCAGTTGGCGCAATTGTTAGATATGCTTGGGATTAAATTTTCTCATTACAAGGCAGATGTTAAATCGCAGAAGGGACAGCTGCATATTGATAAAGAGTATCATAAGTTGGCGTCTGAGTTATTTTATGCATGGAATTCATTTATAACTATTGAACCACGTATTACTGGTAATGCGGAATTTGATGCAAAGTGGGGACGTGAGGTTTCACACACAAGATAAATAAAACGCCCAGTTGTGGGCGTTTTTGGTGTTGCTATGAAAAAATTCATTGATGCGCATTGTCATTTGTTTGATTGTGATTTGCCCGATAATATTGGGGCGATTGTTAATGCCACACGTCCGTCTGAATGGGGGGCGGTAATCGATTTAACACGCAATAATACTAATATTTGTGGGGCGATTGGTGTGCATCCTTGGTATGTTGCAGATTTGACGGCGGGTTGGGATGAACAATTGCAAGATTTGTTGATTCAAAACCCAGATATTATGGTTGGGGAAATTGGTCTGGACAAGTATAAGCCCGATATGGATTTGCAAATTCATGTTTTTTCGCGCCAATTGGAAATAGCCGCGGAATTGGGACGTGGGGCGCATGTACACTGTGTTGGTACGTGGGATAAAATGTTTGCGATATTAAAGCGATACAAGTCAAAAATGCCACCGTTTATATTGTTTCACCGATTTTCGGGTAATGGGGTGGATGTGGTGCGATTGTGCGCGGATTATAATGTGTATTTTTCGTTTTGGGATTCAGTGCGCGTTATATCGGATGTGCCAATAAGCCGTATCTTAATTGAGACGGATTCCGACAATCCGTTGGGTGTTGTTGCCGTTGCGGAACAAATTGCCGAAAATGTTAATTGTGATTTTTATAAGAATACAATGGGGATGCTGAAAAATGGATAGATTATACAGAACGCGGTTATTATTTGGTGATTATGGAACAGAAAAACTGAAATGGTCAACGGTTATGGTTGTTGGGTGTGGTGCGGTTGGTTCCTTTGCGATTGAGGCATTGGCACGTACGGGTGTGGGGCATATGATTGTGGTTGATTTTGACGTGGTCGAAGAATCAAATATAAATCGTCAATTGTTTGCGCTGGATTCGACCGTTGGTGCCCCCAAGGTGGACGTGGCGGCCGCGCGTATTCATGATATAAACCCAGATATTGCGGTTGATGCGCGGAATTTGCGATGGGATGAAAGTACGGATTTGGATGTTATACCCGATTTTATCATCGATGCGATTGATAGTGTGGAATCTAAGGTCGCGCTTTATAAATGGGCGAATGCGCGTAATGTGCCGTTGATTAGCAGTATGGGTGCGGCGTCCAAGACCGATGCCACGAAAATAAAAATTGCACCGCTGTCCAAAACCACTGTGTGTCCGTTGGCGGCGCGCGTGCGCAGATTGGTGCGTGGGGCAGATTTATCGGATTATCCCGCGGTATTTTCGACCGAGGCCCCCGCACCAGTTGTTGGCCATGCGAAAAACTTGGGGTCGATAATGACGATAACGGGGACTTTTGGGTTGATGATGGCAAATTATGTGATTGGTGAAATTATTCGCAATAAATAGTTTTGACCTGTGTAGTATTTTGTATTACATTATGGGCAAATAAGGGGGAGAAATTATGAAGATTTCGCAAAAATTAAAGTCAGTGTCAGGTGTTTGGCTGGTTGTGTTGTCAATTGGGATTGCGCTGGGGGGATTTTTTATAGGCGATGGTATTTATCGTGCAATGTCTGGGCGCACCGTGACGGTCAAGGGATTGGCGGAACGTGATGTCGTTGCAGATACCGCTGTTTGGAATATTAAAATAAATGGTGTTGGTGGCGATTTGGCGGAACTGCAACAGCGTATCGATAATGATATTACAGAAATTAATACTTTCCTGATTGACGAGGGTTTTGCCCCAGATGATATTCAAAATCTGCGTGTTCAGGTGCGCGATAAGTATGCTGGATACACCGATGCAGAATTAAAAAATCAACAGAATGATGGACGCTATGTAATTGAAACGGGTGTTATGGTGCGGTCGCATAATGTTGCGTTGGTGGACGGTGTATCGCGTCGTATGGGGGAATTGGTTCGTCGCGGTATTACCATTACCGAAGATTATGCGGGACCAATCTATATATTTAATGGGCTGAATGATATTAAAATTTCTATGATAGAGCAGGCGACCAAAAATGCCACCGCCGCCGGGGAACAGTTTGCCAAGGATGCAGATGCGCGTTTGGGAAAGATTAAGAGTGCGAATCAGGGTGTTTTCAGCATTGAATCACGCGATCCGACCGACAGTTGGTCGTCCAATGAACGTCAGGCGATTAATAAAAAGGTTCGTGTTGTTGCCACAATAACGTTTTATTTGAAATAAAAAAACACCCCGGTTGGGGTGTTTGTATTTGTGGTGGATGTGATTGGACTCCCTCGCGCGGTGTTTGAATAACACCGGCTGTGGGGCATTCGTTAGCACTCAAACGTCGCGGTGCTCGTTCTCGCTTACTCATTGTCGAACGGCAATCTGGCGATTGCGTGGTTCTCGTCCAGGAATCACACCACACGCACAAAAAACACCCCGGTTGGGGTGTTTGTATTTGTGGTGGATGTGATTGGACTCGAACCAACG
>JAGBSK010000003.1 GCA_017631895.1 Alphaproteobacteria bacterium | reverse complement strand
TGTGTATCCTACACTCTTTTGTCCTAAGCATACCAAAAAACCCCGATTCGGTGCAAGACCAAAAGAACAGCAAAAAAAACACCTTCTCCCAACTCCTAGCAACGGGCCAGAAAAAAAACTCCACCCCCAGCATCAGCGGGGCAGAAACAAATCATAATGATATAGATGTACGTAGCGCCGTCCCAGTAGTGTACATACCGCTACATGAGGAGACGATACCGCCCGCAGATATGCCATTAGATTTTATGAAATAAATTAAAATGATTTAGAAAAAACCAAATCGGGCATCGTAGTGTACAGACGCTACATTAGATGCCCGATTTGATTTTAGATGAATTATTATAAATTATTTTTTACATTCTCATTGGCATTAACACATACAATGCATCCGTATCTTTGTCGACCGAATTGATTTTCGTTGGCGCCAATGGGTCCTGCATTTCCATCTGGAACTTTTCGCCTTCGACCTGACCGGCGACATCCAACAAGAACTTTACATTAAACACAACCGTAAACGACGCATCACCATTGTATTCAATATCCAATTCCTGGGTCGCGGTACCGGCATCTGGGCTAGACGCATTAATAACCAATTTATTCATACTGAACGTCAACTGAACAGACTTTGTTTTATCAACACTTGCAACGGACACCAAGTCCACCGCATTAATAAACTGTTTTCTGTCCAGGATTGCGATTTTATCATTACCCTTTGGAATCACGACGCGATAGTTTGGATATTGCGCATCAACCAATTTGCTGGTCAATGTTGCAGAACCGACTGTAAAACGCGCCTTGGTATCAGACAATTCAACCAAAACATCATCAACATTGGCATCTTCCAACAACTTGGACAATTCACCAATCACACGACGCGGCAAAATAACAGATGGCATATCTGCACTGCCCGCTGGGGCCGGCATCGCACACAGCGCCATACGCTGGGCATCCGTTGCAACAGCGGTCAATTTCTTTTCTTCACCCTCTTCTGCGATATGGAAATAAATACCGCCCAAATGATAACGCACATCATCCGTTGGAATTGCAAATTTGGTCTGATTAATCAAATGCGCCAAATCACCCGTTGTCATCTGGAATTTTGTGGTCAGATTGCTGCCCGCCATAGCTGGGAAATTTTCCGCCGGCAATGTTGGCAAACGGAATACTGCACGACCACTTGACACAACCAATTGGTCGCCAGACTGTTTAAATGAAATTTCCGCATCATCTGGCAATTTACGAACGATATCATACAGCATCTGAACAGGAACGGTAATTTTGCCCCCCAGGGTAATATCGGCAGCAACATGTTCAACCAATTCCAAATCCACATTTGTCGCAGACAGAATCAAATCATCTGCGGCTTCTATCTTAACATTCATCAAAATGGGCAATGTCGCGCGCTTTTCCATAATCGACTGCATATGCCCCAGCGCACGTATCAAAACCTGACGAAACACTGAAAATTCCATTATAAGACTCCTGTTTCCTTATATGTATTTGTGTATCCTACACTCTTTTGTTCCCACTTTACCAAAAAACCCCGATTCGGTGCAAGACCAAAAGAACAAACAAAAAAAGATAAAATCGCCCCCCATACTCCTAGCAGTAGAGTAGAAATAAATTAGAATGATTAAGATACGCACGAACCCGCAACCGTAGTGTACAAATTGCTACATGAGGTTGCGGGTTCGTTCGTAGATTGATTATTATAATTTATTTATACAAAACCTTTTCTAATTTGGCGCGCAACTTTTTAATATCATCATATTTTGTAATCTTACCGCGTTCTGCAATGGAAATATCGCAACTTTCTTCGGACACAACCAGAACCACCGCACTGGAAACCTCACTCAGTCCCAAGGCGGCACGATGACGTGTACCATATTTCCAGTTCAAATTATTTTGCGAGAGTGGCAAAATCCCACCCGCATACGCGATACGATTGTTTTCAATTATTACCGCCCCATCATGCAATGGTGTTTTATTAAAGAAAATCGTCAACAACAACTCGCTGCTGATTTTTGCATCAATTGCAACACCCTTTTTATCAATTGCACTTTCATCCAGACTGGTTGGAAAAACAATCAAAGCCCCCGTATGCTTACCCGACATATATTCAACCGCACTTACAATCGCATCCAAAGATTTCGTATCCTGTTTGCGATTCGCGCCCGCTTTCAGCATACGACGCAACCCCTGAACATTGCCCATCAACGCCATAAATTTGCGCAATTCAGGCTGAAAAACAACAATCAAACTTAACGACAAGAACAATGCCGTATAATGCATAAATGTTGCAAGCAAATTCAAATGAACCAACGGCAACACAAAACTAAGCACCCAGAGCCCCGCCCACCCCAACAACCCACGCACCAGTTTTTCAGACTGGGTATTCTGAATAAAACTGCGATAAAACATATACATCAATACCGCAATAATTAGAATTTGCACCATTCCAACCCAATCAAACATATTTTTTTCCCCTACTTATTTTTTTAAAACAGAATTAACCAAATCCGCCATTGGCACCGCCATCCATTCCGGGTCATCACGATACAGTGGCGCACCACGTTCCATTGCCGTTTCGCACGGATTCCCATCCGCCAACCAATTTTCCAACAAATCCCCCGCAACCAAACCAATACCCGTCCCCGCGACCAGTCCAATACCACCCGTAAACGGCGCCAACAACAATCCCAACCCGGTGGCAGACGCAACCTTGCCCGCAACGGCGGCACCACTAATACGCACGGTCGGTTCGGCCAGATTTCCTGTCAACTCAATCGAATTTACAACATTCCCTGTCAAAGACAATTTCAACCCACGAACCGGCACGGTCGTCAATGCCAATTTCATTTCTTCATCACCCAAATCCAACATACCCGCCAAACGAACGTTAATCGCATTTGTTTCAATCGCCACACCATTCTGCGTTTCTATCAACCCATCACGCAGATTAACATTAACCGCCACACATGAAATTTTAATCTGATTATACTTTTTTTCTGAACTGAACAAATCCTGAACACTATGCCGCAGGGACGTTAAAAAATCAGTCCCATACATATACGACACCAGCGCAGAATGCGCATACCCCGGCGCCACAGAATACACATAAACAGGCCCCGTTATGGTCTGCATAACCTGGGACAGATTTTCCCCATTTGCACGAACATAGAATTCCACATTAACTGGCAATTCAGACAAGAAATCGGTCTTGTGCACCGCGCGCAAGATTTCACCAACATAAATCCGTTCACCAATTGCCGCCGCCTGCAATGTGATTTGCCCATTTTGTTCTAAATCGGCATCAATGCCTATTTCTATATTCCCCTGGGCGATACCTGTATCAATATCAATCCGCGCACGATTATCACGCAAGGATGCGACCAAATCCAAATCATCCAAACTGAAATCCCGATACATTACCAACTTGCCCAGACGCACATGCGCATTGACCGTGCGTCCATATAAATATTTGCCAAACAGCGGAATATCTTTGAATACATTTAATTCGCGATTTTCGCGCACACCCGTCCCCGCATAAAGCCCCGGGAACAAATCCACCAAATCAACATTTGGCGATTTAATATTTACATTCAGCGCGCCACCTACCTTAGCCCAATCCCAATCACCTGAAACTGTAAATTCTGTATTATTCACACGCACGACCGATTTCCGCAATGTTATCTTTTTCCAATCAAATCCACCCGCAACATTCAATCGCAACGACGGCACATCACGCAAATCCAACCCAAATATTTCGCCAATTATTGATGGCTTTGGAATATCACCCTTGATAATAAAATCAATTGGGGCTTTGCTGGTACCTTCCAACGCAATATTTGCAATTAACGCGTCCCCCCCTGTGGACAAAGCCACCTGAACCGGATAAATTTTTCGCTCTGAATTATATTCACCAAATTGCAAAATAAAGGGCAACACATCTTTATCAGCCTTAACCCAACCCGAATATTCACGCCCCACTTTACGTGGCATCGACCTTATATGAAATCCCGCCAATGAATATTTTTCATCTAAAATATTTGCACTCAGATTTTTTACCTCTACCCCACCCAGACCTGCATCCTTGAATGGATACTTATCAGGTACCGAATTTTCGGTCTTTGCCTCGTCCGCTTTCTTTGCCAACGACGTCACAGAATACTGACCCGCGGAATTTTTTTCTATATTAATTTTTGCATCATAAACTTTGACATTTTGAATTGTTGGTCTGTCCCGAAACAGCGATATTAAATTCAACCGCACATCAATTTTTTCCGCACTAAACGCATATTTATTTTTTGCCCAAGACTCATTTGCAATACGCACCTGATTCAATTCAACATGCGGCCGCAATGAAAACTTCCAAGAAACGGCACCATCAATTTCAACAGGCATTCCCGTCGCATCACGTAAAATAGATAACAAATTCCCGCGCAAAGATTCCAAGTTTATCTGGCTGAACGCTACAACAATAGCCACCACCAACCCTATGACGAACAACCCCAGGATTCTAACAATTGGAAAAAAAATACTTTTTCTTACCTTCATGGCAACTTAAATTCCAAGAACCGCATCACAGGCACCATAAATTCCGGTACCGTCGCCCGCAATGTTATCATACGACCCGTTGCAGGGTGTTGGAATGTTAACTTATACGCAAACAAAAACAAGTTATTTGTTTTCAACACACTGCCCAGCGGACCATCAACCATACAACGCCCGCCATACAAATTATCACCAACAATCGGCGCATTTAACGAAAACGCACTATGCAGGCGCAACTGATGTGTACGCCCGGTTTTCGGCGAAAATCGCACCCACGACACACAACCCGCAGCATTTGACAACAGGCTATATTCCGTAATTGCACGTTGCGGACGCGGCCCCGTTCCATTATTCAAACGCGTCGGATTATCGAACACCTGCCCCTTTAACATAAAGTTATCAATCACACCACTGCGTGGATTAACATCACCATTTAACAGTGCCAAATATTCCTTGTGTGCGGTTTTATTTTGAAATTGCGCCGCCAGATTCTGTGCCGCCCGCTGATTTTTCGCAACGACCAAGATTCCACTTGTTTCGCGGTCCAATCGATGCACCAACGCAATCTTATCATACGGGAACAATGCCGCCGCCATTTTATCAATTGACTTTCTGATACCGGTTCCGCCCTGCACCGCAAGTCCGGCGGGCTTGTTAAATACCACAACATCCGCGTCATTGTGAATGATACACTTACGCAACTCTTCCAGATCAGCCAAAGAAAAATGTTCGCCACTTTCTGTTTTCTTTGGTCCCGCATTCGCATAGCCCACAATGGTTGGTGGCACACGCACCGCATCACCCTCGCGCAGAATTTCTGTTCCCCTTACACGCTTGGAATTAACGCGTATCTGTCCACCACGACACAACTTGTAAAATTCCCGTTGTGGCATAGACGGAAACTGGCGCAAAAACCACCGCAACAAACGCGTCCCATCTTCTACTTTGGAAACAGTAATAAAATCTGCCATCTGCGCCCCCACTTGGCATAAAATCACAAATTATTCGCCATAAACAATCTGAACAGAATTAGTTCCATTCGTCCCCTTGCACGAACCTGTGGCACCACCCTGCTTGCCCCCAGACAATTGATACCCAACTGAATCAGACCACGCCTTGGCCACCAGCGATTCGCATTCACTTTGCCCCAAACCATCAATACCAACAATAAATTGACGTGGATTAGACGGATCAACCGACAAAGTATAATTACCACCATATGGATTCTTATTACTCATACCAATTGCACCAAAAATCGTAGTCCCATTCATATTAGAAAAATCATCATATTCGCCATGAATATTGCGCACCATAGTCACCATCTGAACCACTTGGTCATTAACACTTGTCAATTTCTGTGTACGCATTGCTGTTGAAATCATACCGATTGCACCAACGGTAATAACCCCCATAATTGCCAACACACCCAACATTTCAATCATAGAACGACCTGATTCTTGATTCATTGAAAAACCTCTTATTTGCTATTTAATATATTATATTCTATCATAAAGATTATGAATATTCAATTTTCTGATTTAATAGAAAACGCCCCACACGCCCCCGGCGTGTATAAAATGTATGATGCAGAAAATAACCTGCTGTACGTGGGCAAGGCGAAAAACCTGTCCAACCGTCTGCACCAGTATCTGGACATATCCAAACTGGAATTACATAAACAAGTTATGCGCACATTGGTCGCGCGCGTCGATTGGGAAACCGTCCCAACCGAATCAGACGCCTTGTTGCACGAACAGGAATTGATAAAAACCCAAAAACCAAAATATAACATTATGCTGACCGATGGAAAAATGTACCCAATGTTGGCATTGACATCGGGCGACTTTCCGCGTCTGTTAAAATTCCGCGGCAAAATATCCCAGCGTCGCGATGTATACGGACCATATCCATCTGTGTCCGCATTAAACGAAACAATTAAAACGATTCAGCGCGTATGCCAAATTCGCACCTGTACCGACACACAAATGCATAACCGAACGCGCCCATGTCTGTTGCATCAAATTGGCCGATGCTGTGCACCATGCACAAACCCAGACAAACAAAAATACGCAGAAAACGTGCGTACAGCGCGAAAAATACTTACCGGGGACAGCCGCCCCATAATCGCGGACTTAACACAACAAATGCGCGAACTTTCCGCAAACATGGATTTTGAAAACGCAGCAATTGTCCGCGATAAAATTGCGGCACTTACACACACATCAAATCGCGGAAAACGCCAAAACAATGCGTACAGCGCGATTTCAGACTGGAATAAAAACGTATCTGATTTGGAAAAATGGTTGAACATAAAAATAGAACTGGCGGGTGTGTTTGACAACTCACATTTGTTTGGAAAACAACCCGTTGGCGCAATGATAACATTTGGACACAACGGCTTTGAAAAATCAGGCTATCGACATTTCAAATTAATTGACAAATCACGCGCCGGCAACGATATCGCCATGATGTCGGAATTTGTACGTCGCGCCGTTGAACACGGTCCAAAACTGGATTTAATAATCGTTGACGGGGGTATGGCACAATGGCATATAGCCAAACGCGCGGCGGGCGACACACCCGTTTTTGGCGTCACCAAGGGTGCGGTTCGCGACGGCGACGAACACTTTATATTACCCGACGGCACAATACACCGCGACCTGCCCAAGGACAGCCCGCTGTTTTTAATGTTGCGCGCCGTACGCGACGAAGCGCACCGATTCGTAATCACATACCATCGCAACGTTCGCGCAAAACAAATGACCGCATCGGTTTTGGATGAAATCGACGGCATCGGCCCAACGCGCAAGCGGGCATTGATGCAACATTTTGGTTCTGTCCGCGCAATTATGGACGCAGACATAGATGCACTTAAACACGTCCCGGGTCTGGGAAAAAATGCCGCTGAAAAAATATATGCCCATTTTCATCAATAAGTGATATAATATGCTTATTCATATATTTATTTAACCAAAGGAGAAACTATATGAAATTCTTTGTTAACTTTTTATCCGCGTTCCGCATCGCGGCATCATTTGCAATTATTCCAACATTGATGTTCCAAATGTACTGGACAACATTCGTGCTGTACGTTCTGGCGGCGATATCCGATTGGTTTGACGGATATCTGGCACGCAAATATGATGTATGCAGCAAGATTGGCGGCGTAATGGATCACATTGGCGATAAATTACTGGTCGTGAATACTTTAATCATGCTGTCTGTTATGATGCCGGTCTGGTTTGTTGTTGTACCCGTCATATTGATGATTGCACGCGAATTGTACATTTCTGGTCTGCGCGAATTCTTGGGCACACAAAAGATTGAAATGCCGGTACCCAAGGCACGCTTTTCCATGGGCAAAATAAAAACAACCCTGCAGATGATTTCAATTGCGGCATTTTTATTAATCTTTGCAATTGGCACATTAATCACACCCGCAACCGACAGTCGTACATTAATGTACCTGATTTATATCTTGCCACAAATTGGCATTTGGGGCTTGTGGTTTTCATTGGTGGCGTCCATTTGGTCCGCAACCCAGTACACAAAAACATTCCTGGGCCACATGAAAACATTGAACAAGAAAAAGAAATAAAAAATAAATCAAAAAACCGCCATCCGGCGGTTTTTTTTATTCTTGGAAAGACACAAAAAATATGATAAAATGACATATAATCATAAAGAGGAACATTCGTTGAATCAACAAGATTCAACATTGTAAAAAGGAGAGTTATTCCATGAAAAAGACTTGTTTTTTTGCATTCTTATGCAGTTTGTTTATTTTGCCAGCTGTTGCGGATGAAAGATGTGATGATTTTGATGCAACGCTTGGGCAATTTGTTTTGCGTGACAAAGGAACCAAGTACACCGCATACAGATGTGTAAGCGATGGAGATACAAACGACTTGGAAAATGGCCAGGCAATTGATTTCTGTCAAAATGCAAATGCTTGTTTGTTGGGTACGGAAAAGGCGATGAATGCCAAAGACCACAGAAGGTTGTGCATTGATAATTCTGTTTTTGTAAAGGAAAGTAATAGTAATGGCAAGGGTCAAAATTATATCTTGTCGGATTATTCAGGCAAACAGCATGCGTGCTATTTTTGTCCTCAGGGATATCAATTTGATGTGGAAGATCAAGAGTGTGAAAATGCACATTCTCAATCTTGTACTCAGTTAAATGCCAATAAGTGTAAGTCTGACGCACGTTATTTAACGGAAGAAGGTGGACATGGTTGTTATGTGTGCGACCAAAAAGAAAATGGTAGTTGTGCAAATGGGAATAGAGTGTTCATGAGGTTGGGGTATATAGGTAATAGTACAGAATTAAAACGCAATAAGATTTGGACATGTAATGCGGCAAATAAAAAATGGACGGCACGCGATATTGCGATATGCCCAGGTTCTGTGGATTTGTCAAAAGAATATCAGGCAGGACGTGCGTTGGCACCAATTGTTGAAAATCCAGACCTCAGTACTTCACATAATAATGCAAGTTCCTTTTTGGTTATGAACGCAGAGCCGTGTGTGCGGTGGAGTTGTGATACATCTAAGGGCTATAAAGAGAAAAATGGAAAATGTGAGTATGATTCTGACTATCAAGCGTATTGCACCGAAAATGGTGGCGAGTATCAGCAAGGAAAGTGTGTATGCAAAGATGTTTTAGGACTTGTGCCTGCGGACAATAACAGAACTTGTAAATGCAGCGCAGGAGATGATTTTATATGGGATAAAACCAATCGTAAATGTGCAAAGTCTATTGAGGCGGTAAATCGAGATCAAAACGCACAACGTCAAAAACAAAATCAGCAAAATGCAGCCGCAAAAGCACGAATAAAATGCACAAATTCGGGTGGCACTTGGTCGGGTGGCAAGTGCACATGCAGTGCATCAAAAAATCTGCGCTTGTCCAATGGTGAATGCGTATGTACAAACGAAAATTACAAACGTAGTGGTGACCAATGCGTGTTGACCGATATCGCCCAGGAAAAGAAAGACTGTGAAGCGGCCGCAAGTACTGGTGCATACTGGCAAGATAACGAATGTAAATGTGAAAACCCACAGCATGAATGGCGCGCCAAGAAATGCCAATTAAAAACAGATATTGCGGACTGCGACAAAATTACGGGTGCGCATTGGGTTAATAATGAATGCAAATGTCAAAATGCAAATCAGGAAATTAACCCCGAACGCACGGCCTGTGTTGCAAGCGCAAGTTTTACCGTGTCTCAAAATATCAACAATGCCTACAGTCAGTTGACAGCGATTCACAACACGTTCCGCGACAAGAAAAGCGTATGGAAAGATGCCGAGGGTAATTTTAACACAGCGCGTCTTGCATCTGACAGTATTGCCGGTGTTGTATTGGGGACGGCTGGTGGTTTAATAACCAGTCATGTAGTAAAAAAGAATCAGATAGAAAACGGATTTGAAGACATCAAATGTACCATCGGCGGTCAAAATGTTGCCGAATGGGGCGACCAGTTCCGCGTCGGTATCCAATAATCAGATGATGGAAAGACAAAAATCCCCGCCGGGTGGCGGGGATTTTTATTAGAACCATCCTTTTTTATCTGTTTTGGTTCCGGCAAATTCGCTTAACAACTTCTTTTGCTTGTCCGTCAGTTTTGTCGGAATTTTAATTGCAATTTCTATGTACAAATCCCCAAATGTACCACCGCGACGTGCCGACGGCATACCATGTCCACGCACGCGAAGTTTTTCACCAACCTGGGTACCGGCTGGTACCTTGACCGACAACTTTTTATCGTCAATGGTTTCAACCTCAATCTCGCCCCCCAGCGCAAGTGTCGCAAACGGGACATCCATACGCGCAATTAAATCATTACCCGCACGCTCAAAACGTTTATCGGGACGCACACGAACATCCAGATAGAAATCACCCGCGGGTCCACCATTTGCACCGGCTTCACCCTGCCCCGCAAGGCGCAGACGCGCACCATCTTCGATACCTGCTGGAATCTTAACCTCTAACGTACGTTGTTTATGTTCGGTACCCGTACCATTACACATCGAACACTTTTTATCAATCTTGCGCCCCAGGCCATTACATTCTGGACACGGGGCCTCCATCGCAAAAAATCCCTGGCGTGTTTGAATAAAACCACTGCCCCCACATCGCGGACATACCGGCGCAGGCTTACCATCCGCCGTACCATGTCCATGGCATTTTTCACATTCTACATTGCTGGAAAATTTAACGGTGTGTGTTTTACCAAAGTACGCATCACGTAAATCAATGACCACTTCGTCCAGCAAATCGCGCCCACCACGTTGTGGCGCACCGCGTTGGGGACCGCCCCCAAAATCGCCAAATCCAAATCCACGCATAGCCTCGCGCAATATGTCTTCCATGCCGGCGCCACCACCCATATTAAAATGGAATGCACCATTACCGAACGGATTGCCGCCACCAAATCCTGCACCCGACGCATTACCGCCCGCAAACGCCGCATCACCAAAGCGATCATATGCCGCACGTTTTTGCGGATCTTTCAGAATATCAAAGGCATTGTTCACTTCCTTAAACTTTTCTTCTGCGTCTTTGTTATCAGGATTTCTGTCTGGGTGATATTTCATCACCAGTTTATGATAAGCCTTTTTAATATCGGCATCAGACGCATCACGCGCGACACCCAAAACTTCGTACGGGTTTTTATTCATTTTATATGTCCATATAATTATTCGTTATCAAATATATAGAACAGCCCACCAAAAATTCAACCCCAAAATATGCTTTAGGTTGAAATTCTTTGGGCTTGCGAAAAATTGAAAAATGTTTTAATAATACTAACATTATGACAGATAAAACTACACACACATACGACGCGTCGGACATCCAGGTTCTAGAAGGATTGGAACCCGTCCGCCTGCGTCCCGGCATGTATATTGGTGGCACCGATGAAAAGGCGTGGCACCACCTGCCGATTGAAATTATGGATAATTCTATTGACGAAGCCGTCGCTGGCTTTGCCAAGAAAATCACAGTAAATTTAATCGATTCAAAAACAATTGAAATCGCCGACGATGGTCGCGGTATTCCGGTGGACGAACACCCAAAATACCCCGGCAAATCCGCGCTAGAGGTTATTTTAACCACCCTGCATTCAGGCGGTAAATTTAATAACAATGTTTATAAAACCAGTGGTGGTCTGCACGGCGTTGGTTCTGCGGTTGTGAACGCATTGTCATCAGAAATGATTGTTGATATTGCACGCGACGGCTATAACTGGCACCAGACATTTTCACGTGGTCTGACCACATCCCCAATGACACGTGGCGACGCAACACGGGGCCATGGCACCAAAATCAGATTTACAATCGACGATGAAATCTTTGGTGCAAACGCAGTATTCAAACCCATAAAAATCTATCGCATGGCCCGGGCCAAGGCATTCCTGTCCCGTGGGGTCAAAATCGAATGGCGTTGCAACCCAGAATTATTGACGGACGATATGAATATCCCCGCCACAACAACATTCTTTTATCCAAATGGCGTGGCGGATTTCCTGGCGGAAAAGACGGATTCTAAACCCCGTATTTTGCCACGCATTTTCAGCGGCAGCGTCGATTTCCCAGACGACTGTGGTCGTGTTGAATGGGCGTTAACATTTTTAACAGATGAAAACGGCGCGGCGTCTGATGATGGTTTCTTTTCGTCATACTGCAACACAATTGCGACAATTGACGGTGGCACACACGAAACCGGTTTCAAATCCGCAATAACCAAGGGGATTAAGGCATACGGCGAAAAGGTTAACAACAAATCCGCCACATCTATTATTGGCGAAGACGTTTTTGATTCCGTCGCCGCAATCGTGTCTGTGTTCTATAAAACACCACAATTCCTGGGCCAGACCAAAGAAAAACTCTCTAATCCCGAGGTTGCACGTTTCACCGAAAACGCCCTGCGCGACCCATGGGAAATGTTCTTGGCGTCCGACCCAAAAACAGCGAATGCATTACTGGACTTTGTAATCAATTTGGCAAACGCACGTATAAAAACAAAACAGGTCAAAGATGTCGCACGCAAAACCCCGACGAAACGCATCCGCATGCCTGCGAAACTGGCGGACTGTTCCAAACACGGCATCGCCGGCACAGAATTATTTATTGTCGAGGGGGAATCGGCGGGCGGTACAGCAAAACAGGCGCGCGATCGCGCAACCCAGGCAATCATGCCCCTGCGTGGCAAGGTTTTGAACGTTGTATCCAATTCTGACGAACGCTTTGGCGCGAACAAGGAATTAAACGAACTGATTGACATCATCGGCGCAGGCACGGTCAAAGATTGGAACGAAGACAAATTGCGTTATGAAAAAATCATTGTCATGACCGATGCCGACGTTGACGGCAGCCATATCGCGTCCTTGTTAATGGCATTCTTTTATCAATACATGCCTCAATTGATTTATGGCGGACATTTGTATCTGTCATGTCCACCATTGTATAAATTAACATGCGGCACAGAATCAATCTATGTCGATACAGACGAAGAACTGGAACAATTAAAGGCAACAAAATACAAAAATAAACGCGTTGAAATCTCTCGATTCAAGGGGTTGGGCGAAATGATGCCAAACCAATTGCGGGAAACGACTATGTCGCCCAAGACACGTCGTTTAATCCGTGTTGACCTGCCCCCACGTACCGAAGAAGGTGCCGAAGACACGGAAAAAACCCGCACGATTGTTTCCGAACTGATGGGCAAAAAACCGGAATTTCGATTTAAATTCATAACCGAACACGCCCAATTTGTAAAAGATTTATTTGTATAAATAAAAACATCGGGGATTTTTCCCGATGTTATTTTTCACGCACCACCATTGACAACTTGCGTTTTTGTATTATATACTAAGCAACAAATATAAAACAAAGAGGAAACACACCATGAATTTATTTGGCAAGAAAGAACACAAACCAGTTGCAATGCCAACCGTCGCAACAATCCCAGAAAACCACGTATCCAAGAAAAAGAAAAACACATACCAGATTCAGTTTTCCACCCTTGCGCCTGCACACTTTTTCTGCATGTGCAAGGCAACACCTTTGGCCGTCGTTGTATTGAACGGCAAACAGGTCCAGGAAAATACAGGCTGGTTAAAATGCACCGAATTCCCTAATCCTTGTGCATGCGACATGGCAAAAAAGCACACCGTCTTGCGTGAAATTATGGGCGATAAAATCTCAACTCAAATTATCGAATATCTGGACAAAGAAACCGGTAAACCCGTTGTTCAAGTTTTCCCAGAAATGATGCATGTATTTGACGGATATGAAGAAAATTATATGACACGTCTGAATCATGCTTCGCGTCGTGATTTACAAAAACAAATCGCCCTGCGCGAACGTTTAATTAATGAATTCATGGCAAAACAAACACAAAATCAACAGTAAAAAAATCCCCCCCCGAAAAAATCGGGGGATTTTTATCTGTGCTTCCAATTAACAGAACCTATAATTATATTTGGAATCACATCCATCATATTATCCAAATCCAATTTACCCACAGGCCTCACACACGACCAATCAAAATCTATCGGTGTCCCCGGCCCATAAATATATTCTACATACCCGCATGTCCGAGGCAGCAAATCACCCCGCAACGCCAATTCTGGCGTCAGCTTAACACATTCGTTTTCCCGTACTTTCAATCGATTATTATAATCCGTACAGCGTCGCGTTTTCAAATCAAGACAATTGCAAGACAACCGCGTATAAAGGGTTATCGTCTCTGTCCCTGTTTTACACAAACAACACAAACCGCATCCCTTACATATTTTTTCATACGCATTCGGCGACATACGACGCAATTGTTCAAAACGCCGTGCCTGTTCTGGTGTTAAATTATATTTCAGTTTCACACAAAATCCTTTTAGGTAATTTTAGACCAAAATCAAATTCTGTCAAATAAAAAATTAAAGGTATAGATGCATACAAACCCGCGTACACTTTAAGTTAAATTAAAGATGACGGTATAGATAAACGAATTGTGGGTGTCGTAGTGTACAAACGCTACATGAGACACCCACAATTCGCTTTAGATATGCCGTAAGATTTAATTTAGAGGCGCACCCCAGTGCTGCTGAATACTCCTCTCAACATCCATCGGGCTGACCAAAACCTGAGGCGTCAAGATAACAACCAAAACCTCACGCGTGGCCGATGTTTCACGGGAACCCGACAACGCCATAAAGTCAGGATCGCCCAAACCATATCGGGTATCTTCGCTGGTCTGCTTTTCAAAGCCTGAAACAACCAACATCTGACCAGATTCCATAATTACTTCTTGCATGAAAGAACGTTCTTCAACCTCGGGCAACTGCAGGGTTACTTCACCGATTGTCTGGGTTGACATACGCAACAATTCGCGCACCGACATACGGAACAACAGCAAGATTTTTCCATTTTCCAGAACATTCGGCAACAACTGCATTGTGAATCCTGTTTCCAAGTCATCCTGATCAACCGTACTGGATTCAACAGTTGTAAAGTTGCGCGATTCAAAACGTTTGATATAGCCCGTTGTACGTGTATTGCTGACCGGTGCAACACGATTTGAACGTGTGGTCACACCAACATTTGTAACCAACGATACCTTGCCCTGCTTTGCCAATGCTTCTATCAATGCATTACTGCCCGCAGCACCAGACAAGGACCCATTCATAATTTGGTCGTTTGTGTACGCACCATCAACCACAGAATTGCCTTCCATATGTGTCGCACCGGTCAGGGCAGACACAGTATTCGACAACACGGCAATATTCATCGAACTTGCCTCGGTCGACGCAAGGTTGTTCTTTGGATTTGCAACAATATTCAGTCCCGACGTAGAATTAATAGCCGCCGCCAGATTCAAACCAAACGCAGAATCATTTGAAATTGTAACCTGTAAAACCTTGACATCAATTGTAATCAATTGGCTTAGACGTTTATTTTGACGTTCAATATAATCACCAACACGCGCCAAAATCGATGGCGATGCGGTCACAGTAATTGTTCCCAAACTGCGCGACACAGTAAAATCTGCATTATCGGCCTTGCCAATAATAGATTCTATAGCACTTTCAACCTCGTCCCATTCTTTTAATGTAGATTCCAATGATACTTCGTTTGAGTTATCTGTGGACACAGATGTCTGATACGCAACCTCGGTCCCCAGGGCGTACAAAGTAAATGTCTTGGTTTCTGTTTCATAGAAAACAATCGAACTTTTATCATAATACCACAGCAAATCTAAATCCGTCGCGACCTGACTTAACAGTCCTGACAATTTACCTGTATATGCAACATTAACCAATTTCTTTAATTTATCAGACGATACCTGACCATCAATTTTGACAGGAATACCCGTAATTGAATAAATATCATTTGCCAAAACCTGTAAAGACACAGGTTCATTTAACAAAATGGTAACACCCGTGTCCGTTTCAAATTTAGCCGGCAGGTTATTACGATGTTCCAACACCATCGATTTATTTCCCAACCAAATACCCTCGGACATAGAAACGGTATCGCCACTTGCCACCTTGGCACGTGGATTTTTTGCCATTTCAAACGCATCATATGCATTAATAAAATCCTGATCTACAGATGCCGCAACCTTGGCAGACTCACGCTTGGCACAACCTGTCAGGGATGCCAAAATCACACCGCACAGAACTAAAAATTTTAATGACTTTCTCATACTTTAATCTCCTACGCCATCTGTCTGGAAAATTATTCGCCATCGGTCGAAATTACCAACACTCTATTACCTTTATAAAACTTTGCATATGGGATTGGTGTCGCACGCCCAAAATTTCGCACCAGGGCCGACGCCACATCAACAAAACGCCCCTTGAATACCGCACTGGCCTCTATCGGATATTCACGCGCCGTAGTCCAAACCAGGTCCCATCCCTCTTTATCACACCAAGATTGCAAAACCTCGCGCAGGGTCTGACCATTCGCAACGACCCATGAACGAACCTGATCGGTTAAATTAATCGGAGCCTCGGCATCGGCAGAAACATCAACTGCGATTTCAGTTTCTTCTTCGACAATCTCGGTCCCACTTTCCACACTTTCAACCTTCATACCATTACGCACCGCAAAGGCTTCGTACCCGTCGGCATATTTACCGCAATTTTTACGTCCACTGCGTGATACTGCCAGAACATTACCGCCGTCATCCTCTAACACCTCGCGATGCAACAACGACATTTCCGAACCATCACATTCATCATCAAAACCAACTGGAATCTGGGCACCATGCAACATATTCGCACCACCAGACCAGCCAGTAAATTCACCACGCGCACCCAAATTAAAGTTATTTTCAACAACCAAATCAGCACCAATCTTGGAAACAATACGAATATTATCTTCCTGTTTGGTCTTGGAACACAATGCCCCCTCGCACGCAACTTCTACGTCTGCATCAGACCCCGCCAACGGCCACGCAGGCACATTCATCTGCATCACATCCACCTGCTGGTACGCACCTTCGTCAACAATTCTGTCCTGCTCATAGAACACCTCGGACGTGACGACCTGGGGCAAAGATTCCGCAGCAAAACAATAGCCCGCCGCCGTTGCAAACATGGCAATAATCAAAATTTTACGGAACATCAGAACCTTCCTTTCCTTAGACATTCTTCCTTAATTAATAATTATTATAACAATTTGACCGAATCTGTGCAAGACCTAAAACACACATAAATCAATCAAAAAAAATTAATTACGCATATAAATCGCACGAATCGACAAAAGATGTTATACTGTCCCCGAACAAACCAGTATTTTCAGGGGGCATTTATGGAAAACATTATTATTTTTGGACTGCTTGGCATTATCGTTTTATTAATTGGCGGAATTTCGCTGTATATTTACCGCATTAACAACCGCATTGGCGACATTGGCAAAACACAGGAACACCAATATGCCCTGATTGTAAAAATTCAATCTGTCCTGAAAAACAAATCTGCAACCAACGCGGTCGCAGAAAACGCAGAAATGATTTACCAAGACCTGTTGCAAAACCTGATTCCAATTATGGCGGCAATTGACATCATGCCCCGCAATACGCCGGAACACGCCCTGTGGCGCGCACTGGGCGGCATTATGGACGAATACGCAAAAAACCCATTTGCTTTGGAAAAATTGCGCCGTGCAATCAAACTTGATTCCGAAGTTGCCCGCAGCATAGACAACTATATGCGTCGCGCAGACAATTTCCTGCATCACCTAACAACAACCGAACCAGACGGTCTGCTATCTAACACATTCACAGACGGCCTGCTGGGGCAATCTCTAACCTTTTTTGCCCAGGCAAAACAGTTAGCAACCCAAAGCAATTAACACATGGCGAAACTATCTACAGATCTTATTCGTGAAATATCCGCCAAACGAAACGAACCAGACTGGCTGCTTCAATGGCGTCTAGATGCATATCGCACATGGCAAAACATGACCGAACCCCATTGGGCGGATGTTGAATACACGCCAATCGACTATGACGCGTTGAACTACTATAACGAACCTGGCGAAATAGATAACAGCGACCTTGAATCCGTATACGACAAAATGGGCCTGCCCGACAGCGAAAAACGTGCCTTAATGGGCATGGCAACCGATACAGTCATCGACAGTCGCTCCGTACACACATCATATACCGCCGAACTGGAAAAACAGGGAATAATATTCTTACCATTCTCGGACGCAGTTGTAAAACACCCAGACCTGGTAAAAAAATATCTGGGTACGGTCGTCCCCAGCACCGACAACTTTTTTGCGGCGTTAAATGCCGCCGTATTTTCAGACGGCACATTCGTCTATATACCCCCCAACACAAAATGCCCAATTGACCTGGCCAGTTATTTCAGAATCGAAACCGCAAAAATCGGCCAATTCGAACGCACACTAATTATTGTCGACCATGGTGCAGAACTTAGTTATATGGAGGGCTGCAGTGCCCCCCGCCGCCCCAACCATCAATTACACAGTGGCGTTGTTGAAATTGTCGTTATGGACAACGCAACCGTCAAATATGCAACTGTACAAAACTGGTTTTCCGGCGACTTTGACGGAACAAGAAACAATGGTGGCATTTTGAACTTTGTTACCAAGCGCGGCCTGTGCCACGACAACGCAAAACTACTTTGGACCCAGATGGAGGTTGGCAGTGCCCTAACCTGGAAATACCCATCTACAATTTTGCGCGGAAATCATGCGTACAGCGACTTTTATTCCCTGTCCATTACACGTGGTGCACAGATGGCGGACACAGGCACAAAAATGATACACATCGGCGACCACAGCATATCAAATATCGTATCATACGGCGTCGCAACTGACGCATCATCCCAAACATTTCGCAGTCTGGTATCATTTACCGGCAACGACTGCACCAACGCATCTAAGTGCGACAGTCGTATTATTGGCAACCATGCCACGGCGAACACCATACCCCGAATTATACACAACGGACACCGCAACGCCCAATCGCACGAGGCCACAACCGGCACAATCGATACCGCCACATTAAATTACCTTAACATGGCGGGAATTGAAACAGACACGGCAATCGCACTAATTATTGGTGCCAGCGCCACCCCGGTCCTGTCGCGCCTGCCGATGGAATTTTTGGTTGAATCAAAACAGTTAATACAAATGGCACTATCCAAGGATTAAGACATGCTGGAAATAAAAAATTTAAGTGTATCTTTTGGCGACAAAGAATTATTATCGGACATAAATCTGACTGTATCACATGGCACGCGCCACCTGATATCGGGGCACAACGGTTCCGGCAAATCAACGCTGGCACAAACAATTGCCGGCAACCCAGAATACCACATCACATCTGGCAAAATTATTTTTGACGGTCGCGATATAACAAACGAAAACGCAACCACACGCAGTCTACTGGGCATTTTCCTGGGCGCCCAGCATGTGCCCGAAATCCCGGGCCTGACGGTTATCAGTTTCCTGAAACATTCCATTTCTGCACACGTGCATTTTCAAACGGGGCGCGACCTGTCAATGGGCGAATTTTTACAGAACTTGGAATCTGCACGCGAACGCCTGGGCATCCCACGCGAATGGTTGAACCGCAGCATTAACGTCGGATTTTCCGGTGGCGAACGCAAACGCCTAATGTTATTGCGATTAATTTTAACAAACCCACGCTTGGCAATTCTGGACGAACCCGATTCTGGTGCAGATACTGACACCCAAAAACTGATTGCCGACACTGTCGCCCAAATGCCCGACACAACGTTTTTATTCATCAGCCACCAGGACACATTCACAAAAATGATACACCCAACGCATACCACAACTTTATCAAACGGGAAAATTATGATAAAATAGTTAAAACACGGGAAAGGAAAAGAAAATGGAAAACAACAACGCTACAAAATTTTCTATATGGACACTGTGGTCGCCATTAAAGTTTGCGGCAATTTCGTTCGGAATAATGATAACAACCGCATTTATATACAGCCTGATTGCGGGCGCAATTTACACCCCCGCCCCAATACCACAAACACCCCTGATAACTTTACTGTTGATTGGTTTTACTGGCGCGATTGCAATCCAGGTAAAACATTTGCCACGCGATAAAATGGACCGCACATCATTTATTGCGATACACAACACCCAGACAATAATATTGTCAGTATTGTTTATTGCTTCATCCTATATGCTGGTTCGCTATGCCCAGCAAATTATATTTTATTTATTAATAATGGAAACGCGCATTTCTGCGACATTTCTTATTACATTGACGGCATCTCTGATATTTTATCTGTATTTATTAGGATTATTGTTTGCAAACATTTATGCAAAGTTCCGTCGTGCCCGCGAATTAAACATCCCAACTTGGAAGATTATTTTCAGTATGCCATTCGGATTTGCCGCCCTGTGGACACCTGGTTACATTCTGGATTCTGGCACAGTAAAAAAAGCAACCTTTGCGCCACGCGCACAATTGTTAAAGCGTGCAACCAATTGGGTTATATCACGTCCCGCACACACAATCGCAACATTCATTATGATTACCATATTGTCGGGATTCTTTTTCGGTTTTAATGCGGTGTTGTTAACGTTCTCGCTGGCATTAATCTTTGGAATTTGGGCCTTGCAAAGTGGCACCAAAACATTTATAAAAAAGATTCCTGGGAAATATGCACTATCGGCCGTTATATTTAATTTGGCATTGATAATATTGTTTATAGGGTTTTATGCATTTATGCCAACAACGACCCAGGATGTACAACTGACAATTTCCGACACAGAAATTATCGAAATTCAACAACAATAAAAACGTGCTATACGCACGATTTATTGGCACACAAAGGAAACACACATGCACGGAATAATAATTTTTACAGCGATAATTTTCTTTCTTTGGATTGCCCGTTCTATATTAATCCCGCTGCTGGTTGCAGCATTTTTATGGTACCTTATGAACGCGATATCAGATTACTATCGTCGCGCATTACCACACCCGGACAACAAATTTCTGAACCATTTATACAATGGCATTTCATATATCGGCACATTGGCAACAGTACTTTTAATCGGGTATTTGTTTTCAACCCAAGTCAGTCCTATGTTCTCGGAATTAACAAGCGCATTACCCACAATTCAGGAAAAGTTAACAAACCTGGGCACATACTTATCAGAATCGGTTGGTCTGCACTTTGACGCCAACATGATCCCCAACCTGACCAAGATCGCCACCAACATCGGCGCATCGGTCGCGGGCATCGCTACTTCGTTTGGTATGGTATTAGTGTATCTAATATTCATGTTTGTTGAACAAAGCACATTTAACAAAAAATTCAACGCCATGTTCCCGGGCAAACGTCAGTCAAAAAAATTCCGCTATATTCTGGACAGTATCGACACCAACATGAAAAAATACCTGTTTGTTAAAACGGCAATTTCTGCGATAACAGGCGTCGCGTCATTTATATGGTTGCAACTTATCGGCGTGGAATTTGCGGGCGTCTGGGCATTTATAGTATTTATCACCAGTTATATTCCAACAATCGGTGCCATTGTTGCATGTTCATTACCAATATTGTATTCATTGGTATCCGCCCCAACATTACAGCAACCAATTTTAACCGCCGTTGGTTTAATCACCTTGCAAATATTATTCGGCAATATCATCGAACCAAGACTGACGGGCAAAACATTAAACCTGTCAACCCTGGCAATCTTGATAAACCTGGTTGTATGGGGAATGATTTGGGGTATCGCCGGCATGTTTTTCAGCGTACCATTATTGGTTGCAATATATATCATCTGTGCCCAGTTTGATTCAACACGTTGGGTCGCCGTGTTGCTGTCCGCAGATGGACAAATCCCCGATAAAGACGACGAATAAAAACGCGCTATACGCATAAAAACCGGGCTTTTTTAAGCCCGATTTATCATCGCAATTGCATTTTCCAAAATTACACGTGCGGATTCAGAATCCAATTTTTCCTTCAAATCCCGCACACGAACACGCCCCATATTTTCCTGGGCAACAGCGGACGTTAGATTTTCTTCTATCAAACAGATAGGCAAATCTATTTTAGTTTCTAAATCCGCGACAAATTTCCGAACCATCTGTGTTGTATCGGAATCGGTCCCGTCCCCACGCACAGGCAAACCAACAACAATCCCAACGGCATTTTCAGCACGTGCAACATCCGCAACCATTCGTGCATGCGACGTGGCACCACGTGGCACAGAAATAACATCGCGTACAAACACAAATTCATGCGTTGGGTCTGACACAGCAACCCCAATTCGACGCAATCCCCAATCAACCCCTAAAATGCGCCCAGCACGCGGAAAAGCCTTGAAATCTGGCAAAATCATTGTATAATTCCTTTACTTTATAAATATAGGATTGAAAATGGCATTTAGCAAGCAACAATTACAAAAATTCGCGAACCTGATACGCATTGAAATTTCCGATGAAAAATTGGCCCAAATGAATATTGATTCGGTTGTTGAATGGCTGGACAAATTACAAAAAATTGACACAACAGGTGTTAAACCATTACTGAACCCATCGGAACACAAATTACCAATGCGCGACGACGTGGTCACCGACGGCAACATTCGTGATTTAGTCTTGGCAAACACACCCGACAACGCCGGTACATCCCGCGGATATTTCGCAGTACCAAAAGTTATGGACGGAGAATAAAGATATGATAAACCTAACCTTAACCGAAGCATTACAGAAACTGAACAGCGGTGAAATTTCCGCGGTTGAACTGACACGCGCATACCTTGACCGCATTGAAAAATATGGCGCGGATTTGAATTGCTATATTACAACAACCCCCGAACGCGCCATGGCCGATGCTGCGGCATCTGATGCACGTCGCGCGGCGGGTAATGCCCTGCCCTTGGATGGATTGCCAATCGCGATGAAGGATTTATTCGCAACACGTGGCATTCGCACAACGGCGGCATCACGTATGCTGGAAAACTTTGTCCCAGAATACGAATCAACCGTTTCCCAGAATTTAATCAACGCCGGCACAGTTTTATTGGGCAAGGCAAATCTGGACGAATTCGCCATGGGAACATTCAGCAAGACATCATACTTTGGCGCGCCAATCAACCCATGGCAAATGGAACAAAAATTGACTGCTGGTGGTTCATCGGGCGGTTCCACATCCGCGGTGGCGGGCGGGCTTGCCATCGCCGCAACGGGCACCGACACAGGCGGCTCAATCCGTTTCCCTGCGGCAATTACCGGCATGGTCGGTATGAAGCCTACATACGGTCTATGCTCACGCTGGGGCTGTGTTGCATTTGCATCTTCTTTGGACACGCCGGGCCCCATCACACGCACGGTCGATGACGCGGCATTAATGCTGACCGCCATGGCGGGACACGACCCACTGGATTCAACCAGCGCACCAAACGGATTTATCTGCAACGCACCATTGGAACCAATTCTGGGCGACGGCAAAAAATTACGTGTTGGTGTTATCCGTGAATTTAATGATGTTAAAATTTCAGACGACATGAAGGCATTGTTCGAAAAACGCATTGCCGATTTGAAATCTATGGGCGCAGAAATTGTCGAAGTATCCATTCCAAACATTCTGGACGCATTGGCGGCATATTATATCATCGCCCCAGCCGAGGCATCATCAAACCTGGCGCGCTATGACGGCATGCGCTATGGTCTGCGCGTCGAAGGTTCAGATTTAATCGACACATATAAAAAGACCCGTGCCGCCGGCTTTGGGGACGAAGTGCAACGCCGTATGATTATTGGCACAGCCGTTTTATCCAGCGAATCCTATGACGTTTATTTCATGCAGGCGGCCCGCGTTCGTCGCATGCTTGCGGACAGTTTTAACACCGCATTCGAACAATGTGATTTAATTGTATGCCCATCATCTGCCGGCACTGCAATGCCATTGGATTCAGACCTAAGTCCATTGGAATATTATGCATTGGATTTGTTCACGGTTGCTATGAATCTGGCGGGTGTTCCGGCATGCAGCGTACCATGTGGTCTGGCACAAAACGGTCTGCCATTGGGCATGCAGGTTGTTGGGCCACGCTTTGACGACAAACGCGTTCTGCAATTGGCAAAGCATATCGAAACCGCGGCGGGGATTGACAACCGCCCAACAACGATTATGGGAAAATAAAATGAAAGTAACGTCCACACCTTTCTGCAATAAAAAAATCGACCACACGGTCGAATTCAGAAAGGAGATGGTGGCTAGGGACGGAATCGAACCGCCGACACAGGGATTTTCAGTCCCTTGCTCTACCAACTGAGCTACCTAGCCAACGCGAGGACAATAATAAGATACGAAAAACAAAAAAGCAAGGGAAAAAGACAAAATGTTCACGATAAAAGGCAAAACATGTGATTGGGAACTGGTAATCGGGCTGGAAACACATATCGAAGTACTGTCCGAATCGAAATTATTCAGCGGCGCATCAGCGGACTATAACCCAACCATCGCCCCCAACCCCCAGGTATCTATGGTTGACGTGGCCATGCCCGGCATGTTGCCAGTATTAAACAAATACTGTGTTGAACAGGCAATTAAAATGGGACTGGGGCTGAACGCAGAAATATCACGCCACAGTCGTTTTGCCCGCAAACAATATTTTTACCCTGACCTGCCCCAGGGGTACCAGATTTCGCAACCCGCGGACGAACCACCAGTTGTTGGTCGTGGCTGGGTTGAAATTATGGGCGACGACGGCAACCCTAAAAAAATCTTTATCGAACGCGCACACCTGGAACAGGACGCAGGCAAATTAAAACACGACGTCCATCCAACAAAATCCTTTGCAGACTATAACCGCACAGGCGTTGCCCTGCTGGAAATCGTCACATTCCTGGACACAAAAAATCCAGAAAACAATTCATACATTTCATCCCCGGACGAAGCCGAACGTTATCTGCGTGAAATTCGTGAAATCGCCCGCGCTTTGGGTGTCTCACGCGCAAATATGGAAGAAGGCTCTATGCGCGCAGACGTGAATGTTTCCGTGCGTCCCGTGGGTTCAAACGAATTCCGCACCCGCACAGAAACCAAAAACATGGTATCGTTCAAATTTATCAAAACCGCAATCGAGTACGAGGCACGTCGCCAAATCGAGGCCTATGAAAACGGTGGTTCGGTATCCCAGGACACAATGCGCTTTCACCAGGACGATGGCACAACATCTGTAATGCGCAGCAAAGAAGACGCATTGGATTACCGTTATTTCCCAGACCCAGATCTGTTGCCAATTGAAATTTCTGATGAACAAATCGAGCGCATCCGTCGCACTATGCCGGAATTACCATCCGCGACCCGCGCGCGCTATACGCATGATTTCGGGCTTTCCGACTATGACGCGGCACGTTTAACAGAAACAACAGACATTTCAAAATGGTTTGACACCGCGGTGGCCGGCAATGCAAAACGCGCAAAATCTGTTGCCAACTGGATGATTTCTGAATTGTTTGCACACCCAGAAAATTGGGATGTAAAAAATGAAAAATCTGGCATTGTTGATGAAATGCGTATTATCACACCATCCGACCTGGCTGAATTGGTTGACATGTTGGCAGAAAACGCAATCAACGGCAAACAGGCCAAAGAAATCTTTATCAAAATGCTGGACGGCGAATCGGGAACACCACGTGAAATTGCCGATAAATTTGGCATGAAACAAATGACCGACACCGGCGCAATCGAAGCCATTGTTGACGAGGTCATCGCCGCCAATCCATCCCAGGTTGAACAATATAAATCCGGTAAAGTCGGCTTGCTTGGTTTCTTTGTTGGTAATGTAATGAAGAAAACAGGTGGAACCGCAAACCCAGCCGTTGTAAATGAAATTTTAAGAAACAAACTTGCATAAACTAAAAGGAAACAAAATGACAAAAGTAATTGCTATAATTGAAAATAATCATATCACAGGCGTAAAATACGGCACAGTTGAAGTTGCTGATAACACATCTACAATTGAAACCGCAAAATCCGCTTACGACTCTGCGCGTGCCAAAATACAATCTGCACGCACCAAGAAAATACGCGGTGAAAGAACCAAGAACAAATAAAAATGTACTCTTCTATAAAGCGCATCTTGCGCGAAATGGCAATATCCGAAGCCAAGTCTAAAATCCATCAAGCAGAATGGACCGAACGCATGCGTGCATGCCGTCGTGCATACGACACCGCAATCAATCGCCAATTAAAGCGTCTGCGCAACGAACGAACAAAACATAAATAAAATACAAAAATGAAAAAGTTCTTTATCCAAACCTTTGGCTGTCAAATGAACGTCTATGACGGGTGGCGAATCGCCAGTCTGCTGGAACACCACGGATTCGTGCGTACAGACGCGATTCCCGACGCAGACATAATCATATTAAACACCTGCGCGGTACGTGCCAAGGCAACGGATAAAGTCTTTTCCGCATTGGGTCGTATTCGTCGTGCAAAAAAACCAAACGCTCTGTTCGGCATTGTTGGTTGTGTCGCGCGTGAATCGGGTGCAGACGCATTTCGTCGAATCCCCGATTTGAATTTTGTTTTGGGACCGCAATCGTATCACAAATTACCTCAAATTCTTGAAAACCCAGACTCCCGCCTGTTGAATATTGATTTAGGTGGTCTTGAAAAATTCGATGAATTGCCACAAATGGAACGCAGCCCACGTGTCGCATACATCCCAATCCAAGAAGGTTGCAACCACGTATGCACATATTGCATTGTTCCATACACCCGTGGACGCGAAATTTCACGTTCATTCGAATCGGTTATGGCGGAAACTTTGCACGCTGCAAAAACAGGCGCAATTGAAATTTGCTTTTTGGGTCAAAACGTAAATGGATACAAATTTATTGACGAAAACGGCACACTATATCGTCTGTCTGACTTGATTCGCGAAACCGCAAAAATCCCAGAAATCATGCGTATACGCTTTACATCCAGTTATCCAACCGAAATGACAGACGACCTGATTGACATGTTTTCAATCGAACCAAAATTGTTGCCATTTTTGAACATGCCAATTCAAAGTGGTTCTCAAAATATTTTGACGCGAATGAACCGTCCTTACAGTCTGGAACTATACACCGACATCATTCGCAAATTAAAAATTGCACGTCCAGACATTCAAATTTCATCAGACTTTATTGTTGGATTCCCCGGCGAAACCGATTCGGATTTTGAACAGACAATGGAAATCGCCAAACAAATAAAATATATAAATTCATACTCGTTCAAATATTCACCACGCCCACATACGGCGGCGGCATTAATGCAGGACCAGATTCCAGAAAACATCAAGGCCGCGCGCCTTGCGAAACTGGACACATATTTGAACGAAGTCCAACGTGAATTTAACGAAGGTTGCATTGATAAAACATTATCCTGCCTGTTAGAAGGCACAGATAAAACCGGTCGTCATTTGGTATATCGCACGCCATTTATGCAACAATGCATCGTGGAATATCGTGATAATGCACCAGAATTGACCGACATAAAAATTACTGCTGCGAACAAGGCGTCCCTGCGTGGCAAATTTATTGATTAAATTAAAACCAGACCCGACCACCAATTGATATTTTATACGAATAAATATCAAACATATGCGATACGGCAAAACCTATATTTGCCCCTGCCCCGTCATGTTCCGACCAAACCCCAACACGCGCATTTGCCATAATTTCATTATCTGAATTTATGTTAATACCGACGCCATAATCATAACTTATTCCTAACATTTGATACACATAACCCGCATCCGCCCCAGCCCGACCACGAACATCAATATCGGAAATATCTGCAACAACGGTTCCAACCACATCCAACCCGGCAAATGGTGCGACATAAAACGAATCGGCAAATTCACACCTATACCCAAAATCCGCCACGCCACCAACATAAACTGCAGACGGATTATTGATAATTTCACCATTATAAAATACATCACCCATATCAAAATCAACACGCAATACATTTGCCATACCACGCATAAACAGATTATTTTTCATCAAATAATCCACCCCCAGATTCAGCCCATAATACACCCCATTAAAAACATCCAAATCGGATTCGTATTCTACATTACCAAAATGCAAGCCTAACCCAATTCTAAGCCTATCAAAATCCCCTTCAAAGCGAGCACCAACATCATACGAATAAAAATTATCAGAAAACACAACATCAAAATTCGCACCAACGCCAGTTCTAATATCAGACGAAAATTTATTAAATTCACCCAGCACGCGCACCGACCTCAACAGCAAATCTCGATTCATACGCACAGACCGCGCCATAATATCATGTATCGAATCCATGTCCGTCGCCACATCCAATGCGCGCAACAATCCGTCATCAGAATTTTTATCACGCAACCCATTCAGAAACACCCCCATATCGTTATTAAAAATCTTTCTATAGTCTGTTTCGCGAACCCGCTTTACAAATAATTGACCATCCAACAAATACCCAACATCTGCATACAGTGGATTTGCGCTATTATTCTGAATCCGCACACGTCCATCACCAGACACATTATCCATTATCGGCCCATCATACAGTCCGCTTAAATCATCGACGATAAATACAATATCGCCACGCAAATATACTTGCGTTCCGTCAACGAAATCAATATCAGACATCCTTAACACAGAATCTTTCAAAATAACATTTTCTAACGCACCACCATTAAAAACACCATTTGTCCCAAAATTTTTAACCCCGTCAATCACCAGGGTATATTTGACATCTGTTTCTATTGGATTCCATTCCGTTGCATTGGACACAACCTGAACAACCCTTGCATTATTTCCCAAATCAAAGTCCGCAACAAAATCACCACGGTTATAAATAAAAATTTCGCACCCATCACAAACCGAAAAAGTGCTATGAACGCGACCATTATTTATAAAGTCAATGTTATCATCAACATTTACTCCCCCTGGTTGAAACAATACGTTTTCATAGACCACGCTATCCATCGTTAAATTAACAACCGCACTAAATTCATCACCCATAAACGAATCGGCAACCGCGCCAAACATGCACGTACACCACAAACATAAAACAACGGAAATCTTTCTCATTTACCACCTTGACCCAACCTTAGCACACAGGCATATATTCCCAAAGCCAAAATATAAAAACACCCCGGTATTTCACCGGGGCTGGACACCTGTTATTTATACAAAATTATTTTTCCAATTTGCCCCATCCGGCTTTATAACCACCATCACGTTCCAGATAGATATTTGCGCCATTTAACTGTGCGGCACTTAAGCCCTGAATCATATAGGTCTGATTCAAATGACGGCTTGTCCCGGCTTGCAACATAGGCAACTGGACATTTATCTGTTTAGAATTATTGCAACATGCTGCATCATTATAGCACGCGCTACACTGATACATTTTTACTGTGTATGGCACGCCTGGACGCAAATCTTTCAGATCCACAGTCATCTTCAAACCATTATCAGTATCTTTGAATTTGATGTGCCCCATTTTTGATTCACCACCACGACTGCTGTGTGTGTACATTTTTGCATAAACGTGATTTACATCGGCATCTTCATAGGTCTGATAAACAACAATGGCGTCCGTTTCTTCTACAATTGCCACAGGCTGAACACGCTGGGCAGACTTATGATGGTATGCTTTTTTATTTGGACAGTCCATCATACACCCAGACAACAGTACCGCCGCACCCAAAACAGATGCAAACATAAATAATTTTTTGGTTAAGTTTTTCATATTATTTTCTCCTTTTGTTCCGTGTATTTACACAACACCAGCATACTATAAAAAAACACTATTTACCCCAGGTTTGATTTCCCAGGAATTGGCGGAAACAGTGCGTACAGCAAGATTTGAAATCACTCCTATAACAACACAAAAAACTTTGTGATATTTTCAACACACACAACAAATCAAAGGGGAAAAACAATGTACATATTAATGCAGCATTTAATCGCGTTCAAATACGCATGCAAGATAAACCACTGGTCCACAGACAATTATTCTAAACACCTGTTATTCGACCGTCTGACCGAAGATATTGACACCTGGGTCGATTCGATTGCAGAAAATTATTTTATGGCGGACGACAATAAAAAAGTTTTCAAACCAGACATCCTGAATCCAAAATTAATCAACCGCGATTTAGAAAAAATGTGCATGATTATAATATCACACCTGGAAGAATTACAAACCGACGGCGAAACAAACGAAGGTTTAAATTCATTACTTAGCGGCATCGAAGACGGTTTTCTAAACAAACTTGCCCTTGCAAAATTAGCCTAACAAATCCCCCACCCGGGCCCCGCACAAACAAATGTTTGCGTGGGTGGACATAGGGGGATTTGTTAATACTGGACACTATAATCTGGATATATCAAACATTCATCTATTTATCTCATGCATTAAAAAAATCCCGCTCTCGCGGGATTTTTGCATATTAGAACATAAATCTAATACCGACATCACCACCAAAGTTATGCAACCCAGATTGAATATCAACATAAGTATAACGCGCCGCGACATCAACCGCAAAGCGTTCCATATCAAATGTCATACCCAAAGATGCCTGTGCTGCAACACGGGTTTTGCTTTCGCTGTGGTGTGGAATCAAGTCGCCATGACGTTTAACATCTGCAAACGCCATACCAACACCTGCGCCTACGAAAGGTCGAACAACCTTGTACGCGCTGTATTCCCAATAAGAATTCCACAACAAAGTCTGCAATTTTGTTTCCACATCAATTGCACCAAAGGAACCAAAATTCTGCTGGTCTGACAATTTACCAAAATAAGACCATTCGATTTCAGAACGAACAGTATCACAAACTTCCAAACCTAATGCGGCACGACCCTGGAAAATATAATCTGTCATAGATTCCTTGTCACCCTCGTATTTATAGTTCAGATTGGTATAACTCATACCGCCTCTTAATCCAACATATGGATCCAACCCCCACATGGTCCAACTGCTACCCTGGTCTGGATGATTCATCGCGAACGCAGGACACGCAATCAGCACCGCTAGTGTTGAAATTGCTAATTTTTTCATTTTCTCTCCTTTTGTGTTTTTTGTGTTTCAAAGTTCCATGTCAACACCCATATTCTATCAAGACAGTATAAATATTTACATAGGTATGAATCCCTGGGGAAAAAATCAAAAACAAATAAAAAAACGACCACATTTGTGGTCGCCTATATCTGGTGGACGCGCAGGGACTCGAACCCTGGACCCACTGATTAAGAGTCAGTTGCTCTACCAACTGAGCTACGCATCCAGAACTGAACGGGGCATATTATAGACATAAAATCCACAAAATGCAAGTTTTTGTTTATTACTCAATCTTGCACCGTGGGCGCAGTTCTGTATTCTTTATATCATCCACCGTCTGGGCACCCGCCAACCACATAACACGTTGCAAATCCGCCCGCAAATACTCAAACACAGATTCGACACCGCGCCATCCGCCCAACGCCAACCCATATATCACGGGCCGACCAATTGCCACGACATCTGCCCCACTGGCAATCGCTTTGAATATATGTTGCCCACGCCGAATACCACTGTCAAAAATAATAGGAACACGTTTATTTACACGTGCGGCTATTTCTGGCAAAACCTCGAACGCGGCGGGCGCACCATCCAGTTGCCGTCCACCATGATTAGACACCCATATCGCATCCGCCCCGGCGGCAATTGCGATTTCGGCATCATCGGGGTGCTGAATGCCCTTTACTATCACCGGCAAACGCGTCAAGGATTTTACCCGCATAATATCATACGGCATCAGATTATTTTGTGCCGCGGCAAAAATAGCACCAATTCCACGCCCACCTGAACGTGGCACATTTGGCAAATCCAACGGGAACTTAAAATCATTAAGCACATCACGAACACGATTACCGCCAATCGGCGCATCGACGGTCAATATTATCGCCCGATATCCCAGATTTTCGGCTAACTTTACCAACGCCCGATTCACTGCATCATCCTTGCTTAAATACAATTGAAACCATTGTGGTGCACCATTACCCGCCCCTGCTATTTCCGCCAATGTTGAACTGGCATAGGTACTGACTGACATAATGGTACCGGCGGCCGCCACACCGCGCGCGCTGCCCGCCTCGGCGGACACATGCGCCAAACCATGCGCCGCAGCGGGCGCCGCAATAATTGGCATAGAAATATCAATTCCCAATATTTTCGTTCGCGTATCAGGATTATCCACACCCGTCATCACACGCGGATAAATATCCGCGTCATCAAATGCAGTTTCATTCCGTCGCATAGTATTTTCGGTTTCTGCACCACCACGAATATAGTCAAAACCACCAATTGGAATAATTTTAGCAACTTGTTGCTCTAAGTCATCGATATCATAAATTTTAATTTTTTCATCCCGGGTTGACGCCTGATACCCATTACCATTGGGCACGGTTTGCCGATGCGTTCGCCCCACCAACCATATAATCAACAAGACCACCAAAATCACAGATAAAATAAAAATAATTTTTTTCATCGGCTCTCCTTTTTTTATTCAAAATATCAGAACCAATAAAAAAATCTGATTTGACAATATTCACACACAAAAACGCCACAAATGTGGCGTTAATTATTTCTTCAAGTATTGCATCGGATTATAAGCCTTGGTCCCCTTGCGGATTTCAAAGTGCAATTGGGGCGAATCCACCTTGCCTGTTTTACCAACCGTGCCTATTTTTTGTCCCACACTAACACGCGCACCGCGACGCACAACCATCGAATCCATATGTGCATAAACCGTCATCCACCCATCATCATGCTGAATGATAATCAAGTTTCCCATACCCTTAACCTCGTTCCCGGCGTATGCCACAACACCATTTTCCGCAGCCCCCACCACCGCACCACGCGTTGCACCTATATTTACCCCATCATTAAACAGCCCATTATTTTTCGCGCCATAATTTGACAATATTTTACCACGCACAGGCCATGAAAACTTAGACGAAGAACGCGCATTAATCTTTGGCAACTTCTTGGACGGGTCAGATGAAATCTTTTGTTCAGACTGCGCGGTTGTAATCTTAACCTCGGACTTTTTGTCATCCATTTTTTGTTGCGCAGACTTGTTCTCTACGCTTGAATTCTGGGATTTTTCAACAACCTTGACCGTCGTCTTACCCGTTGGTTCAACCGCCACACGTGCCAAATTTGGCACACGAATCTTTTGTCCAACCTTCAAATTAAATGGAGGCGATAACTTGTTCATCACGGCTAAATCATTAACCGGCACCGAATACTTGCGCGACAAAGAATATAACGTATCACCACTTGCCACCACCACTTCTGTCAAATCAACACGGGTTGTTTGTTGCGCGCCAACATTTGGCTTGCGAATGGTCAGCACATCATCCGTCTTAATTTCCGCACGCTGCGCACCCACATCCCCATACATTGGCACCAAGATATAATCATCAACCGTTGCAACCGCGATATCTTGTTCAACAATCTCTGGTCCCATATCAACACTTGTTATCTGGGGCGGAACAATATAGTCATCAACCGACGCATACATTACATAGTCATTCGATGCATCCGTCCCATATAACTCAGGCGCGGCATACACACCATAATCAGTTGCCGCAGAATTATAAATTTCTGGAAACTTGTCCGGGTCCGCCAACAACGCAGGATACCGTGCGGAAATAAATTCCCCCACCGAATCAGGCAACGACAACACACGTGGTTGCAAATCACACCCAGTTTGCGTCAACAACACCCCAACAAAAATCAATATGATTTTTTTCACGATATGCTTATTATACCACAAATCAGTCGCGACGCATAAATAAAATGCTTATCTCAAACAAAGCCCACATCGGCAACGCCAATAAAATCTGGCTTACCACATCTGGTGGCGTCAAAATCGCCGCCGCTATTATAATAAAGACAATCGCATATCGCCGCATTTTCAGCACACGCGCACGCGGCAATACACCAACACGATTTAGCAAAATTAACAGCAACGGCAATTGAAATGTAATCCCAAAAACCTTTAACAATCCAATTGCAAACGTCAAATAATCGCGCGCTGCGGGCAACAATACCGCCGGCACAGGTGCCAATTTATTTAATTCCACAAAGAATTTGAACACAATCGGAAACAGAAAATAAAACGCAAACCCCACCCCCAACAAAAACAAAACTGGTGACATAATCAGTATTGGCAAAATAAAACCACGTTCATTTTGCTTTAACCCCGGCGCAACAAAGGCCCAAACATGCCACAGCACCACCGGCGCAATCACAACCAAAGCAAATAATGTCGCCAACGAAAACTGAATCATCAACCCATCGGTCAGTCCCGTATAAATCAACGCCCCATCACCCCACACAGACAACAAAGGTGCGGTCAAAAATTCTTGCAGCATGGGCGCAACATACCACCCACATACAAACGCACATGCAAAAATTAACGCCACCCACAAAATGCGACGACGCAATTCAGAAAAATGTTGCATCAACGTCATCTGCTTCATTTTTTCTGTCCCCGCTTGCGATTCGTTTTCTTTGGTTTTTTTATTGCGATTGAAATCGTATCCAACACATCATTTGTCGTATTTTGAATTAAATCATCAATTGGTTTTTCTAATTCAATCTGGGTTTTAATATTTTCAGACGCATCTGTAATTTTCCAGATAATTCCACGCACGAACCTGACCCCCCGCGCCAAGAATCGCGCCACATCTGGCCACATGCGTGCCGGTATCACAATGACACCAACCAAAATAATCACAAAAAATTCAGCCCAACTGATTCCAAACATATTCTATTTAGTCATAATAATCATCACCACCACTGGTGCTAACCGTCTTGTGTCGCGAAATCTGAAAATAATTCTTGCCAAAATTTGTTTTTTCTTTTAACCCACGAAACGCTACATCTGTTTTGGCACCTGTTGCATCAACAACAGACCAAGAATTTAATTTCACGGGCGATTTATCAAAAACCACCGTCATATTTCCCAAACCTTCCTGGCCTTTCAGATTCATTTTTAACGCAAACGAATTTTTCCAATCCGTTGTTTCCACCACATTAATATCCGCATTTTGTAAATCGATATTTTTTCTGACCAAAATCCCTGCGGGCGTACTGGTAATTGGCACAGTTGTAATCTGGTCCAACGCCTTATCAAAGAAATATAAATCAGCCCCATCTGAAATTAACTGCACCGGCATATCATCATAGTCCAAACGCACGCGCCCCGGTCGCAACATAGAAAAATCCCCATTTTGCTGTTTTCCATTTGCGGTCTGGACAAAAGTCCCAGTCAACCCAGTAATAGAATTCAGATATTTTTCCGCCTGCTTTACCAGCTCTGTATCAACCGTGGCATACGACGCCACAGAAAACAAACACATAAATATTGCAAACAAAATCTTTCTCATACCCCTATTCCCCCTTGAATAATTCCAGAACACGCGCACGAACATTTTCCATCGTATCACGCACAATCGCACCGGCGGCGCGTTCATGCCCCCCGCCCCCAAGTGCCACCGCAATTTTATCAATCGGTTTTTTACGACTGCGAATTGATATGCCAATCTGTTCGGGCTTTTGTTCCTTTAACAACACAACATATTCCACACCCGAAATCTGTCCCAACAAACTTAGCACCGTTTCCCCACGTCCGTCCAGATACTTGTAATCCTTTTTCTGGATGGTCGCCAACGCCAAACGCCCATGATAGAAAAATTCTGCATTCGCCGCCGTACGTGCCTCTAACTGCACGGCCTTGCGTGGTTTATTATTCATCAATTCAATTAAATTGCGAATATTGACACCAGCATCAACCAAGTCTGCCATAATACGCAATGCATCACCATTGCGCACAAACTTGAAATTCCCAGTATCGGTAAAAATCGCCAACGCCAACAAATCAGCCGTACGCGAATCCATCATCAATCCACCCGCACGCATAATCCTATATACTATCACAGCCGTTGCCGCCGCCGTATCATCATTTATACACAACTGACCGATTGGGTTTTCATTTTTATGATGATCGATTTCAACAACAAATTTTGCATTATCAACCACGGGTCGCGGTCCCCCAATATGAACAGGATTTCCATAATCCATAACAATTGCCAAATCATAAACTTCTGACAAATCTACGCGTTCAAAATATTTGATTCGCGTGCGCAACGGAACCTCAGACAGATTTTCTGGAATATTACCATCATACATACAAACAGGACTAACTCCAAAATTCTCTTCAATCAAATGCGCCAATGCTAAAACGCTACACAACGAATCGCCATCGGGATTTTTATGTCCCATAATGGCAATAGACTTTGCCCCACGCACACGTTCTAAAAATTCCTGTATTTTATTTTCCATAACAACCTATCTTTATATCGCCACATCTTCTACAAAGAATTGTGCACTAACGCGACCGTTATATTCGTTTTCTTTCAACTTTCCCAACAACTTTATTTTAGTATTTACATTCACATCGTCCAGCAAAAAATCACCAACCGGCGTTCCTACTAAATTAAACCCAACAAAAGACAATTGTGTCCCTGTACTGGTTGAAATACTTCCCCGCAAATGTGCACCGCCCCCCATCACAGACGCATATCGCAATACCCCACCATGCAAAACCAATGTCGGTTCCGGATTACCCTGACCAAACGGTGCCAACCCCGCCATTTTTTTTACCAGGCGCATATTCGCCGCCCCTGCGTCAACCTGGGCATCCACAATTAACTCTGGCGATGGCATTTCCCCATTCAACTGTTCCTTGACTGCATTTTCCAAAAATTCACAGAACGCATTCTCATTTTCTTCTGCCAACGAAAATCCCGCCGCCGCGGCATGACCGCCGCCTTCGCTTACAATACCCGCCGCCAACGCATCATGAATTATTTTTCCCAGATCAACCCCCGCAATTGAGCGTCCCGAACCATTTATCACACCGTCTGATTTTGTTGCAACACACGATGGTAAATTATATTTATCCTTTAATCGCCCGGCGATAATTCCCATAACACCACCGTGCCAATTTTCACCACAGACAAACAAACTGACGCGTCCCGCGGCACAATATTCTTCGGCCATTTCGCATGCCCGCAACATAATTGCATTTTGAATATCGATACGTTCCTGGTTCATGACATGCAATTTATTTGCCAAATCATTGGCAATCAGGGGATTATCTGTCAGCAGCAATTCCAACGCAGGTGCCGCCGAATCCAAACGCCCCGCCGCATTCAATCGTGGTCCCAACGCAAACCCCGCCGCATAAACAGACGGCTGCTTAATTCCCGCGACATCCATCAACACACGCAACCCTAGATTTTGTCGCAACCCCAGAACCTTTAACCCCGTTGCAACAAATGCACGATTAAGCCCAATCAATGACATAGTGTCGCAAATTGTACCCAACGCCACTAAATCCATAAAGTTCATCAATTCGGAATTATCAACCCCCAACCCACGATTTTTCAATTCGCGGTTCAACGCAACCAATGTCAAGAACGCAACACCAACCCCCGCCAGATATGTCAACTCCGACGTATCATCCGCACGTTTTGGATTCACAACAGCATCCGCATCTGGCAAAACATTATCAGGCGAATGATGGTCCGTCACCACGACACGCAATCCACGCGTATGCGCATACGCAACCTCGTCCACGCCACTGATACCACAATCAACAGTAATCAATAACCGCGCACCACTGTTTGCAATTTCATCTATCGCGTCGTTATTCAGCCCATACCCCTCGCCCTCACGCGTGGGCAGGTGCCAAATAACATCAGCGTTAACCGAACGTAAATATTTCACAAAAATTGCAGTTGATGTAATACCATCAACATCATAGTCGCCATAAATTGCAATTTTTTCACGTCTCTGCACCGCATCTGCAATTATACGCGCGGCCACGTCCATATCCGTCAAGACGGACGGATTTGGCATATATTCTTTGATTGACGGATTAAGAAATTTTTTTACCTCGGCTTCACCAGAAACACCACGCCCGGCCAAAATTTTTTTGACCAGATCATCTGAATTTACATTATCTATACCATCTGCCAACACCCATGCTTTGCCCAGCATGGATTTCTCTACTATTCTACTACTCAACGCACTTCTCTTTTTTTTATTATCAAGTGCATTATAATTCAAATTTATTCAAATAGCAACGGCAGTATGCCATCCAGAATTTTTCCCGTTGTCGGCACAGCATTCCACGCAGCCGTACGCCAACCCCACGATTCCTTGGTTCCCTGGGGTTCATCCAACACCACCAAAATTGTGTACTGGGGCGCATTAATCGGGAACACCCCAACAAACGCCGTCACATTACGTTTATGATCAACCTTGCCATTAGTGTACTTAACAGCCGTTGCAGTTTTACCCCCAATCTGAATACCTGCGACACGCGCCTGCTTACCGCTGGTTTCTTCGGCAACACGCAACATAATGGGGCGCAATTTAGCCGAAATTTCATCTGCCAAAACACGTTCACCCTTGACCACACCAACACTACGTTTTTGCAAGGTCGGATAAATATAAATCCCCCCGTTGGTCACCGCGTTCACCGCCAACATTAAATGCATCGGCGTCACCGATATTCCATGCCCATACGCACGCGTTGCACGTTCCACTGGTCCCCACTTATTTGGCAACAATGGCTTTTCCGTACGTCCAAATTCCAGATTTAACGCTTCGTCAAAATGCAGTCGTTCAAAGAAATCTTTCTGTGCCCCATCTGGTAAATCCAGTGCAATTTGCGCACTGCCCACATTGCACGAATGAACCATAATTTCTTCAACCGTCAAATGCGGACGCGGTGGTTTGAAACTGCGAATATCGGTAATTTTTGCAGCCATACGCCCAAATTTATCAGGAATAATAAAAGGTTCTTTTACATAGTATTCTTTGTTAATTCCGTTTTCCAACGCCAACGCGGTATTAAATACCTTAAATATTGACCCCAATTCAAACACGCTGCGCATTGGCTTGAACAAACGATTTCCGACCGGGTCCGCCGCCAAATTTTCTGGGTCATAGTCTGGCAAAGACACCATCGCGATAATTTCGCCTGTACGTGAATTCATCAGCATTCCCATCGCCGCACGCGTTCCATATTTTTGCATCGCAAACGACAACTGGTCATAGAACACCGATTGGACACGTGAATCAACCGACAACCGCAACGGGTCTTTGTTTTCAGTCAAATATTCTTCATAGATTCTCTCTGCCCCCTCTAACCCACGTCCTTCGGCACCAACGAACCCAACAACATGTGAAAACAATCTGCGTTTTGGATACTTTCGCGTCTGAATTTTTTCGACCTCTAATCCCTCCAACCGCGCCTTTTGAATAATTTCACGCTGACTATCACTTGCATATTTTTTCAGTCTAATAAACCGTCTGTCCGAATTGACCAGTGCAATCGCATCAGCCAAAGAATATTCATACGGCAACGCCTGATGTATTGTCTGTGCAACCGCTTCCCTGTCCTGGGGGCGTACCGCACGATTACGCAAAATAATATGCCCCGACGCGACATTTTTCGCCAAAATATCACCATTTCTGTCAACTATATCGGCGCGTTGCACATTCCATTCTCCATCCGCCCCCGCCAGGCGTGCACGGTCTGTCCCCTGAATCCCTAACTGTAATGTTCGCCCAATAAATATCATAAACGCAATTAAAAACACGGTGTACATAACACGCAAACGCTTGCGTCCCGTTGCCTCGCCACGAACGCCCGAAAAACCATGCTTAAAAATATCTTTGCCAACTTCGAACATTTACAATTCTTTTTTGAATTCTATTTCATTAACCGCAACCGATTTCTTGAAACTGACCACTTCTGATTTTGGTGCAATACTTACCACCAAATTACGCAAAATTTCGGGACGCACATACGATGCAAAGTTTGCCTCGGCGACCGCAATCTGCTGCTGAGTTGCGACAATTTCCCGTCTGACACGATTTAACTGACGATTCTGTGTGCGAAACGCCACCTGTAATATTACTGACATCAGCAACACAACCCCAACGGACCACACGCCAATCTGAAACATTTTTTCATCGTCTTGCATACGTCGCCCCCCATTCAAATATGCTTCAACGGCATTTTATCATAAATTCTGCAAAAAACGAATCATAGAATTCACGCCATTTAACCGCCCCGCCCCCAGATTCAGTTTTAACGACGCAAATTCCCCCACCAAATCCATTTGTTTTATCTGCGCTGCAGTTTTTCCATTCACCAACGCCAACATAATTGCCACAATTCCACGCACCAATGCCGAATCCGCCACACCAAAGAATTGGTTTTCTTTTCTGCAAATCTGAACGAACGAAGTACACCCAACAATTTCGCTGCACTCCGCCCCATCTGGCACAGGTTCTAAATTCCGTCCAAAATCCATCAATATTTCCAGACGCACCGCATCATCATCCACCATCATTAACATATTCTTCATATCATCATATGTCATGGCATTACCATCCTTCGTTTGTTAAATCTAATTCAAGACGTGCCGCATCAGACATACGCGACAAATCCCATGGCGGGTCCCATACCAAATCAACACGTACGGGAATATCACCCGCAACCGACTGAACTGTTGCGCGTACCTGCTCTAACAATTCTTCCATCATGGGACACGTGGGACTGGTAAAAGTCATTTTAATAACAACCGCCACATCACTAATATCAATGCCATAAATCAACCCCATATCCCAAATATTAACTGGAATTTCTGGGTCAAAAATGGTTTTTAATGCACCTATAATATCGTCTTTGGTAAATGTCATTTTATAACGTCTTTTATTATTTGAACCGCCCGACGCACATCATCCATTGTGTTATACGCACCCACCGACAAACGAATCGACCCCGAGACGCCCAACGCACGATGCACCCACGTTGCACACATATTTCCCACACGCAGACAAATCCCACGCGCACCAACGAACGCCCCAAAATCCAACACATGCATATCATCAACCACAAAAGTTAACATAGCGGAATCACGCGACGATAAAATTTTAATTCGTGGGACCGTTTTTAATTCATCATACATATATTTAATTAAATTCAAATCAGGACGATTTTTTTCAATATCATCAATCGCGACATTTAATCCCGCAATCTGCGTCAACGGCATTGTTCCTGCCTCGAACCGTTCGGGACCGTTTGCCAACACTAAATCATCCCCAACGATTTTGGCAACCATTCCACCACCAAAGTTCACAGGACGAAAATCATCTGGATTTTTGATATACATTACCCCCAGTCCCGTATCCGCACCAATTTTATGTGCGGACCACACAACAAAATCAGCCCCCCATTTACCCACATTAATTTTATCATGCACAACGTATTGCGCCGCATCCACCACAACAATCACATTTGGATTTTTATCACGCGCCCTACGCACTATTTCCGCCACATTTTGCACACGCCCCAACACATTCGACATAGCAGTAATTATCATCACATCTGCATACGGAACCTGATTTGTATCAATATTAAAATCCGCATCCAACGGCATAACAACGGTTTGCGCCAAACTTTTTTCAAATGGCAAACGCGCACTATGATGATCTAAATCAGATACCGCGACAATTTTTTCTGGGCTTAAATCCAACATGCGCGCATTCATATTCATGCCCCCAGTCGTTCCAGACGTGAAAACAATTTGGCTTTCATGCGCCCCCATAAAGCGCGCCACATGTTGCCGTGCCGCCCGTATCATATCATCAACATATGCCGCACGCGCACAAATACCACGCCCAGCATTGGCATAATGATTACGCAAAAAATCAACCTGTGCGTTAATCACAGCATCTGTTTTTTGATACGTCGCCGCCGCGTCTAAGTATATGATTTTATTCATTTATGATTTCTCTTGCATTTTGGGTGGATTATAATACAATTCCGCCGAATATCAATAACAGAAAGGAGAAAAACATGGCAATCACACACGCAAACGATGCGACAATTGATACATTTATTGGCGACGGTATCACATTGGTTGATTTTTGGGCATCATGGTGCGGTCCATGTCGTATGTTTGGACCAATTTTTGAATCTGCATCTGAAAAAACATCTGACGCTAAATTTGTAAAATTCGAAATTGACGAAGCGAATCGACGTACCCCTGCGAAATATGGCATTCGCAGCATTCCATCCGTCTTGGCATTCAAGAACGGTGAATTGGTCGAGGCACGCACCGGTCTGATGGACGAAGAAACAGTACTTTCGTGGATACAAGAATTAAAGGGATAACAAAATGGCAAACACAGAAGATTACAAGACGTTGGAACTGCCTGCAAATTACAAGCCAAAAAAATCGGAACCGTATATGTGCCCCGACCAATTGGCATATTTCTATCGTATATTAAATGCCCAACGCGAAGAATTACAAAGCAACAGCGATTCTGTACTGAATGCGATTCGCCTGGCTGACAAGACCGAGGCTGTTGGCGTCGGTGACGAATCGGATAACGCAACATACAACCAGGACATCACAATGGACCTGCGCATGTCTGACCGCAACAACAAACTGTTGCAAAAGGTTAATGCGGCCCTTGAGAGAATCGAAAACGGCACATATGGTTTCAGCGTTGTATCTGGCGAAGAAATTGGGATCGGACGTATGATGGCGCGTCCACTTGCCACCATGACGGTCGAAGAACAAGAAGAATACGAGGCCCGCAAAGGCTAAACAAAAAAAATCCCACCAAGCGGTGGGATTTTTATTTATAAGTCAAAAATACAACCAAACAAAACGGCAAAGAAGAAGCACACGCTACCCCCAATTACGAATAGATGCCATACCGCGTGCGAGAATTTCATTTTCCGCCACAAATAGAATATAACCCCAATCGTGTATGCCAATCCACCCGCCAAAATAAACCACAAACCGCGCGTCGGAATACTGCGAATCATCGCGGGCAGAATGAACAATATCGTCCTCCCCATCGCAACAAACAACGCAACCATCCATTTTGGCTGTTGAAGTGGATTTTTAATCTTCATGTACGACCCAAACAATACAATTCCCCACAGAATCGCAAACACAGTCCAGCCAATAAATCCGCGCAAATTTACCTACAAAAACGGCGTATATGTCCCCGCAATCAACGCATAAATCGCAACGCTGTCCCACACTTCGAAAAAACATTCATGCTTTTTACCAATTGTTGCATGGCACATTGTTGAACCAAAATACAGCGTTATCATTGTGATACCAAAAATCGCACACGACACAATCGCCCACGCATCGCCGCGCATCCCTGCGAACACAACCAACAGCGTCAATGCCGCAACCGCCAATCCAATACCAATACCATGTGTCAAAATATTTACAACCTCTTCGGCATGCGTTGACGGTTTTTCCCAGCGGAACAACCCCGTCGCACGCAGAACTTTTAATAATTTCGACGCATGTTCATCTTTTTTTACCGCGCGGACCCGCGCCCGCTTCTGTTTTGTCATTTTATCGCCCCTTCGATTCGTTTAATTACGCGTTCACCACCCATAACCGACATAATCGAATACAGGTCCGGCGTATTTGTACGCCCCGACAAAGCCACACGCAAATTCATCGCAACATCGCCATTTTTAACGCCTGATGATTCCGCAACCGCAACAATTTTTGCCCACCAAGTATCCTTGTCATCCGATTCGCTATACGTTTCCAAGAACGCACGCAAAACATCCCGATTAAATTCATATTCTGTGTCAGCCTGGAACAATTCATCCCAGAAAAACGCAACATTTTCCAACGTCTGGGACCATGTAATAAAATCTTTACGTACACGCTTTGGATTATCACGTTCAATTCCCAACACACCGGTCAAGTATTCAACATCTTCGACCTGCTTTTTGTTCACGTCTGTCCCATATTCATTTGCCCATTGGGTTACGCGCGCAACCAATTCCGGCACAGGCAACGCCCCAATAAATTCCTTGGCCCACCATTCCAGTTTTTTCATATCAAACAACGCACCTGACATAGGAATCTTTTTTGCACGCATTTCATAATCCCAGAATGTTTTAACCTGCCCTTTCATTTTTGCTTCTTCATAACCCGATGCTGCAATATTCCCCAAATATTCAATTACAGATTCAACCGGCCAACCCGCCTGCAAAAAGAATGCAACATTTGCCTCGGGGTCTTTGCGTTTGGAAAGTTTGCGTTGCTTACCTGTTTCTTCATCAATCTTATCAATGGTTGACGTATGAATATACAGTGGCGCATTCCACCCCATCATACGGAACAATTGCACATGCAAAGGCAACGACGGCAACCATTCTTCGCCACGAATAACATGTGTTGTACGCATAAAGTGATCATCGCACAAGTGCGCAAAATGATATGTTGGCAAACCGTCATTAGATTTGATAAGAACTATATCTTCGTTATTTTCCGGGAACCCGATTGAGCCACGCACCGCATCTTTACAGAAAATTCTTTGTTCAGGATTCCCATTTGAATACAAACGAATTGTTGGCACTAAACCTTTATCAAGATTCGCAATAATTTCTTCTTCGGTTAAATTTCTGTCGCGCGCAAATTCACCATAGATACCGGTTGGGAAACCCGCCGCCTTTTGATTTTCGCGAATTTCTTCCATATCTGTTGCACTTAAAAAGCACGGATACGCCAACCCATTTTCCAACAAGTGCGCGACAACACTATGATAAATATCTTTGCGCTGTGATTGATAATACGGCCCATATTCTGGAACGTTGTTATATTTCAAACCGAATCGGTCCATAGATTCATTAATAATCTGAACGGCATCTGCAACCTCGCGCTTGGTGTCTGTATCTTCGATACGCAACATAAACACACCACCCGATTGCTGGGCTAATTTACAGTCTATCAACGCACCATACAAACCACCGATATGCATATAGCCTGTTGGACTGGGGGCAAAACGCGTCACCATTGCACCCTCTGGCAAATTACGCATTGGGAATTTTTCTTCCAATTCTGCCAATGTATATTTTGGCGCCGCACCCAACACGCGTGCAATTAAATCCTTTGATAAACCATTTCTCATTTTTGTTTTCCCTTTTCCCATTCTGATTTTAATTTTGAATACACTGCGACATCATGAATTATACCGCTTGGTAAAATTTCCGCCTGACGTAAAACACCATCCAATTTAAAATTTAATCTTTCCGGTATTGCACGTGATTTTTTATTTTCTGTCGCACAACGAATTTCAACCCGATTGGCGCCACCACGTTCAAAGCACAAATTCTGAACCTGCTCTACCGCCTGGGTCATAACACCATTACCATTCACATCTTGCCCCAGCCAGTACCCGACCTCCATCGTACGACTGGACTTATCTTCACGCACAACCCCGACCATACCAACCAAACACATATACCAGTAAACAAAATACTTACACGTATCATTTTGCGCCACAGATTTTGCCACTTCAAATTCATCTTCGGGACTTTTTACAAAATCCACCCAACCCAACCACGGGCGAAAGAAATTACGATTCTTGTCCACAGCCAAAAACAAATCACGCGCCACAGAAAAACCAAGTTCTGGTTTACGCAAAGAAAAATTTGGTTTTTTGACACTTATTTCTCTGGGATACTCAGCCATATCTATATATTCCTTGTGTTTTATAAAACTCAATTCTATACTAAAAACATGGAAAAACAAGAAATAAGAACATTTGGTCGCCGCCACGGCAAAAAATTATCTGCCCGTCAACAGACATTGATTGATGAACTGTTGCCAACATTAAAACCAACACACGGCGACATTTTGGAAATCGGCTTTGGCGCGGGTGAACACGTACGCGACCTGGCACGCACGAACCCAGACAAAATCATTATCGGCGCCGAACCTTTTATGAATGGGGTGGCAAGTTTATTGTCCGCAATAACGAACGAACAAACGAATCGGGTTCTGGACGAATATCGTGGCATTCGAATCTGGGCGGACGACGTACGTGATTTTCTGCGCAAAACCCGTTCTAAATTTGAACAAATCTGGGTATTACACCCCGACCCCTGGCCCAAGGCCCGACATGAAAAACGTCGCCTGTTATCTGCGGAATTTTTGAATACATTATCAAAATATTTAACCCCCGACGGCGAAATTATTATCGGCACCGACCATTGGGAATATTTTGATTGGATTTGCGAACAGATTAAATCGACAGATTTAACCGCCACAATCCCAGACATGGAAATAATTCAAACCCGGTACCAGCATAAAAACAAGGCCGGCACAGACGCACCAAAATACCTGATACTTAAAAATTAACCCAAAACCGCAATCCTGTCATTAAATCGGGCCGCATCTGTCGCACCAAACGCATAGTTTGTTCCATACGCACTAAATTTGGACCGAATGCAAATTGCAGACTGAATTTATTTGCCGCGTCCCACGCATTCAGCATGCCATACAACCGCCCAACAAAATCTGATTTATCACCCGCATCACGTGCGAATACAAATATCACAGACGAAGCATTTATTTTTCGCAAATTTTCGAACACATCCCCCCAATCAAACGGACCAATTTCATTTATATCCATTCCAATTGCCAAATCTTTGTTAAAGAATAAATCATCACGCACAACATGCGTCTGTTCAACCAATCCAGCCAACGCATTATAAGATAAGAATATCTGGGCGCCATTTGCACCCTGGCGCAAACTTGTATTAATCCGCACCGTGATATCAGAAATTTGTTCTTCTGTAATTTTCTTACCACCAAAATAAAATCGCGACATTATTTTAATATTATTACCCTCGACCCAGGGCCACACGGTCTGCACCATGTTTGGCGCGACAGAAACAACCGACAATTTTTGTACATCAGCAACATGCACCGCATCCGCCAAATCTGTGGCGTCCATATCTGCCCCACACCACAGTCCCGCTTTTGTTCCAACCAAATCAAAAATCACACTTTTATCAATCATAACACTTTTTAGTTTATCATAAATATGATACAATTAAAAACGTTATGAGGGATAAATTAGACAACTTTTTACTTGCAACCCTGTGGCTACTGGCATCAACACTGGGGGTATGCTTTTGGTTTAACATTCGCTTTGGGTTTAACATATTTTCATCTGCCCACTGGCACCACCTGGCATATATGCAGGCGTCCCAAAACCCGGTCAGTCCCGCTTTCTATATTTCAATGGTCATATCAGTGGTTGTGATTATTTGTGGGCTGTATCTGCTGGTGCGCCCGCGTTTCAGAAAATTCAAAATTCCTGTTCGCGACGTGTCCAAACCCGTACAAAACATTCAAACGCAACCAAGTGCACCACAACCCGCCCCAACACAAACACCAACGGCAACACCCACACCCGTGGCAACGGAACCAATGCTAACACGTCCACCACGATTAAATATTGCCGTTACCCCACAATTGCACAATGTGCCATTACCACAACAACCAATTCAAACACCATCCATGGCATCCGAACTGCGTGAAATTTTTGAAGGTGCCGGTTATACGGTCAAAAACAACCCACGTATTGGCACGGTACAAACCGAACTGTTTGCAATCGGCACGAACGAGGTTTTATGGATTGGCGCCGTTGGCATTCCGACCACCGCCCTGCAACGTGCAATCGATACGGTAAATCAGATATTTTCCGACACACTGGATGACATAATTATAAACGTAGACGGCTTTATTATCTCGGCACCAGATGCCAACGCCCCTGGCGCACCAGACATATTAACATTTGACAACATCGACGCCTTGCGCCAATATATGAACGAACACAAGAATCCACCACTGGGCGAAGATGACAATGAAAACTTTGAAGCATTTTCTGCCTATATATCAACAGTAATTGATTACTTGGGTAAAATTTAATGCAACTGAACGCAGGCACCGCAGAAAAATTAATTTCAGATATGGGTATGTCAGACCTACCCCTGGTTGAAATTCGACCAACGCCAACTGCGGTTGCACCCGATTGGTTTTCCAAATATAAACAACTATGCCACGAATTTATGGCATCACTAACAGATTCTGCTGAAACATTGGCCTTTATGAATCTATCGCAAGACGAATTCATGAACATCATCATGGGGCGTGGCGTGCCACAAAACATCTCGTTTCGTTTTCGCATACCATTGGTATGGGGCGGGAAACTGGAAATAGACAATTTATTCATGTGCTGGACATTTCCACACTCATACAACATGGATCGATTCATAATATCCCAATCTGGCGCACAAACCATATGGATGCCAAATCCCGCGAAAAAGATTTACCTGCCGGCGCACACAACCGGTGGTGGCGATGGTGGTAACGCAACCGAAGACAGATTGGCACAAATTAGTGCACAAATTGCGGCGGAACGCGACATCTAAATCCGGGGGAAAACGATATGACAAACGACGAATTTTTATCATATATAAAATCCCGCGGGGCATACCTTGCCACCCCGATTGCACCAAACCAAATTGCATTAACGAACACCGCATTACAGCAACGTCGTCGCGCGATGTTGCCTGCATTTATATCTGACCTTTACACCAAAACGGGCGGCATAATTTTGGGCAACGGCTACATATTTGGACCAAACGAAATCCCCCAGGGACTGCGGTTCCCCGTACCAACAATTATAAAAACAAACGAAGATTTTTCCAACATACCCCAAACAGTTGGCAAAACTATATTCGGTCGCAACGATTTATTCTGGTTTGCATTTGACGCATTTGGCGTTTGCTATATGTTGGACAACTTGACATTATCCCCCCTGCGTCGCTATGATGACCCACACCGCGCTTTAATAGATTGCTTAATGGGGGGCAAAATATAAAAACATGAAAAAATTATCAGTTTCTTTATCGGGTCATCAAACCAGTATCACATTGGAACCTGAATTTATTGACGCCCTGCATGCATTGGCGGTACGCCACGGCAAACCGGTCGCCCAAATCATAAATGAAATTGACGGCGCACGCACCCCCGATATAAATTTATCATCTGCGGTCCGCGTTTGGGTATTAAATCAGATGATTTTACGCCTGGGCGACAATTAATTATTCTTTCTATCAATTATCCCAATTCCAACAATTGACACAATCAAAATAATTATCATCCACCCATTCAGTCCAATCGCGCGATATGGCGTTTCATGCGCGCCCCAGACAAATCCGTCCAGCACCCCCGTCGCCCCCACCGGCAAATAAGAAATAATTACGCCATCCGCCCCAACAAATGCACTGACACCCGAATAATTTGCACGCACAATTGGCAACCCAGATTCAATCGCATATCGACGCACCATATCCAAATGCTGATACGTTCCCGGCGTATTTCCAAACCAATTATCGTTGGTTAAATTAACAATCGCGGCAACGTCATTAACATGACGTGGCAACAACGAATCCGAAAAAATCACTTCATAACAAATGGCGGGCGCAAACTTAAAATCACCAACCTCAATTATTTCCGCCCCACCACCCGGCACCAAATCAACCGGTGCGGGCAAAATCCCCAATGGTCTATATTCCCCAAACGGTACCAGATGCGATTTACTATAAATTTTTTGAATAGCGCCATCCGCCCCAACAACAACCATAGAATTTGAAACACCAAAATTCCCAATTGTATTCGCCCCCATAATAACGGGTCGCCCCAGCATACGCACAAATTCAAAATCATCATTCGGCATTACCGCAAAAGGATAAGTGGTTTCAGGCAACACAATAATATCAGGATTGCCAGATTGCATTGCCAACACCATCAGATTTTGCAAATTGTATTCGGCGCGTTGCAATGCCTCGGCACGACTGTGCGTTGCCTTTTGCAACTGAGAATGCCCAGGTTGCACAACGCGTATCATTTGTCCCGGCGCGTCCGCCCCAACATCCGCACGTTGCATATTTGCGCGTCCCACAAACGAGCCAAAAATCCCCAGCGCACAAAACATCAACCAAACAATCCAACACGACTTGCATTTTCTGTTTCGCAACACTTCAACCAAGGCGGCACAAAATCCAACTAAAACAAAAGTTAAACCAATCGCACCCCACAGCGACATAGAATTTGCAAGGTGCGTCCAAGGCATAGCAATATTTGCAATCGGATTCCATGGGAACCCCGTGAACATCCATTCACGCGTCCACAAAACCAACACCCACACACATGCAAACAATATCGCACGCCCCGCCCCATTCATACGCCGACACGCCACCGCAACAAACGGCCACGAAAATATCAACGCACCCGCAATCGCCAATCCAACAACACCCGGGATTGTCCAAACAGCAAACTGTTGTGCCAATTCAGGCACCACATAAATAGAATGTAAAACCCACCAAAAACTTGCCACGGCATACATCGCCCCAAATGGCGACACGCGCAATAATGATTTCCAAAATCCGCCGATATTTTGATTCCGAACGGTCAACCAATACGCCCCCATAACGCCAGCAATTGTCCACCACCATTGATAAAACGGCGCGAACCCAAAACTTGCAACCCCACCAAACAGTGCGTACAGCGCGTATTGCCAAAAACCATTTTCGCGGATTTTGAAACGCTTGAAAAATTGAATTATGCCACCACCCGGACAACAACTTCCATCCTTACAAGAAGCAACCTCGTCATCAACATATGGATTTTTTATTCCCATTTTTTTCAGCACCTTTATTTCTCGCATTTCCATCAAGACCGCCTCTTCATCCGTCAAATGGTCATACCCCAACAGATGAAACATACCATGCACAACCATATGCGCCACATGGTCATGGAACGAAATTCCCTGCTCGCGCGCTTCTTTTTTAACTGTATCGTACGATATATAAATATCACCCAACAAAACATCATCGCCCAATTCAAAAGACAATACATTCGTTGGTTTATCTATATTGCGATATGTCCTGTTGATTTCATGAATTTCCGCATCATCAGTCAATATGATTGACACCTCGGCATTTTTATATTTGGCACCAACAACCATATTTACGATTTTTTCAAAATCGATTTTTTGCCGTCCCCAACGTTTATCATGAATATCAATATATGCTTTCATACTTTTTTATCCTTTTCCTCAGGAACCTATGCCATATTTCCCTTGAATTCCTGCCCATACAGCAACAAATCCTTTTTTGCATTTTTCTGATGAATTTGTTTTACCCCTGCATTAAACGCCATCTTTTTATTACCAACCTGTTTCAACTTTTCAGAAACACGTGTAATATCTGCCTGAACTCGTCGATTTCCATTTGCCAGTGCCAATTTATAATTCGCCAGCGCCTTTTGTAAATTTCCCAATTGTTCATACGCAAAACCCGCATTATATTGTGCGGCACCATACTGAGATTTATCACCAATACGCTGAACCACTTCGCGTGCCTGGGCAATTGCTTCATTATATTTACCCAGTTTATTATATGTCGCCGCCAAATCATTACGCAACAAAGCATTATCTGGGTATTGCGCAATCATATTCTGATATTTTTCCGCGGCTGCATTAAAATCCCCCGCCCGATACGCACCAAGCGCATCAGCATATAATTCATCATAACCAATAACATAGGTTTTAATTTCAACCTGTTCAGCCTCTTTCTTTTTCTTATCAGACTTTAATACCTTGTCCCAAATACTTGGCGCACCGATTTCACATTTACCCGCCAAACATTGCTGTGCAATGTCCGCCGGCAACCAATCGGACACATGTTTCCAGTTATTACCGACCAACGGATGCCCATATTTATCTACTGGATTTGCAAGCCACTGATTAAAACGCACCAAGGTTTCATCATTGACTGTACGTTTACCATTCTTTTCAACGAACCAGTTTTCACGTTTATCACCAACAATCTTGTAAAATTCATAGAACCCACCAACGGGAATATTCAAAAAAACTTCTGGTTGTATGTTTCCTTTCATAACCTGGGCTTCCAGCCATCTGCGCCATTTTAAACCATTCCCACCTTTCAAATAGTTCCCTAAACTATTGGCGACTTCATCTTCACCCCCCCCTTTTAACCAAGCTTCGCCAACCGACGTCATATGCAGGACGGGATATTTTGCAAACACTTCCCGCACCATATCATTTGTAATTGCATTACCATACTGCGCATGCAGTTTATCCAGTTCTGCAAAACGTTCCTCGTATTTACGATTTCTTTTCCCATTAATCTTTGGTTGTTCTATTAAATCAGTACCAACATTATATGTCGCCGACGATAACGCAATCAGTTCCCCCACCCGACTTATATCAACATCAGAAAACGCCACATCATAACAATACAGCCTGAACAAAGTTTCATTTTCCATAATATGCCAACAAGCCAACTCGTATGCCTCTTGGGTTGTGATTGGTGGCGTATCGGGCGTAACACTGGTCTTGTCCTTTAACATAGTCGAACCAAAACCAATTGTCCAAACCCCACGTCCATCCAGATATGGAATATGCATTCCCTGCTCGTTAACACGCACCCCTTCTTTGGCAATCAGGTCCGCCACCAAATACGGCAACGCCCCCCGCATTTTATCCAGGTATTCTGCATACGTACCCCGTTTTGCACGTTCGGCTTCGCGTTCTATTTTTACCTGTTCAACTAAATCAGAAATTTCCACCCCCGCCTTGATTCCACCCGCGATTGATGCGATTAACATATAGTAAATCATATGCGACGAAAAATTCGGATATCGTTTCATAAATTCCTGTAATTTTTTATTTTCGCCTTTTTTATTTTTACCAACCTGCATATTACGCAGTTTTTTCTCGCCCGCACGCAACGCATGATTGTCCAACGTAATATATTTCGTCGCCCAGAATAAAAACTGAGCCAAACCCGTCATGGTCAACCCCGCCCCCTTGGCTACTTTCCCATACCATTTATCTGGGTGCATACGCATGATTGCCTGGCTTGCACGCCCAAAAGCCTTGTGTGGAAAATTTACAATTTTTTTAAATTTTTCTGCCATTTTATTTTTTCCCCAATCCTGTTTTTTTTGCAATTTTTGACCGCTTGCGCGCATACGCAGGTGCCACAAACGGATAATCATCAGGCAATCCCCACTTTTCACGATACTGTTGCGGGGTCAGATTAAATCTGCGCTTGATATAGCGTCGCAACATTACATGCCACGTACCATCTTCCAGACATTGAATTTTATCTGGCATCACAGAATCTTCGATTTGCTGTGGCGTGACGGACGTACCGCGTAAAATCTCGCGCGCGTTTTTAACCGCCTGCTCCATAGTCAACTTTGGATTTGCATTTATCGCCGCCGCCGCCAGATTAGCAACCGCCAGCGTAAATTCAGAATTTTTATTTACCAACTTGCCAATTCCTTTATAATTTAATAATATAATTATACCACAAATGAACACTAAATAAAAGCCAAGTAAAATGACACGACCACTTGCCGATTTAATGCGCCCAAACACAATAGACGAAGTTATCGGGCAAACCACCCTGTTGGGCGAAAACGGTCTGGTCCGTCGTATGGTTGACAATAAAAAGTTATCTAATTTGATTTTATGGGGACCGCCCGGGTGTGGCAAGACCACAATTGCACGCGCATTGGCTAATTCTGTTGACATGGACTTTGTGCCAATGTCCGCGGTCTTTTCTGGCACCGCCGACATTAAAAAGGCAATGGATGCCGCCCGCATGAACCGCGACATTGGACGCGCAACATTATTATTCATAGACGAAATCCACCGATTTAACAAAACGCAACAGGACACCCTGCTGCCATATTTGGAAGATGGCACAGTCGTATTCATTGGTGCCACAACCGAAAACCCCAGTTTTAATTTGAACAACGCATTATTATCACGTTGTCATATTGGTGTTCTGCAACCATTGTCCACAGAAGACCTGTTGACATTAATGGGGCGCGCCGAAGAATTTATTGATAAAAAATTACCACTAGAAAATGAAACGCGAACACACCTGGCCCAGATGGCGGACGGCGACGCACGCTTTTTACTGAACACGGTTGAATATCTGTTTAATGCAAATTTCAAGAAACCATTATCACCCGACGCCCTGGATTCCGCCGTACAGAAACGCGCACCATTATCAGACAAACATGGCGACGAACACTATAATTTAATATCCGCGGTGCACAAATCCCTGCGCGCAAGTGATACAGACGCCGCCCTTTATTGGACCGCCCGCATGATGACATCGGGCCAGGACCCAATGTACATATTCCGTCGCCTGACGCGATTTGCGGTCGAAGATGTGGGCCTGGCCGACCCAAACGCATTGCAAATCGCAATTGCCGCATGGCAGGCATATGAAAGATTGGGCAGCCCCGAAGGCGACCTTGCCCTGACGCAATTGGTAATATACCTGGGGACCGCCCCAAAAAGCATTGGCAATTATCGCGCACAAAAGGCGGCATACGCATGCGCCCGCGAAACAGGCAGTTTAATGCCCCCAAAAAACATCCTGAACGCACCAACCAAAATGATGAAAAATTTGGGATATAATGCGGGCTATGTATATGACCCGGATACTACAACCGGATTTTCCGGTCAGAACTGTTTCCCAGAATCCATGGGACGCAAAAAGTTTTACGAACCGGTTGAACGTGGATTCGAACGCGAAATCAAAAAAAGACTGGAATATTGGGATACTTTGCGCAAAAAAATTAATAAAAACAATTAACGCGACTTTATCAAAATATCGCCAATTTCACGCAACACAGTCCGCACATTTGATGCCGTATCCGTTTGACGAGATACGCAACCAACATTTGCACGCTTAATCAAACCAGTCAACGTACGCCCCGGCCCCAACTCATAGGCACGGGTAATGTTATACGTTGGAAAAGTTTCCATAATATCCGCCCATCGCACACCATGCGTCATCTGATTACACAACGCATCACGTACATCACGCGGATTTGACATAAAATTTGCCGTCTGATTTGAATACCAATTTGTTTTTGGTGCTTCAAACAAAATTGAATCCATTCGTGCACGCAATAATTTTTCAGCATTACTCATCAACGCGCAATGTGCCGGCACCGCAACATTCAGACGTTTTGCAATACGCGCACCACGCTTTTGTGCATTTTCTACGATTGCATCCAACGCCACATTATGCCCACTGATAACAAACTGGTCGCGGGCATTATGATTTGAAATCTGGGCATACCCCAGACCTGCGGCAGCCACCATACATTGTTCAATTTCATCCTTGCCCAGTCCAACAATTGCGGCCATTCCACCTTCGCCCGCGACATTTTGCATATAGGTCGCCCGCGCCGCCAACATCTGAACCGCATCCGTGATTTTCATGCTGCCCACACAGTGCAACGCAGAATATTGCCCCATTGAATGTCCCGCCATAGCATATGCAAGTGTATGCAATGGCATGCCATATTCGTTTTCGATTACATGGGCAATGGCAACAGAATGGGTAAAAGTTGCCAACGATGTGTTTTCCGGCGTATTCAGTTCAGACTGGGGTCCATCAAAACAAATTTTCGCCATATCACGTTTTGCAATATCGGACACCTGTTCAAAAACATACCAAGCCGACGCAAATTCACGACAAATATCGGCGCCCATACCAACATATTGCGCCCCCTGACCCGGAAAAACAAAAATTATCTTCTCTTGCATAGCAACGAAAGCATAGCACAAAATAAAATATTGTCAAACAAAATCCACCCTGCCCAACCCCTTGCTTGGTAAAAAATGAATTAGAATGATTTAGATGCACGTAGTGCCGACAACGTAATGTACAAACGCTACATGAGTTGTCGGCACCGCGTGCAGATAGGTCATTATAATTTATTTTTTAGAACAGGATGTTAACACGTGCCCCAACCTGTGCATCATCTGATTCAAACTCATAGTCCACATGCCCAACATACTGTGTGCGCCCATATTGACGTACCAATTTCAGATGCAACCATTCCTGGTCATAGTCTATACCATATTTCAGATCATTATGCGTTGCTTTGCGCACGGTCAAGCCCAACCCAACACGCCAATCTGGGGCGGTGCGAAAATAAGCCTCGGGCGTAAAGTCCAAAAACGCAACGCCACGTTCATCATCAAAAACCCAGGTTGATTTAACGGTTGCTGCCAATGTGACACCCGCCCATTGACGCCCCATGCGTAATCCAACATAGTACGTAGAATCCGCATAATCCGGCGTACGCACACGATGACTGCCCCCGAATTTAAATCCAAACAATACATCCGAAATTATATGCGAATCATTATCATCCGCATTCCCCATACGGTACACACCACCTAAATCAATTGCAGCGAATCCATCTTCTGGTCCATTAAAATCGTGTTGATACCGAACATTTGCACCAATTGCCAAACGATTGTTCATCCCATACGACAGCGACTGCCCCACCCCCGCTATATGGTCCCAATATGAAATTGACGATGTCGATAAAACTTCCTCTATTCCCTGCAAAAACAACGGGTCAGATGTATCGGTTGCCAAATCATTCGCACGCACATGCATTGGCATCGCCATAATACCCAACAACAAAAATACAGATAAAAACTTACGCATAATACCCTCTCCCTAAAAAACACAAACCAATACCCCCAGGAACCTGGGGGCAAAACAGTCAACCATTAAAACTGGAACATTACCTGCAAACCAATTTTTGTTTCTGCATAATTTTCCAATTCAACCGTACCCAGTTTGGTAAAATCCGTCAGATATTGCAGATTCCCTTCTGCGTCTTGATATTGCGCATCTGGTTCCATCCAATAGAATCCCAGATTTTTTCCATCCGCACTGTCATAGAAAGCCATTTTTGCATACAGATTTAACGCAAACCAATCATTTGGCTGCCAACCAATTGCACCCTTGATTGTTCCCTGATTATGCCAATCATAATCACCAAAAACAGCCTCGACATTCAGCGTCCAATCCTCGTTCAGCACACTAAACACACCCAATCCCGCTTCCAGGTACATAGCGCTGCTGTCGCCAACCTGATATGGGATATACATGGTGGACACACCACCCAATGCATTTTTATCGCTGATACCATTTCCATAAGAATTGCCATCCAGGTCAATATACCAACCACGTGCCAAACCATAGATTGTAGATGTTGATACCTTGTACCCACCTTTTAATTCAATCAAGAAATTATTCGAAATATCTTTCTGATGCTGAAAATATGCACTTGCGGTTGCAATCCATTCGGTTGTATCGGCAAAACGCCATTGTGCGCCCAATCCAAACATATTAAAACCATCATCGTCCATTTTGTCATCTGGCGAATCATCATCCCATTCGAATTTGTATTCATTCATATCATACTGCAACATCCCCAAAACGGCGATACGGTCTGTGATACCATAACTAAAATCTTCCTTGACTGAAAACCCGGTCATATCCCATTTACCGCCCAATCCATTCCAAACCAAACTTGCATTACCCCCCTGGTCAATTACTGGCACAGTCTGATTAATTGTAAAATCATATGAACTGCTGTTATACGACAAATCAGTATGCGAACCGAACATTCCACCCAATGGCTGATAGAACGGATGCGCCAAGAAATATTTACGACGCATTTTATTTACAACCTTTTCGGAACGCGTTGTACGTTGCGTTGTTTTTGTTGCGCGCGCAGACGAAGAATTTGCCCCTTCGTACTGTTTATACAACGCGCTGCGATTTTGTGGTTTTGTATAATACAAATCACCCGCATCCTTAGACTCATATGTCTTGGTCAACGTACGCGTCTGATATTTTTCATAGTTAACCTTTTCACGTGTACGCGTGGCCGGCGCACTTGATAAATCGGCACTAGACCCCGCACGCGTCCCCCAGTTTGTGGCCGCATCCGCACTTACCGCGCCCAATGACACCAACAAACCAACAATAACAGACAATGATTTTTTCATAATAAACAACTCCTTTTGAATCAAATTATACCATATTTACGCCACATAAAAAAGAACAAAAATACTTGACATAATATCGTTTTGTATTATACTCACAACAACGACAAAAAAGGATTTAACATGTCAAAAACATGCACAATCAACGAAATCTATGACATCACTGCAGCATTTATCACCGACCGCAACACAACGGTCGACGCAACTTGCAGCGATGACAGCATGATGTTTAAATTCACCAAACGTGGCCTGGCGGAATACCCATATCAACTGATAGTTTATGTTCCACGCGGTGCCCCAAGACGCTCAAAATTTGCGCCATATGACATGGACAAAAAACAAGGCGAAATCAAATTACAACGTGGCACAGGCGCCAACCTTACGGGGGGCCGCACCATTGCATGTGCCGAAACAAAATACAATGTCGGACGCTTTTTTGATAAAACACAACGTCTAATCGTACAAATTGGTACTGCCATGTTGTCGCCAAAATTCTTTGAATTGGTTGAAATGGCACACAAACGCACACTTAATCAAATCGCAACATCCGACAACACAATCCAGATGTTCAATTGGTTATACCGCGCACAAAACGAAAACCAGAAATAACCACCCCCACCATAAATCGCTAAAAACACCCGCAACCGCGGGTGTAAAATTATTGTTTTTTCATTTGCTTTTGCGAATTGTTATATGCACGATATTGATTCTGCAAACACGACCGCATAGAATCTATCATACTTTGAAATTTGCGTTTATCCAACGTCTGCGGTCTTTCAGCACCCTCAACTTTACAATAATGTTCAAACCGATTTCTTTCATTACTACAATTTGCTGTGCCATTTATCAGTTGATCAGATAACTTACAAAAATCCTGAACCAGTTGTTTTTTCAACTCTGAACTGACACTATCACCATTACCCGACATATTTACAATCATGTTCAGATTATCTTCATAACACTTTAATATCTCGGAATCCTGATAATAATTCAGGCAATTCTTAACCCCTGCCATATGAATATTTCTGTCATCAGATTTGAATGATGAACCGCCAGACGATGATGACGAACTGCTTGATGCACCTTTGGCCTCAAGCCCTGTGGTTAAAACAGCCTTTTCCAACTGGGTCTTTAACCGACGCAACATAGAATCCATCTGTTCATATTGCCGATACATCTGCTGCGTAATAAGGGTTGTTTTCATCGCGATAACATCGCGCATCAATTCTTTGTCTGCCCCCGTTGGATTTTCGGTTTCACCAATGTTATAAGCATGCGTTGAACACAGCGCCAATTCTGCAACAATTGCATCATTGTCGTCATTTTCGCACCCATTGTCCGCCACCGCCGGCACACAAATCACCAGCACCAGCAACAATTCAACAAAGATATTTTTTAATCTTTTCATTTTTTACCTATCTGCAATCTGTCCATCCTTGCAAACCTGTAATTCAGAACGCAGACGATTTTTCCCACACCAACATTCACGTTCATTATTTTCCCCTAACCTAAAATCACCATTGGCTGTCTTCTCACACCAATTTTGATATTCAACCCAAAGTTCATACTGCGAAGCAGACGCTGCAGCACCCTGCCGCCCATTATACTCTTTTTCAGTCAAAACCTCGTTATCAACATAAACGCAACCACCTTCTATTACACAATAACTATCATCAGTCCACTTCAAACTACAACTTTTGTCCACACTTTGAACATATTTACCATACGTCGAAGCATTAGAACAATCCGCCTTGGACAAACCTGTACGTTTATGATTAATATCCAGCCCCGTACCATCAATAAATTTAACCCAACCTTTATACTTGGCGTCATATG
>JAGBSK010000016.1 GCA_017631895.1 Alphaproteobacteria bacterium | reverse complement strand
TGCTGATTTGAATGATCAACGCGTATTCTTCGGCTTCGATTCTTCTGAAATTTCCGAAGATGCGAAAAACAACCTGTTGGGTCAGGCTTTGTACATGAAAAACCACGAAGATGTAAAAATCCAGATTGCTGGTAACTGCGACGAACGTGGTTCGACAGAATACAACTTGGCATTGGGCGCACGTCGTGCAAACGCGGCCAAAGAAGTTTTGGTAAATGATGGCATCAGTGCAAAACGTATCTCGACCATTTCTTATGGTAAAGAACGTCCATTGGTTCAGGGTACAGGCGAAGAAGTCTGGAAATGGAACCGTAATGCCACAACAACAGTTAAATAATTGTTGAAGAAATACCAGGTCCCGCAATCGCGGGACCTTTTTTTTATAACCGTTTTCTGAGATAAGTCAAAGTTTAACGGGGGTTGAATATGGGCATTGGACAACGAATTGAACAAATAAGACAAGAACAAAAATCCCGGTGTGCATTAAGTGCAATCATCTGATGATTGAACCCGAGGCTGAATATCAAAAAATTATATCAGGTATCATGAACCCGAGCATATTTCAACAGATTATGGTGATAATATCGACACGGGCGCCATTGTTTTAACAATCGTCGCTATTTCTTGCCAGAACGGATGATTTTCCACCAATCCTTGGCTGTGCCGTATGTCTTTTTCCACAGCCCCGATACGTCCCCACGCATTTGATCGCCGACCTTGGTCGTGATTTTACCGCCCAGTTTGCCCGCAATTTCCATGCCACGATTTGCAAACCACATCGCCAAAGCCAGAACCAATAGCGTTTCCAAAAAGCCGCCTGGGTTCACAATCGGATTTGCCGAAGACAAATCCGTATCAACCACACCCGACATTAATGCCGCACAAAACGCAACCACAATGGACAAAGACACAAAATACAACGCCGCATTAATAAATTTTTCGATTTGTGCGTCCAGTTTTTCCGCCTTGAAGATGCCCAAGAATTGGTTGAATATATTGCCCGCCATGCCTTTGTATGATGTCCCACCAACGGTCTGGGTCAATGCGGTAAATGGCAACATCATTACCGCCAAAAACAAATCCGCAATTACACCCAACGCCATAAATGCAAATTTCCATGCCAGTACGATAAAGGAAACAATAAAGACAATACCAGCAACGACTGAAAACGCACTGGTGCCGATACCGGACACAATCCATTTCCACCCCGCCGCAATCGCAGTATAACAGAAACCAGACATGCGCGTTGGAACACACAGCATATCCGCCGCCGCAGTTGCATCAACAATATTATTTGCCGACGTGTGTGCAATTGCATATTCACGAATTGCCGCGCACGTATCGGGTAAATCCGCACCTGCACTTTGTGCAACCGCACCCAATATTAAATCAGATACGTATGTGCCAACACTGACAATCGGCCCCATTACCCACATAAAAACCCGGGCGGGACCAAAACGCAATATCACAACCCAGATGGCAATCATTGTGCCTTTTTTTACAATTTCGATCAGGTGTTTTTGTATGTCTCCTTTGCCCGACTGCATCATGTTGTATGTTTCAAAGATTATCCAAAACGCAAACGCGATAAACATAAATAAAATAACGAATCGCACCAGGGACGAATCCAACACGTCTGATATAAACGACAATGCATTCATAAATGCAAGACCGATTTTTGCCTCTATCGGGACATAGTCACGTACCAATTGCGATTGAAAATCACCCTGGAATTGTTCGATGTCTGCGGAAATCTGCGTTGTAAATTTTTCGCGATTGTTGTCAGTTGCCCATGTTCCATAATCGCCAATATCCCCCATCGGCAGATTTGCGGTCGCCCCAAACACAGGCGTCGCCAACCCAACCGCCAAAACAATGACGCATATTTTTGATAAGATTTTACGCAATGTCCGCATTATTTCTTGTCCATAGCCTTGGTAATTTTTTCCGTTATCTGAACAGGTACAGCCCACAGTTTCTGTCCCAGGTCGTGTACCCATGCACCATAGTCAAACTGTTCACCTGTTGATACATTTGCATTTTCACCGGGTATTGGTGCCTTGAAAGAACCGTTTGGCAATAATGCATCTATCTTCGGGCTGACCGCGTAATAGTACAAGAAGAACAAGAACACCATCATCAACAGGAAATCCCAACCGTCTGACAGGAAATCAAATGCACCGGGGTATGTGCGTTCGACCTCGGCCCGGCGGGCGGTAAAACAGTTCTTGAATTTGTCTTTGTCCATTTCGCCGTCAACCAATGCAACCGATTCACATTCCGCAAAGACATTCATAACAGACAACGTTTGCGCGTCTGGATTTTCGGCGTGCATCCCCATCATTGGTGGCAAAATTGCCGTATAGCCGTCGCGCGGTCCCGGAAAATACATGTCGGCGGTAAATGACACGGTTGCGTATATCACCAGAACCTTTAATGTAATTGCAATAATTCGCACCGCGGATGATACAACCGTTCCAATTGCGTTGCTGAATAATTTATTTGCCTTGGACCAGGTACCCTCGAATGCGGTAGCCGCCAATAATAGTGGCAAAAATATAATTATGAATACCAATTTGAACACAATTGATAATATCTGAAAAAATAAATCAAACCCAATTATCAAGAACATTAATACCAACGCCAATCCCGCCAGCCAAGTGAATGCACCACCCCCAAGGTCCAACCAGGCATAATTCATCATGGCAAAGCCACCCGCCGCGCCCGCCAACATAACACTGTTAATATTGCCCATAACACACATAAATGGTTGCATAATAGGATTCAGAATGTCGCCAGAATCGCCCGTGTCATGATTTTCCAACGCGCCGCATTGTGCGGCGTCTGATACGCCCGTTGCCATCATGCCCAATTCTGCCCCAACATACAATACCGGCGTTATTGTTATTTGCGATACACTGCGCAGGGCCGCATTTCCACCCATCCCCAATGCTCCCATCAGGACACCCACAATCATCAGACGTACGCCCAGTTTCCATATTTTTTCCCACCAGGATTTGACCTCTATCTTATGTTCGGTCGGTTTTTCATAGTTTATTGTTTTTTTTGCGTGGTCAAAGATATACTGGGCCGTGTGTATGAAAATAAAAATACCAAAGCCAATAACCATTAAAACCCACAGGTTATCAACCATCAATGTCCAGAACCGTTCGGTCGCGTCGCCTATGACAGAAAACAAGTCCGCAATATAGCGACACATAAAACAACCATTGGCGGTCGCAACATCCCCACTTTCAACACCGGCGGCGGTCAAAAAATTGCCCATACTGGTATATGTTAATGCGGCACCCCCCAGCGAAGATGACAAATACCAAATCCCCAGCCCCAGCGCAATCGCACCCATGATAAAACGTACCGCAATTAAAATCAGTTTAGCCTTCCACATTATTTTTTATCTTTGTCTTTTTCGCCACCGCTGATGATTGTTTCGCCGATTTTCTTGGTTGTGTCCACAACATTCTGGGTCAGTTGCATCATATCATTTGCAAGTGTTTCACTTAACTGTTTTTCTTCGCTGACGCCAAATACCGACAGAACCATTTTTGAAACCTGGGGGATTTGTCCCTGTAAAAAGTTTAGAACATAGACCAATACAACACAACTGGTCAGGGTCATGGCTTCCAGGTTCGTCATGTCCAGGTCTGCGTCAAATATTTCACCGGTTGTAATCGCATTCATTAATTCCGCATTGGTTGTATCGGGCGACGTAAAGAACTTTGCAATAATTGACATTATAACGGTGTATGTTATTACCGCAGATGCCAATGTGATAATTGCGTTAATCAGATTTTTGAACTGATTTACACCGACCGTTTTGCCAAGTCCGCCCATCCATTTTGGAACATTGTCCGCCCCATTAAACGCAAACAGCATCAAAGACAATGGAAAGAAAAATGCAAAGTACGCCATTGCAATAACAATGTCTGCGAAATAGCAACAATAGCGAAAGAATAACTTAAAGAAATTCCACGTCAGGTAAAGCCCGATGACAAACAGAATAATATGTTTTATCAAACTGCCCACACCCAACAGCGCGCGCCATGTGAATGCCGAATCCATTACCGCAATACCCAATTTCATATATGACTGAAACTGGGTAATTGTTGTCTTCATCAGCAGGATAATTTTATCGCGCAGTTCTGGACGATAGAAACCATCTTCACTCATTTTTTGTGGCTGATATGTTACTTTTTCTGTAATCGTTTCATTGTCCAGATTAATCATTGCCGCTGTATAGGTTTGGGCGATTTGGGCGACGGGTTCAAATGTAATTGTCGTTAAAAAACGTGGTAGTGCGACACCCATACCCAATAAACCGATACATATTATTGCGTTGATAAATACGCGTTGGATTGATTTTTCATACAATGGGTCGGATGTATTTCCGCGCATTGTTTTCCAAACCGCGTTTATTACAAAAAATGCAAACAACACACAGAACAAAACAACGCAGAAATATGCAAATTTATCATATACTAATGCCGCCGCGTCGGACACAATTTGGAACAGGCGGTCAAATACGCCACAGCCCCAACACTGAACCGTCGAATCCACCAAAGATGACAGCCATTCGTTCATTGTTTATTTTTTGTCCTTTATCCAGCCAACCGCCTTGCCGACGGATTTGCCCCAATTTTTTATATTGCCTGTAATTGTGCCGGCGTCTGATTTTACCTGTTTGTACAGACCGTCCATACCACCGCCAATGTATTTCTTTAATTGGTCTTGCGTCATACTAAAAATTCTTAACATCAGATAGAATGTCAATATCGCAGACAACCACAATATCGAATGTTCGCCAAATCCCATGGCGGAATTTGCAACGGTTGGGACATTGCCATATGCAGAACCGCCCGCCGTCACAACAAATACAGATGTATTCCATTGAAACAATGCCTTGATAATCGCCAGATTCACACACAGCATAAACGAACACGCAATCATAGCGACGATTAATTGCTGTAATGCCTTGGTAATACCGGCAAACGCAGGCCACACATCCAACCATTTATCGCTTGATTTGAATACATACGTCAGGACATAAAATGGATACAAAATTAGTTGCATGCCAAAGTTGAATATACCCTGGATTATTATCAATGCCATAAAGATATTACTGGATACGAATGTAAATATCAGCAATATCCCAGTTATAAGATTCAAGAAATCTTCGCCACCATGCGGAATCAATGTAATCAGACCGCGCAGACCGCTGGTTAAAAATTCAAAGCCACGTTTAATAATCCGGTTGTTCGCATGCGACAGGTCGGACACAGGCTGAACCAAGAATTCACAAGACTTTTCCGAAATCCATGCTTTTTCAACAATTTCCGCGGGGCATTTAACATCGGGCGCAGACATGCCACCTTCGTTTATTTGGGCGGTTATTTCGTGCGTATAAATCGCCCCCAATTGCAAGAATGGATTAACCAGCCATTCGGTCATGTACACAGGCTTTAACTGCAACAGCAAAATAGACGCAATCACCGCGCGCATGCCAGGTTTGGCCACATTTTCTACAATTTTGAAACCTGTGATTTTTCCGCCCTCAAATTCGCCACCACCGGACAGTCCGATAAACCCAAGCCACTTTTTAGGGAAATACATTTTTACCAGGCTAAGTGCCAGCGTAAATCCCAAAAACAACCAAATCAAAACCTGAATAATACCGGGATGTTCAGATGTGCCAACAAAAAATTCATAGGTTCCCGTCGCAACCATCATCAAAGAATCCAGCACCAACGGCACAAAAGGCGATAAATTCAATGCGTCAATTATATCAGCACGTGCGGGCATGGGCGCGCAAAACACCGCCACAAACATCAGCACTGAAAACATTTTTTTTATGAAATACATTCTCTGATTTATATTTATCTTTTCAATTATATCACATTTGGGACAAAATATGGTATAATTAAAAGCAATGAATCGTCTAAAAAAATTTTGGATTACGTTTTTATCGTTCTTGCCTTTTACGGCGGGGGCGGCGGCACCGTTTATTATTGGTGGAATTGCAGGCGTTGGTGTAATTGCAGGATTTTCAATTTATCGTTCAACCGCGCCCGTTGATATGAATGGCGCATATTCTTTTTTTTCCAGTTGTTGGTCCTGCCAGATGTTTTCAGACATTATGGCGACCATGTCAAATATTTTGCCACGAATTTACAGCGCACTGGGGCATGTTATTATTCCGTTTGCGGTTATGCTGTCGGCGATATGGTTCGCATGGCGATTGGTTGATAATTTTATAAATCAAAAGGTTGAACAACCTTGGTCTGTTGCGAATAATTTTACCACGCATCTGATGAAGTTGGCGTTTGTTTCGGTGGTGTTGGTGGCACCGTTGCCCCGGTTAGTGTCTGAGATTGCAATCGAGCCGATATTTAACGTTGGTTTGTCGTTAAATCGCGCGGTTGTGCATGACGACCAATTTGACGCATGTGTTGTGGCAACCGCAATTGCAGACCCGGTATCAATTGATGAACGCGCCGCGAATCGTGGGGCATTTTCACCAAAACTGCGCCATAATTTAGCATGCGAATTGGCCGGCGTGCATCAGATGACGGGACTGGGGATGACGGTCGGATGGACAATGATGAATATGGCGTTCGATTCGGACTATATGCATGAAATTATGTGGGGAATCCCAATATTCCCAAATGTAATTATGTTGTTTGCAGGACTGGCAATATTGGTTTTGTTCTTTATGGCGTTGTTGCCGATTCCGCTGTATTTTCTGGAAATATTTATCACATTATCTATGGATTTAATAATGTTGCCACTGATGTTTTTAGCGTGGCTGTTCAAAGGATGGAAAATATCGTTGGCGGGTGCCGGCAATACGATTCGCGGAATTATCGATTATGTTATATCAAGTACGCTGGGACTGGCAATTACCGGTGTGTTTGTGGCGTTTGCAATAATGTTCTTGAACGCGATATTTGGCGACTGGGCGGGGGCACCAGCATTGGCAACGGCATTAACCAATAACGATTCGAAATTTTTGATGGACGCCTTGATGATGCGCAATGACAGCCTGGTTACCATTGTTCTGATGGGCATATTTATCGCCATGTTTATGACCATGATACCCGCCCTGGCAAAAAGCCTGTTTAGCGTTCAAATTTCAACAGATTTCTATGACACAACAAAAAAGAACATCGATATTGTGTGGAAAAACCTGAAAAAATGGTACGACACAATGAAAAAATAAAAAATCAAGCCCTTTATTTAACTTGGGCCCCTTTTTTGTAGCACCCGAATCTGATATAATTCATACCAATGACAACGAAGTTTCCGATTCTTTATTGGCCACGCAGAACAACCGGGGATAATGAATACCAGTTGGCGCGTAAAGTAATTAATAATGCCACCGGCGTTATGCCCGATGTTATTACAGACGATATTGATATCGCGGGTGTTTTGAACGATAACCCGAACGCGGCGATTTATTATCCTGTGTTTTGTGGTTCAACCGGTTGGTGGGGCGAATTGCTGGGCGGGGACGCCGTGGTTAGTGATAAGTTAATTATATCACCAGAATGTCAATTGATGGTGATTGAACTGAACAAAAACGCCAAACCACGGGGTCAGACCCAGTTGTTGGCGGCGGAAATTTATCCAACAAGTGGATTTTTCAAAAAAATGAATTCAGGCATCGCAACGGTGGCAGATATGCTGGCAACGGACGCAGGGACAATTCTGGCGTTGTTTTCCGGACGCAATCCCGCACAGTTTATAAATGTGCTGGAATCGACTGGTAATTCGTATCTGGGGTGCATTGGTCGATATTAAAATGCTATTATTGCTTGATTTCTGTAAAAATACTTGTATAATTTGCGGGCTAAAATTCAAACAAAGGTAAGTACTATGAAAAAAGGAATTCATCCAGAATACCACGAAATCAACGTCACACGCACAGATGGCAAGACTATTAAAATGTACTCTTCTGTGAAAAAAGACATGATTTTGTCCACAGATAACTTGAACCATTCCGCCTGGACCGGTCAGCGTTCAAACGCCGGCGAAAAGGGTCAGCGCGCAGCAGAATTCAAATCAAAATTTGCTGGGTTCAATTTCTAAAAAATATTAACAAATATACTGCTTTACGGGGGGCGGCGACATGGAACTGTTGATTAAGGGTTCAACTGAATTAAACAAAATGTTTATGGCGCTGCAGCGTACTGGGGCGTCCCTGCGTCGTGATTTTGGCGAAGTGGAAAGCCTGCAACAATCCCTGCGTGGCGCGCACGATTTCGTGCAAAAGGCCGCAAACCGTATCGAAGAAAGTATTTTGAATGACCTGTTGCTGGTTCGTCCGGCGGCGGGTCTTTTAACACCAAATGTTTCCCGTGATGGCGACGGGCGCGATGAATTTGTGTTGGCGTTGTCGGGGGCGGCAAATTTTGTCCGCGGAAATCCACACTTTGCAATTTCGTTGGCGTTGCGTTCGAACGACGAAACAAAAATTGCATTAATTTATTCCCCGATTGATGAACGCCTATACTATGCCGAGACTGGAAACGGCGCATACGTATTTTCTGCGTTCCATTCCGCGCGCATTAAAACATCTAATCAGAACGAAGAATCCGAACTGACGGTTGCGTACAACACATCAGATGCACGTCCATTGATTGGCGACGTTCGTCGCACGGGTTGCCCGGCGTTGGATTTGGCATGGGTTGCGGCCGGTAAATTTGATGCATACGTATCTGACCCATTGGATTATGCAGAAATTGCCGCGGGCGACCTGATTGTACGCGAAGCCGGTGGCACAATCGAAATGATGGCTGATTTGGTGGCCACAAATGGCAAGATTGAGTTCTAATAACAAAAAAAGAATCCCGCGTTTGCGGGATTTTTTATTTCTTGAATATTTTTTCTGGGGCATTCATATTGACCAACCCAACAATAAAATCAACAAATGCCCAGATGCAGACAATTATGCCCGGGATTATTAATGCCCAGCCAATTGTGCCCATTAATAACATTGCAACACCTTCGCCTGTGCGACCAGCATAGAATTTATGCACGCCCCACATTCCCAGGAAAAACGCCAACAACGCGTACACCAATGCGGATTTATCTGTATTACAAACCGCACGACCACATTTTGGGCATGCCTTGGCACGGTCAGAGTGCCTTGCGCCACAATCACGACAATATACCATTGCCATATTTCATATCCTTTGGTTTTAATTTACAGGAATAATTATGCATTAATCGGGAAATAAAGACAAGAAATGAAAAACACCGTCGTATGACGGTGTAAATACTGGCGGGATTGACGGGGCTCGAACCCGCGACCTTCTGCGTGACAGGCAGACGCTCTAACCAGCTGAGCTAAAACCCCTAAAGCGTTATGCATATTATACCGTTCGTGGAATAAATGCAAGCACTTTTTTTACATGTTTTGCTTTTTTATAATCTGCATTTGGATTATGCCAAATATATTCGATACCGTCCAATACAGAACCAAGCCCGCCGGCATCCACGCAAACATTATCGTGAACAATATCGGCATCCAGCGCATCATGCGTTGCGTCTGGGCGGCAACATCGTTGGCGTTATTTGTGGACTTGGGTGATTGCAAACGCTGTTGCAGGTACATTGTTGCGCCCATTAATATCGGCAGGATAAAATATGGGTCCATCGCAGACAAATCTGAAATCCACAAGAAATGTGCATTACGCATTTGAACAGACACCAACAACGCCTTGTACAGCGCAAAGAAGATTGGAATCTGAATCAACATGGGCAAACAACCCGACATAGGCGATGTTTTATGCGTCTGGTACAATTTCATCATTTCCATTTGCAGACGCATTTTATCATTTGCGTACAGTTTCTGGATGCGTTGCATTTCGGGTTGCATTTTCTGCATTGCCGCCATTGAAACATAAGATTTGCGGGTCAATGGCCACATCAGCAAACGCAACAGGATTGTCATGATGATAATTGCAACACCATAATTCATTACAACATGATGAATACCGTTCAACACCCACAACATTGGACGCGCCAAGAACCAAAACCAACCGTAATCGATTGTTTCGGCAATACCCGGAATTTTTGACTCAATCGCATCCAGTACACTTTGGTCGCGCGGCCCCGTGAATACATTTGTTGTGATTGTTGCGGTTGCGCCATTTGCTACAGAAACAGCCCCTGCGGCGGAATCCGTTGTGTATTTATCACCGGACTTTTTCACGCGAATTGTCTGGTCGGGCGCGTCAATTGACACAATCGTTTCCCAATACTGGTCCGCGAATCCCGCAAAGCCATTTGTTGTGGAATACGCATAAGACTTTTTATCCAGTTTTTGCCATGCAACATCTTCGACGTCAGAATTCACATATGCAACCGCGCCGTTTGCGACACCGGATGCAGATTTCATATCGTTATCACGCACAATGCGTGCATATGGCGCAAATGCGACATCACGACCAGATTTATTTGTAATCGTATCTGTGATTGTGATTGTATAGCCATCTGGACTAATGGTGCGAACAAATTCAACGTCATCGGAATTACGCCACTTGTATGTGTTTTCATTTTGTTTCCACACGGTTGTCGCAACGGGCGCAGTTGTATTTGTGGCAAGCAGACCAACCTCGATAAAATTGCCGTCTGCGCCCAACAAAACAACATTTTCGTCCGTGTCTGGTGCAACACTAAAATCAGATAAATTCACGTCCGATATACGCAAGCCTTGGACAGATGCGCTGATTTTATCAGACGATATATTTGACACAGGAACCCCAGACAAATCAACAGTCGTCGTTGTGTCCGCGGGTTGCACCGTCTGTTGTGGCGACATAAACACACCAACCAGCCACCATGCCGCAATAAACACCAATGTCCACCACAAGAAACCAGAAAATGGCGATTTCTTTTGCGTGGCGGCTTTGTTCGCGTTCCACATATTAAAACCAGAATTTTTGTTATCCATATACTGAACCATGATTATTTACCATCCTTTATTGATTTCAAACATTTACGACGCGCAATGTACATATTCAACAAATACAAACCAACGCCAACAACTATACAAACGTCCGCAACATTAAAAGCCGGCCAATGCCAACCGCCGATATGAAAATCCAAAAAGTCAATAACCGCGCCAAAGCGAATTCTGTCCAACAAATTACCAATCGCACCACCCGCGATTAACGAGAGGGGCACAACCTCGTACGAGTGGGCGCGACGAAACAGATAATACAAAATAAAGCCCGTTATAAAGCCTGTGCTGACAATCAGTATCATTGGTGCAACCTCGCCCATGGTGCGGAAGAGCGAGAATGACGTGCCCGGATTCCATGTGAATACGATATTAAAGAAATCAAATACATGGGCCATCAAATATGGGACCGGCACAACGTCCCATGCAGCGCCCGATAATGGCAATGTCCCCGTGATTAAATACAGTAATGTGCCCTTGGACAATATATCCAAGAAAATTACACCAAAAACAATCAAGAATATAAGTGTTGTTTTTTTCATTTCACCGCCTTTCCTATATAGGTTGAAATATATCAATATGCAATACGAAAAGCAAATAAAATGTCCCCAAAATTGGGGACAGATTTTAATCACGCTTATCAGATATAACCGTCGATAATGCAGAATAATTATCGCGCCGCATATCAAACACCAAACGTTCTATTTTTGAATCGGACACACCCGCGTGCGATAAAACGTTATACCCCAACATAAACGAAGATTCTATTGTTTCGGGCAATGCGGTTTCAACGCCTTCGCGCATTAACATCTGGGAATCCGCCAAATTGCGGGCGCGCGCAAATATTTTTATGCGTGGTGCGATTGACTTTACCATTATAATGCATTTACGCGCAGTATTTGCGTTATCAAGCGCAACCACAACCGATTTTGCGTGGCGGGGCTTTACCCCAAAATCCATCAACACATCCCGATTTGTCGTATCGCCATAGACAACATTGAAACCCATTTCGCGTCCCATCATTACTGCATTGATATCAAGGTCTATTGCAACATACGGAATCTTTTGTGCATCCAACATTTGGCAAACAATTTGTCCAACACGACCAAAACCACAAACAATCACTTCTGGTTTTATGTTTTTATCTGCGTCAATTAATTTACGCTGAAAACGTTGCGAGAATAATTTCCCATGACGCTGCAAATAATCATGCAGATACAACAACAAAGGCGTCATCATAATAGACAATATGATTATCGCCGTTAAAATTTCTTCGTGTCCAGATGGGATTGCGTTGATGCCACTGGTCTTCATAGTCTGCAACATCAGCAATGCGAATTCGCCACCCTGGGTTAAAATCAGCGCAATCATCATCGAATCATACAGATTCACACCGCGAACACGCGCAACCATGTATATCGCAAAAAACTTTAATACCATAAATCCAATCACCCCAAACAAAATCATATACCAATGTTCGCCCAACAATGGCAGATTCAGTCCCATGCCCAATGATATAAAGAAAAACGCAAGGAACATTGTTGCATAGGGTGATATTTCGGCCGTTATCTGATGCCGATAGACCGTTTCAGACATCAGCATACCCGCCAAGAACGCCCCCAACCCCGCGGGCAACCCCATTAAATCCAACAACACGGCCCAGATTACAATGCTTAGCAGAACAGCAAGCAGAAAAGCCTCGTGCGATTTTAGTTTGCCAACCTGGCGCAAAATTGGCGTCATAATAAATCGGCCGATAACAATCACAGATAAAATCAACGCAACCGAAATCACCGCGACATCAATTGCGGTTGCACCCAGGCTGAATGATTTGCCTGCAAATACCGGCAGCATAGCCAACAATGGAATGGACAACAAATCCTGAAACAATAAAATGGAAAATGTTTGACGCCCCATTTCTGTGTTTAACTGGTTTCGTTCGGTCAACAATTGCAGGTCAACAGATGTACTGGACATCGCAAGCATTAGTGCAACCATTATGCATCCCAACATCGTCCAATTTGTTATGCCAAACAATATTGGAAATAACATAACGGCAACCATTAAAACCTGGGCTGCGCCAAAACCAAATATGGTACGACGCATACGCCACAGGCGACGCATATTTATTTCAAGCCCAATATTAAACCACAAAAACATAATGCCCATATCACCCAAGAAAGTCCAGGCATCTGATAAATTGAACAAATTGAATACATAGGGACCAGACAAAATACCCGCAAACAAAAATGCAACCAGCGCACCAATGCGCGCCATGCGCAACATGTACACCAATACAAATACGATCGCAAAAAATGCTAACAAAGATAGCGACATTTAATCCCCTCTGTCCCCCTGATATGAAGACTATAGCAAATTATTTGCCAATGTTGCAAACATTTCTGGTGATAAATTTTCTGCGCGTTCGGTGCCCGTTAAACCAAAGACCGACCAATCAACATTCGGAATAATTCCACGTATCATTTTGCGACGCATACCAAATAATTTCGCAGTTATTTGTTCTATTTTTGACAGGTCCTGAATCCGCGCAATTTTATCAGCGTTTGGAATAATTTGAACAACCGCCGATTGTACCCGTGGTCGCGGTACAAATGCCGTGTTTGGAACATCAAATAAAATTTTCGCATCTGCAATCAACGACGTTAGAACCGCCAGACGACCATAATGTTCATCGCCGGGGCGTGCGGTGATACGTTGTGCCACTTCGCGCTGGAACATTAATGTTAATGACAAAATACGTTCGCCGTGGGCGATTTTCTGCAACCAACCAATTAATAATTCCGTCCCCACATTATACGGCAGGTTTGCACACACCGCATATTCCACCAGCCCCAGTTCTGAAAAATTTACACGTAATGCGTCATCATAAATCACACTTAGACGGCCCGCAGATGCATCCACAATTTGAGATAATATCGGCGCAGTTGTTTTATCTTTTTCAATCGCAATTACGCGTGGCGCACCAGCAAGCAAAATCGCGCGTGTAAGACCGGCTGGACCGGGGCCAACCTCGACCACGGGGATCGTTTCAATATTTGGTACGCTGCGGGCAATACGACCCGTCAAATTCAAATCAAACAGAAAATTCTGACCGAACTGTTTTTTAGGTTCCAATCCACATTCACGCATCATTTCCGATACAGGCGGCAAATTTGCAATTGTATTCGTCATAATGATTTTCGCCCCCCAAACGCCAATGTTAATGTACCATCATCCAGATAATCTAAATCACCACCCAATGGAACCCCAGATGCCAGTTCCGAATAACACAAGCCCGACACATCGCCGATGGAAGACATGATATAATGTTGGGTTGTTTTGCCTTCGACCGTGTTGGGCAGCGCAAAAATAATTTCAGATATTTTTTCATCCGCAATTCGTGCCGGCAATGTCGATATATTCAAATCCTGGGGTAATGTACCCGACGCTCCAGACAACAAACCACCGATAATATGATAACGCCCATGAAAAACAGATGATTTTTCCAGCGTCCAAACATCTGCTAAATCTCGCACAATACAAAGTTGCCCATTGGCACGCGACGCGTCGCGACAATACTCGCATGCAGTGGCACCGCGGTCCGTCAAAACACCACATTTTGGGCATGGTGCAATATTTTCGGACGCTTCCAAAATCGCAGACGCCAGCGCAGCAGCACGCCCGGCTTTATCCTGTAATAAACACAGGGCAATACGCTGACCACCACGTGAACCAACACGCGGCAATTTTGCAAACAGTTTTATTAACTTTTCAATTTTTGGATTCATCGTGTATATAAAATACTAGTGAAAAACATAACTGTCAATACCGTTTGCGGATGCCTGTGATTTTAATTGTCCCGCCGCCACATCCGTTAATCCGTACACACGAACACGATACAACCCCGTCCCAGTCGGTTCGACAATCGCATTTGCGCCCAATTTATTTTTTACATTTGCAACCTGGGTCTGCGCAGCGGACTCAGACGAAAAGGCGCCAAACTGAACACCCGTGCCACCTGCGCCAGATGTTTGGACAATTGCCGCTCCCGTGTATTTTGGCATCGCATTGGTTGTCGCCGTATTATATGCAGATGCAAATGTTGTCGCAGTCCCCGCCGGCTGGGGCGTTGCAACAGGTTGTGCCACAGGTGCAGACTGGACCGGTGGCACATAAGTGTTTTTTACAATTGGTTGCGCACCGCTGTTTAACATTGAAAAACCACGATTTAGCATTTGGGCGGCAACATTTGCGCGGACATCTTTGTTTTCCGCCCCCAATACCACCGACATTAAATGTGCGTTTCCGCGGTGCGCCGTCGCGACCAGCGAATATTTCGATTTCTTGGTATAGCCCGTCTTCATCCCATCACAACCATTGAACGACGTCAACAGACGGTTGCCGTTTGTGTATGTTTTGCCGTTATACGTCCAAGACTTAATCCCAAAGAAATGCCAATATTGTGGAAAGTGTTTGTACACCGCCATGGACAGCAACGCAATATCACGCGCGGTTGACATGTGGTCATCATTCGGCAGGCCAGACGAATTTTCAAAATTTGTATTATTCAACCCAATTTCACGTGCAACACGTGTCATTAAATCTGCAAAGGATTCTTCCTGGCCGCCCTTTAAATTTTCAGCCAGAACACGCGCAACATCGTTCGCGCTGTACACCGCAACCGCCTTAATCGCGTCTTCGACACGGATTTTAGACCCCGCCGCCAGCCCCAGTTTAACAGGTTCTGCATTCGCCGCAGACTGGGACACAATCAGATAGTCATCCAGACTTAAACGACCATGATCCAGCGCATCAAACACCAAATACAATGTCATGATTTTTGTTAAACTGGCCGGGTAATTTAATTCGTTCGCGTTTTCTTGGTACAGAACGCGCCCCGTATCCATATCTGCAACCAATGCCGCACGGTATTGCGCACCAAATGCAGGCATGGATAAAACAAGCGCAAATAATGGGACGAACATTCTTCTCATGTTTGTCATGTTAGTAAAAAATAAATACCTGGGTCAACAATTAAAAAACGCCCAAACGGGCGTTATATTATTCATCCAGCGCAAGTATAAACACGCCCAATTCATTCGCGCGTGAAATTACCGCGGGCTTATTCACAACAAAGCATGTTTTAGTATTCACAACAATCCCACGCAGGTGCGCCGCCGCAACCGCATTCACCGTATCAACCCCAATCGCTGGAATATCAATTCGCAAATCCTGACCGGGCTTGGTCATCTTGGCAAAAACACCGCTGGATTTGCGTTTTTTTTGACGCATTTGAACAACACGTTCCAACATGCGCGCAGTACCTTCGGCCGCTTCGACTGCGATAACCTGTTTATCAACAACAACCGACGCGCCAATGTCCGCCGCGCCAATTGTGTGCGAAACTTCAATCGCACGTTCAATATTTTTTTTATCTGTTGCGCTGGGCTTGGTCTTGGTTTGAACGCCCGCGGTCTCGAACGCCAATTCCGGTGCCAAATCCTGGGCCGCGACAATTTCAAAGCCCTGTTTTTCTAAAACCTTGTTTAATGCAACCGCCATAGAATCATACCCCCGTTGATGCTTTAATATTTTTAACAAAGTCATAAGCGACCACCAATCCGGTCGCAAATCAGATAAATTAGGATGCCCAAGTGCACCAACAAACACAATCTTTTTAATACCACGACGGCGCGCCGCGCGCACCGCACGTCCCGCCCCGCCCAGACGAATTACCATATCCGGATTCAGGCGCATATCAACGAAGCCGCGCAACCCAACAATGAATACGTCCCATCCGGCGCGCCTCAACGCGTCGCGTGTAAAAAACGGCAGGTCCAACGCACCCGCAACCAATACTATCTTTTTATCTGTGTCTTTATTCCGCATGGTTATATCGTACGAATAAATCAGACTGGAATCAAGTCGCAATTTATGATAAAATTTTATCTGATAGTATAATAATGGGTATAGACACATGAAAAAAATATCTGTTTTGGCGATTTTAATGGCTACATTTGGCGCAAATGCCGCAATGTATGATGCCGATAAATTACGCAGCGAAATTTTAAAGGGCGTTGATATGATTGGCGCACGGACAACGATTGATGAAACACCGATTGATGCGCCCGGCGAACTGGGACGCGAGGTTTATGAAATCGCGGGCGCGGTTGTGGCGGACGATATTCAGATGTACATACCAACATCTATGTATGTGCGTATGGGTGGCGGATTGAACCTGGGGTTCGCAACAAATAATGCAAAATTTAATGGCGCTGAATACGAAAGTTCGGGCAGTTATACAACCCAGATTGGTTTGGGGTGGAATTTATCGTCATATGTGCGCACGGAAATTGATTTCCAGGAATCTACGTTCAAGTTTTCGGACCTGGACGCACATCAAGCGACATACCAGACGGTTGGCGGAATGTTGTACTTTGATTTTGCACGTCGCTATGTTCAGACAGGCGATATTACACGTCGTCGCACGTTTGTGCCATTTATGGGTATTGGCGCGGGGTTTGGCATGTACGACTTTGAAGGCGCAGGTGGCGCCGGTGGATTTGTTATCGCCGCCCCACGCGCAACATTGGGATTCAATATTATGTTCACAGATTTGATTGGGATTGATGTTGCATACCAATATCAGATGATGATTGGCAACGGATTTGGATGGAACGTGCGCGCGGGCGGCGTGGACAACATCAGTAACATCATGGCATCGATTCGTGTGAATTTCTAAGGGTACAAGGAACAAGAAAATGAAAGCAAAATTTATCTTACCAATTTTATGCGCGTTGCCAATGGCGGCAAACGCCGCAATTCCATATCGCGTGGAACAGATTAAAATGCCGGTTGCAGACACACCGTCGGGCATTGATAACGAAGCGTATGCCCGCACACGCCGTTTCTATGTTGGTGGGATGTACAACTTTGCCATGTGGCAGAATTTTACGGACGACAACGACGTTTCTATCAACGGCAAGAACAGTAGCAGCTTCGAAGGTTTTGCAGGCCTGCGCATTTATGACACGTTCCGCATGGAATTGAACTATCTGCGCATGAACGCGAAATGGAACGATTTGTCATTGACGGGCGACACATTTATGCTGAATGCGATTTGGGATGCGCGCATTGATAATATTTACCGCATTTTCCGTTCCCAGATGATTGTGCCGTATGTTGGCGTTGGTGCGGGGTTATCGTGGAATTCGGCGGATGATGGCGCGACGTTGAACAAAAAGATTTCGCCAGTTGCCGCCGCCCTGGCAGGCATCAGCGTGGAATTTAGTTCCATTTTCGCGCTTGATTTCGGATACAGATATTTCTATATGTTTGAACCGGGGGTGGACACAATTGAAAAATTGAATCCGGCCGCACACCAGTTCCGTGTGGGGGCACGCGTCAGTTTCTGATGAGTAAAACATGTCCATTTTTTGGGAAATGTGGTGGCTGTAAATTTGATTTTACAGCCACTGATTACAAACAACAAAAAATGCGCACGCTGTCTAATGTTCCAACAACAGGCGACGCAATATGGATTGCTCCGGGCGTGCGGCGACGCGCAGATTTTGCATTTGCGGGTGGCGCATTTGGTTTGTTCGAACAGGGGACAAAAAACATTATTCCCGTGCAAAACTGTCCCAACGTCGTGGATGAAATAAACGATATTTTACCAAAACTGGCGGGGTTGCCGTGGGGTGGTGCGGGGGCATGCCTGATTACGCTGTGCGACAACGGGATTGACATCACAATCACATCATCTGTCCCGTATTTCACACCAGAATTTCGCGATGCGGCGATAAAATTACCCGCAATTCGTATTACTTGGAACGATAAAATCATCAAACAAACCGAACAACCCATTGTGAATTTTTCGGGACACGTGGTGCCGTACCCCGCGGGCGCATTTTTACAACCAAGTGTTGCCGGGGCGGACGCTTTGCGGGATTTGGTCGTATCACGGGCGACGGGGGCACGGCGCGTGGCGGATTTGTTCTGTGGACTGGGGAATTTTACATTTGCATGAAACGCGGACGGTTTTGACATAGTTGGCACAGGCATGACGCGCGCCCTGTTCAAAAAACCGAGAACGGTTGGGAT
>JAGBSK010000015.1 GCA_017631895.1 Alphaproteobacteria bacterium | reverse complement strand
GACCGCACGACGACGTTCGGCACGGCGTTCCTGGAAACGACGGGCAGATTCTTCGTCGCGCTGGACCACAGCGATGGTTGTCGCAGATAATTTACCATTGCGAACCTCTTCTTCGAATTCGACAATGTCGTTTTCATTCAAAAATCTGATGCCTGCGGCCTTTAATGAACTGGAATGAACAAATACATCATCTGTGTTGCCGTCTGCGTTTGGGGTGTCAGGACTGATAAAGCCGAAACACTTTTTACCGTTATACCATTTTACTTTTCCTTGACGCATAATCCTATCCTTTCCTTATGCTGTTATGGTTCTGCGAAGCACGTTCAGAACCTGATATAATTTTGACAGTTTTACAAATTGAAAGCAAGGGGAATAAAAATACCCGCAAAACCTGCGGGTAATGGTTTATTTTTTGTAATAACGCTGGACCTCGGTCATAACAAAGTTAAATAACTTGCCTGCCTGGGTGTCCGACGGCACCGCCCAGTCGCGTTGCATGTATGGCATAGCCGCAATCAATACAAAGCGCGCCATAAAATGAAAGATACGCGATTCTTGGTGTTTAGACAATTTCGCCGGCGCATTTTGCACACGAAAAACTTCGTTTTCAATCGCATCATCCAATTTTTCGTTAATATTATCCAAAATCTTTTGCGGATAATATAACTTACATTCCTTAGGAAACCCTTCGAATATTGACACATCGTCATTGCGCGAATACAAAATATTCCACCCAACGCGGTCAAATAAATCTTCCAGACATTGGCAAATCATGCGATTGTATTCTTTGACGCCCTTTTCATAATAATCCGCAAGGCGTGCCTCCATATTATCAGATTTGGCACACTTCTTTTTACGCGCGGCCTCGTACACGTCGTGTGTTTTGCTTTCAAATTCAAAGAACGTACGAACCTGGCAGATAATTTCCATCGGAATGACGTTTTCTGCGTTGGGACCAATATTCAAAATAATCTTGGCATCGCGATAATTACGTGGATTCTTCATGTTGTAAAAAGTATCACGCACCGCCAAAATACGATCCGGCATCATTTCATACAGGCGTTCAATAAACGTACGCGCCTGGGGGATTAAATCAAACAGACATTTTACACGCCATACATCCTGCAGACGATGGCGCGGTGGCGCAATTTTATCAATCGCACGAACCAAATCCACCGCAATTTTTTCATGTCCACGACCGATAATGGACAGAACCGTTTCAGATGCCGCACTGATATATTTTTCTGAAAATTTTGCACGAATCTTGTCCGCGATTGCAGCGGCCGACGCTTCGCGTCCATGCGCAACCAACACGCGATACGCAGCGTCCGCAACATCATTTACATAGTCTGTGTAATATTTTCCCGTGATTTTATCCAGCGCACGATTGATATTTTTCTGGGCACCAACAATGACGGTGACGATTGACGACACAGCCAGGTCAACACGCTGACCCACGGCACTGGTAAAGAATTGATTTCGCATAGGGTCCGCATCAAGGCGGTGATTTACAACATACGGCGACAACGGATTGATGTCTGCAATACGAATCGGCGCATCAATCGCACTGTTGGTCTCATAGTCATATTTCATAACCGCAGCCTTGGGCGCACCAAAGCATTTGCCCAGGACATAAAACACTTCGCGGAACCAATGAATACTGTCCGAATACAGGCGTTTTAGGTAGTCGCCAGCCTCGTCATTTATGCGACCGTCCGCAATGGCACGGTCTATTATTTCTTGATTTTTCCGGTCATTGTCGGACGCAATGTCTTGCGCCCAACTGTCCGAACCTATGTATGCCATGGTTTTCAAACCTTTATTTCATTATTGGGAACAAGATTACGTCGCGCAGGGTTGGCTGGTCGAAGATAATGCTGGCCAAGCGGTCCACCCCAACACCCACGCCGGAAATTGGCGGAAAACCGTGTTCCATCGCACGCACAAAGTCGTTGTCAGGGTTGAACGCTTCTTCATCACCATCGGCGATATTTTTTGCCTGTTCTTCGAATGCCGCCAACTGCTGAATCGGATTTACCAATTCTGAATAACCCTTGCATATTTCGGCACCACATACCAACAACTGGTACATATCAATACGACGTTCATCTTCATTGTTGCGACGCGCCAATGGCACCATGTACGCCGGATAGTTGTACAAGAATGTCGGATTTACAATGTTGCCGCGGATTTTGCGTTTATATACATAGTCAACCAATGTTGGGATTGACTTCAAATCTTCCAATTCCGCCATTGGGAACATGCCTTCGTCCACCAACTTTTGACGCAAAACATCCACATCATCAAAGTCCAAAATATTGCAACCAAAGAATTCGTTCATCTTGGCCGTATAGTCAATCATTTCATAGGACGAAAAGTCCAGTTTTGTACCCTGGTATTCAATTTGCAATGTGCCACGACACTTCATCAATAAATCCTGAATCAAATCCCATGTGAATTTGATATTGTCGTTAAAGTCCCAATATGCCGCATACCATTCAACCATGGAAAATTCCTGAAGGTGCATGGCATCCATACCTTCGTTGCGGAAGTCCTTGGCCACTTCGTACACGCGGTCAAATCCGGCGCCGATTGCCTGTTTCAGGAACAATTCTGGTGAAATACGCAACTGAAAATCCGCGTCCAACGCATTGTGGTGTGTTGTAAATGGACGCGCCGCCGCACCTGATGCAATATTCTGCATAATAGGAGTTTCAATTTCCAAGAAACCGCGCGCATTCATAAAATCACGCCAGTACTGCATCATCTTGAAACGACCCAACAGGGCATCACGTGATTCTGGATTGGAAATAATATCCAGATAACGCTGGCGATAACGTGTTTCCATATCGGTCAGCCCGTGATATTTTTCAGGTAATGGACGCAATGCCTTGGACAGGATTTCATACGCCGACACGCGCACGGTCAATTCACCCGCGGTTGTGTGATACAATTCGCCCGTAATACCAATAAAATCGCCCAGGTCAACGTTTGCCTTCATAAATTTATAGTTTTCTTCGCCCAATTCTTCGCGGGACATAGAAAACTGAATTTCACCGTTAATGTCATAGATACGACCAAACATCAATTTACCCAACCAACGCAACGCTGTTACACGCCCCGCCAAGCGTACAGGTGTGCCGTTCGCCAATTCGCGCGATTCCTCGATTGTGTGGGTACGGTCAAATTTAGCCTTCCAAACAACACCGTCGCGTGCGCGGATGTTTTCGGCCTTTTGCAGGCGCGCTGTCAATTCATTGGTTGAAATTGGTGTGTTTGTTGTATTTTCTGACATTTTGTTTTCCTTTGTATTTACGTCGGTATAAAAAAACGGGCGTACAAAAAGTGCGCCCGCAGTTTTGTTTCTGTTGGTCGCACGTTATCAATTCAAACGTTTAATAAACAATTGCATAATTTGTGCACCCTGTGTTTTTGATTACCCCCAGATTATATATGCCTTTTATAAAAAGTAAAGAGAAAAATACACCGTGGGCAATTACTTGCCCACGGTGGCTCCCTTCCTTCTGGATTACCAGAAACTGTGTGCCTGATGCGCAATGCCGGAACGACAATTATGCCGCCATTGCAACACCAGATGATAATACACCGTCCGCCGCGTCCATTGCCTTTTTAGCCTCGGCAAAGACCATTTCTTTGACGCGCAACGCCAATGTTTTTGTGTCCATGCTTTCGGCTGCGATGTCAAAATTATCTGTACGAATCTGTAATGATACATATGCACCAACCAAGGACGCACGGGGCAAATCCTCAATCGAACGTGGCGCGTTGTTATGACCAATTTTTAATTCATCGGCCAATGAAATAATTTGTCTGTCTTCGTTAACCCAAACAGTTGTTGTCAAGACCTGATTCAATGCAATCATAATTTCTTTGATGTTCTTTGGCATGCGCTTTCCCCTCCTTCCTGGGCGAATGTTGAAAATTATCCCGTTTTTGTGTAAATACGTCGGTATTTACAAATTACAGAAATAATTTTTTGTTTGTTATTCCGTTTTTCCCAAAAAACCGCCAAATCCGCCGATTTCCTGGGTTTTTATTTCTTTTCCCCTTGTCTATACAAACATCTTAGAACAAAAACGAATCGCAGGTCAAGCACAAAATACAATTATTTTCATTTTATTTTAATTTTTTTCATTTTTAAGTCAAAAACCATAAAATACCATAAAAAAACTATAAAATGTCATTGACAACCATAAATTGCCGTGCTACATTCACCGTGAAGCAGGAAAGGGAAACCGGGAAAAAGCCCCAAAATAAGAAGTTCATAAAATGTCATTGTTTCTCTCATCTTATGAAAATCGTTTGGATACCAAGGGACGCGTTTCGGTACCGGCCTCTTTCCGTGCTTCGGTTTCAAATGAAAAATTCGCAGGTGTGGTGCTGTTTCGTTCATTTACACACAACTGTATCGAAGGCATGACAATGTCCCGCATGGAGCAAATGGCCGCAGCCACAGACAAAATGGGCGTATTCGACAGCGAATTGGACGATTTGACGGCTATGTTGTTTGCGGACGCACGCGAATTGGCATTTGATGTGACGGGGCGCATTGTAATCCCAGCAGACATGTTAAAACACGCCGGCATTACTGGCACCGCAATATTCGTTGGACGTGGGAACAGTTTCCAAATATGGAACCCAGACGCATTCCGTGCCGCCCAGGAACAGGCATTGAACAATCTGCGCAACGCACGCCCAAATCTGAAAATCGGCGAATAGAAAAAGTTTCCTTTCTTGAAAAACAAAAATCCCCGGGAACGGGGATTTTTTATTCTTCTGATTTAATTTCGGTGCGAATGTCGGATAACGCACGGGCGCGCTCTTCGATTAAACCATTCAGGTTAGCCGTCGTCAAATCGGCCGCATATTTAATAGAATTCGCAAATGCCAGGGCATCGCTGTTGCCATGCGTTTTAACCGCAAACCCACGCAGGCCTAAGAACGTCGCACCCGCATACGAACGTGGGTCAATTTTATTCTTTAAGCGTTTGAATACGTGCACCAAGAAGAACGCGCCGATGATTGCTAACACGGACTTCTTGAAATTTTCAACAATAACGCGTTTAATCAATTTCGCGGTACCTTCGACCGTTTTCAGCACGATATTGCCGGTAAAGCCGTCGGTCACAACAACCTGGACGCGACCGGTGCTGATGTCATTACCCTCGACAAAGCCGATGTACTCGTATGGCAATTTATCTTTAT
>JAGBSK010000014.1 GCA_017631895.1 Alphaproteobacteria bacterium | reverse complement strand
CGGTGTTGCGTCAAACCTGGCCGATAAAAAACGATTCCTGGGCGACGTCGATATGAATTTTTCGCCCGTGTACCAGGAAGCCGAAGATGGTGCAATGATTGATTTGTCGAACAAAGCGCGCATGAAAGGTACCCTGACTGGTGCCGGTGTTGGTGCGGGTATGGGCGCATTTGCCGGATACCAGGGCGCACAAAAGGATGTCGAGGATCTCTGGGTCGCCGCCGTGCGCGAATACAAAGATTCCCTGCAAAAAATATATTGTGCAACGGGCAATCGATTCTTGTCGCATTATAACGACACGATAATAATCCCCAGTATGGACTAAAAGCCAATCCCCCAGTTTTTTTGGTATTTTTGCGCCCCCGGGGAGGGGGCGCGTCAGCGGACGGGGTGGGTTAACCCACCTCCCGGCTACGCCGTACTCCTCCCACGGAGGGGAATCGGCGTAGCATAGCGAATACGGATGCCGGCATTGCCGGCGGGGTGCTGGTAAATACATCCATCACTAACCACTAAAAATCCCGCATGTGCGGGATTTTTATTTTATAGCATTGGAATTCCGGCGGTGGCATCCCCCATAACTTGGTCTATCATGGTGTCGGCCTTGTGCTTGGCGTCCATATATGCTGCCATAACCGCAGATTCAACCGCGTCCACACCGTTTGCCAATGTGTCTGGATTGATTGTTAATTTAATAACATCGTATTTGCCGGTCATATCAACAATGCACGCACCGTTTGGCGCAATGCCCTTGACCACTGTTTTTGCCAATTGGTCCTGGGCGACGGCAACCTTGTTTTGTAACTCTGCGGCCTGGGCCATTAATGCTTCCATATCCATTTCATCTCTCCACTATTTTTATTTTTGTTTTTCGTAAATATGTAACATTTGAATTGCACGTTCAGGCACATTCAATGCACGCGCACGAAATGGTGTCAATGTCAGACGTGGCAGAATTTCCTGGTTCGCGTATTTGGTCGCGCGTTCGGATGATTCAAATTCCTTGTCAGACGTTAAAAACAGTTGAACACGTTCCGCCCCAGATGGCGCATAGTCCATTTTAGTCATATAAAATGAAAATTTACCATTTTCTTTGTTCTGACCAATCCCCGGGAAAAAGTTTGCGCTGATAAAATTGCGAATATATGGAACACGCTGGACATCACACCCCAGGTGTGATGCCCATTGTTCATCAGTCCAGTTTAACTGTTCTGGTCTCATCTGGTGTCCTTATTTCTTGATTTCTTCACCTGTTTTCTGATCAATGCCGACCATGGACATGCGTGTTTTACCGCGTTTGTCGGCACCCATATAACGAACCCAGACCGTATCGCCTTCGTTGAACTTGGCGTCTTCGATTTTTGCGATACGTTCGCCTGTGATTTCAGAAATATGAACCAATGCTTCGAAACCGTTCATGATTTTTACGAACAGACCGAAATCTTTGATTCCAGAAACAGTTCCTTTGTAAATCATACCAACTTCTGGTTCTGCAACAATTTCTTTGATGCGGCGAATTGCTTCATCTGCTTCTTCTTTTGTTGTAGCCATAATTTTGATTGAACCGTCATCTGCCAAATCAATCTGTGTATTTGTTTCGCGTGTCAAAGCCTGGATAACGCTGCCGCCTTTACCAATAACTTCGCGAACTTTGTCTGGATTGATTTTCATAGCATATGCCTGTGGTGCATATTCAGAAACATTTGCGCGTGGCTTTTTGATTGCTTTTTCAATCTTGCCCAAGATGTGCATACGGCCATCTTTTGCCTGTGCCAATGCGCGTTCCATGATTTCAAACGTAATAGATGTGATTTTAATATCCATCTGCAACGCTGTGATACCCTGGTCTGTACCTGTTACCTTGAAATCCATATCGCCCAGGTGATCTTCATCGCCCAAGATGTCTGTCAAAATGGCGTAATCATCGCCTTCTTTAATCAGACCCATTGCGATACCCGCAACCGGACGCTTCATAGGAACACCACCGTCCATCATCGCCAATGTAGCGCCACATGTGGTCGCCATAGAAGATGAACCGTTTGATTCCAAAATGTCGGATACAATGCGAATCACATAGTCAAATTCGCTACGACTTGGTACCATTGGGTGAACCGCACGCCATGCCAAATTACCATGACCGATTTCGCGACGACCTGGCGATTTCAAGCCCTTGCATTCACCAACGGAACAGCCTGGGAAATTATAGTTCAAGATAAAGTCGCGTTCTTCGGCACCGTCCAATGAGTCAATTGGTAATGCGTCTTTGCCGCCGCCCAATGTCAATGATACCAATGCCTGGGTTTCACCGCGTGTGAACAACGCAGAACCGTGCGCGCGCGGCATTACACCCAATTCAATTTCAATTGGACGTACGGTCTTGTTGTCGCGACCGTCGATACGTGGTTTGCCCGCCAAGATATTGCCACGCATAATACGCGCAGTCAGGTTTTCAACCACTTCATCCGCCCATGATTCCAATGTGGATGTGGCGCGAACAGATTCTGGGAACAGTTCTGGAATACGTGCCTTGGCCTGGGCATGAATGTCGGCCAATGTTTCTAAACGAACCAATTTTTCCTTGATTTGCAGGGCCGCTTCTATCGCAGGTGCAAACTGTTCAAAATCGGATTCCATTGTCAACTGTTCTTCTGTCTTTTCAGGTGTTGCCCAACGTTCTTTGCCCGCCTTGTCCGCCAATTCATTAATAGCGGCGATAACGGCCTGCTGTGCGTCAAAACCGAACTTAACCGCGCCCAAAACCGTCTTTTCATCCAGTTCGCCGATTTCAGATTCAACCATCAATACACCGTCTTTGGTCGCAGCAACAACCAAATCCATTTCAGAATTTTCTGTTTCTTTTTTCGATGGGTTCAAGATATATTTGCCATCTGCATAACCAACACGCGCCGCACCAATTGGTCCCTGGAAAGGAACGCCACTTAACGCCAACGCCGCAGATGACGCAATCATCGCCAAGATATCAGGCTGGTTCACTTTGTCATAAGAGAACACCTGGGCAATAATTTGAACTTTGTTCTTGAATGTTTCAGGGAACAAAGGACGAATTGGACGGTCAATCAAACGCGCAGTCAATGTTTCTGCGGTTGACGCCTTGCCTTCGCGGCGGTCGCGGGACCCCGGAATACGCCCAGCGGACGCAAATTTTTCCTGGTAATCAACTGTCAAAGGAAAGAAATCCTGACCTTCGACCGCGGATTTTTCTGCACACACCGTTGCCAAAACCATTGTTTCACCCAATGTCGCCAACACAGAACCGTTTGCCTGTTTCGCCATGCGACCTGTTTCCAAGCGCAACGTAGTGTTGCCATATGGAATTTCAACCACAATCGGATTGTTTAATTTAGTCTTTTCATCTTTCTTGAATAAACCAAATACCATTTTTTTCTCCATTTTTTGTTTATGTTTTGATTCTGCGAAGAAAAATCATTCGTTTCTGCATTCCGATAAAAATGCACAAAAGAACAATTTCATCTTCGCCCCACGAATTATAAAAGATATTTAAGGTATTGCAAGTCTAATCCGCATTATCTGAACGCGGATGCGCATGTGCATAAATGCTGGAAATTTCCGCCATATTGACGCGTGTGTATAATTGTGTCGTTGACAGGGAAGAATGCCCCAACAATTCCTGCAAACTGCGCAAATCCGCCCCGTCGGACAGTAATGCTGTGGCAAATGTGTGGCGCAACGCGTGCGGGGTGACGTAATCGGGCAATTGCAAATAATGACGCAGGGATTCAACAACCTTTTCCGCCATGCGGGGCGACATAGGCAGACCGCGTACGCTGCGGAATAATTCGTCGTCCGGCATATTCCCAAATGGGCGCACAGCCACATATTTTTCTATCGCCCCCCATACCGCTGGCAGGACCGGCACCAAACGTTCTTTGCCGCCTTTGCCCCAGATACGCAAAATGTCCGGGCGCGCCGCAATATCGCGATTGCGCAGGGACAAAGCCTCGGAAATACGCAGCCCACACCCGAACAGCAACACAACCAACGACCAATCACGTGCCGCAATCCACGGTGCGCCTGATTGGGTTTCGCGAATTGCATCACGCATGTTTTCTACGTCGATTGGGTCAATCGCCTTGGATAACTTACGCGGAACCTTGGGCGATGCAATCAATGTAATCGCATCATTCTTGATATCATAATTTTTTGCCAAGAACTTATAAAACCCGCGCAGGGATGACAATGCACGTGCGGTTGATTTTGGCGACAACCCGCGTTTCTGACGGTCTGCTAAAAACGCCCTAAAACAGATTGTGTCTGCGCGCGATAAATCGGACGGAAATGGCGCGCCACCATTATATTGTGTATAAAAATTCAGAAAATCCCGAACGTCAATTTCGTATGCCGTCGCGGTATGGGGGGAATAGTTCTTTACCCCCGATAAATATTCCAGAAATTCCGCAACGGCATTGTCCATGTGTTTCCTATTTTATTTCAAATACAGCGGACACAGATACCGAAACATCTGTATCACGACTGACGATTGTGCCAGACGCGTCCCCCATGGCAGCGGTCGCAACCATTTTTGTACGCAATAAACCATTAACGGGCTGTGCCACATTATCAGAATTTGCGCCGTATGAAACAGATAACAATTTGCCCGTGGTTTTCCCGTCGCCCGCGACCAATGCGTTCGCACGCACACGCGCATTTTCAACCGCAACTGACAGGCATTTTTCCATTATCGGTTGCAAGACCCGCGGACTGGTGTACATGCGCAGGTTTTCAGAAAATACATTTGGCATACCCACAAAACGGGACAGAATTCCTTCGATTACATCAATGCTGTCGGCGGAAACCTCGACGGCAACGGTTGTTTCAATCCCCAGCGTTACAGATTTTTGTTCTTTTCGGTTCCATTCGGTTTTTTCATAAGAGTTAAATTGAGTCGTCTGCATTTCAACGGGTTGACTTTTCAGGTATTCGGTAATTTCTGCCATCTGAGTCGTTGCTGCACGCATAGACGCCACCGCCGTTGGTGCCAATGTTGACACGCGCAGTGTAATCGCCGTTTTATCGCGTGGCGCGGTCGTCAGACATTCCCCGCTTACCGCGACTGTGCGTGGTGTGGCGCGACGTTCCAGCGCGCCAAACGCCAACGCCATTACCGCCGCCACACCAATAACCGTTCCAACCCATGTTATTGTTTTTTTCATAGACTCTCTCCTTGTTTTATTTACTTATCCCAGCATTGCACGCTTTACACGCGCCAAGGTTTCATGCGCAACCGCGCGCGCACGTTCCGCACCCGCCGCCAGGATTTTATCAATTTCATCCGGATTCGCCATTAAACGCTCGTACTCCGCGCGTGGTGTGGCCAATACTGAATTGATTTGTTCAAACAGTATCTTTTTAGCGTCGCCATAGCCCATGCCGCCCGCACGGAACATTTCAGCGAACTTTTCCGTTTGTTCCGGTGTCGCGAAATGTTTGTACAGTTGATAAATCGTGGATTCATCTGGATCTTTTTTGTCGGCCGGCAATTTAGAATCCGTGATAATGCGCATAATCTTCTTTTTCAATTCAGATTCAGGCGCAAACAATGGAATGATGTTGTCGTAAGACTTGCTCATCTTGCGGCCGTCCAATCCTGGGATTAAACCAGTATCAGAACCAATCACAGGTTCTGGCAACTTGAACGTATTGCCGTATGTACGATTAAAATATTCTGCGATATCACGCGCAAATTCAACATGCTGTTTCTGGTCAGCGCCAACCGGAACAATGTCTGAATTGTACATCAGGATATCCGCCGTCATCAAAATAGGATATGTGTACAACCCCATGTTAATACCCGCATCAACATCCAAACCAGCAGCAGTATTTTTATCCATCGCCGCTTTGTACGAATGGGCGCGATTCATTAACCCTTTGGGCGTGATATTCATCAGCAATGTGTTCAACTGATAAATTTCATCTATATCAGATTGGCGGAACAAAACCGCATTTTCTAAATTTAGCCCCAAAGCCACCAACAACGCGGCAATTTCGTGTGTGTGTTGCCGTATCTGTGATGCGTCATGTATCGTATTCAACGCATGCAAGTCCGCAATAAACATAAATGTTTTATGCGTGTTTGAACGTTCAATCAGCGGTTTTAATGCGCCGACATAATTGCCTAAATGTGGCATACCTGTGGGTTTGATACCCGTTAAAACAATTTTATCTGTGTTTGACATAATAAATACCTTTTCTTGTCTGTAATTTTAATGATTTTTTCGATAAATTGAAAGCCCAAATTTATATTCGCGCCGGGCCCAGGACGCAAAAACACATCAGGCGACAACGCGCCAGCAATTTACATATGAAAAGATAATATTTTTATCTGACATGCGTTAATTATAATATGAACAAAAATGGTTTGCAATGTTTAGATAAAAAAATCCCGCCATCTGGCGGGGATTTTTTTTATTCAGCCAATGTTCCAACCGACATGGTAATACGGCGAATGCCGCTGCTGATAGATTTTTCCTTGTTCACCTTGGCTTTCAAGATTTCGCCTGTGTGATACACGTGCGTTCCGCCACACAGTTCGCACGACACGTCGCCGGCTGTAATGACCTTGACCGTATCGCCATACTTTTCGCCAAATAACGCCATCGCGCCTTTTTTAACCGCGTCTTCCATTGACATTTCATCGTGTTCAACCGGCATGTCCATGGCAATCCATTTGTTGACCAAATCCTCAACTGCCTGTTTTTCTTCTGCTGTCATCGCACGACCAAAACGGAAGTCAAATCGAACCGAATCCGGCGAAACCTTGGAACCGCGCTGTTCAACATCTTCGTTCAGAACATTGCGCAACGCCGCCTGCAACAGGTGTGTCGCCGTGTGTGCACGTGCCGTCTGCTGACGTACGGTTGCGTTAATAACAGGTTTTACAACGTCGCCAACTTTCAGTTCGCCAACCAGCGTTCCTTTGTGTATTACGACATTGTCAACACGCGCGGCCTCGGCCACATTCATAACTGCGTTATCGCCGATTTTTAATTCGCCACTGTCGCCAACCTGACCACCCTGGGTGCCATAGAAGTTTGTTTTGTCTATTGCAACTTCAACCTCGTCGCCCACGGTGGCTGATTCAACAAATTCCCCATTGCGCAGAATTGACAATACACGCGATTCCATGTCAATTGGTGCATATTTTGCGCTGTCGTCTGTGCCCGCCAAATCTGTCTGTGATTCCCAGAAAATACGTGTTCCACGTGTGTCGGCACGCGAACGTTCCTTTTGCTGGGCCATAGATTTTTCAAATCCCGCCACATCAACGTCAATATTGCGATCGCGCAGAATCATCTGTGTCAAATCCAACGGGAATCCATAGGTGTCAAACAACTTGAACGCAACATCGCCCGGTAAAATGTTGTTATTCAGTTTTGGAATTTCATTTTCCAATAACTTCATACCATTTTGCAACATATCTGCAAATGCGTTTTCTTCGTTTTGCAGAATTTCGACAACGCGCGTCTGTTCACGTGCCAATTCTGGATATGCATCGCCCATCTCGGTAATCAGGGCAGGGTACAGTTTTGACAACAACGCCCCCTTGTGCCCCAGAATCTGCCCATGACGCATTGCACGACGCAAAATACGACGGATTACATACCCGCGGTCTGTGTTTGACGGAATCACGCCGTCTGCGATTGCGAAACCAACCGAACGCAGGTGGTCTGTAATTACCTTGAAACTGGCAATGTTTTCCGCCGTTTCGGCAACGCCCGTAATATCAGATACTGCGCGTTTCAAATTCACGAACAAATCCGTATCATAGTTATCTGTTTTTCCCTGCATAATAGAAGCAAAGCGTTCCAATCCCGCGCCCGTATCAACATTCTGTTTGGGCAGTGGTGTCAAATTGCCGTTTGCATCGCGGTCATACTGCATAAATACGTCGTTCCAAATTTCGACCCAGCGTCCGCCGTCTTCATCCGCAGAACCCGGCATGCCACCCGGCAAATGGTCGCCCATGTCATAGTGCATTTCCGTGCATGGACCACATGGACCTGTTTCGCCCGCTGACCACCAGTTATCTTTGTCGCCCAACAAAATAGCATCTTTGCCCGCGACCTTTTTCCAAATCTTAGCCGCTTCGTCATCGCTGTAATGCGTTGTCACCACAATACGATTTGGGTCCAGACCAAAAACACGGGTCAACAGTTCCCACGACATTTCAATCGCACCTTCTTTGAAATAGTCCCCAAACGACCAGTTTCCCATCATTTCAAAGAATGTATGATGACGACCATCAAAACCAACGTCTTCTAAATCATTATGCTTGCCGCCTGCACGAATACATTTTTGAACGTCGGCAACACGTGGCGCAAATGCCGGTTCTGTACCCTGTAAAATCCCCTTCCATGGAACCATGCCTGCAACCGTGAACAACAGCGTCGGATCATTCGGTATCAGGGACGCAGACGGAACAATTTTATGTCCCTTGGATTCAAAATAGTCTAAAAAAGCCTTGCGAATTTCATTGTATGTCATCTTTCTATTCCTTTAATTGTCGGGGGTATTGTATAAATATTACCCCATGGTTTCAATCAGATATTTATAATTTTTGGAATTTTTTTTCGGAATGTTATTCTTGCCCCGCAGGGGCGGCTAATGTCGCGCGAATTGCGGCATCATAACGCGCAATTGCGCGTTGAACCTGTTGGGTGGCGTTTTTTGTCGGTTGCAACGTCATTCCATATTTCACAGGACATGTGTCAATATCGCTTGCGATATAATTTATTGTGTCCATGTAAATCGGTGTTGCCAACTCATTGTCGTGTCGTGCAACAATATTTAACGCAGACCACATCATCATATCAACCGGCGGTCGATATGACAAAGACTCGTCCACGTCTGTCAAATCCTGTAATGCGCTGTGCAATACGTCCCCCAGACGCATAATTGCATTATATCGTACCAGTGTGCCCGCCAGCCCTACATGCGGTCGCACCAGATACACGTTTTCATTATCAATCGAATAATTAGTATTTGTACGCACGACGCGTAAAACGTCAATCATTCGTGTGCGCATAACAACCATGTTTTGAATTATAGCAAAATTGTTTTCAGAAACCTTGGGTATGTTCAGGTTGGTTAAAATGTCATCGTCGTCCACAAAAACAAACCATTGTGATTCCAGGCGACATTTGCGAACAAAATCCAGAATTGCCAACCTTGCGCGCAGTTGCCCGATATTATGTGTTCCGTTTATAACGTACAGTCGTCCCCGATACCCATGTTTGCGAATTTGTCGTTTTGTTATACGGACATCTGGGTTGTCGTTATAGACGATTAAAATAAATTTTTCTTTCACCTGCGCCAGCCCCGGAATCGACACCCCCAGGTATTCATCATAAAACGTGGTCAGTCCCACAATAATATGCGCACTTTTCTTGAACATAAGAAAATCTTAGATAAAATTTTGAAAAATTGCAATTGTATAGTTATTTGTGGTATAATTGACCTGATAACGGGGGGACTTATGAAGCCGACAATGTTGTTTGCGATTGTTTTACTGACATCAATTATTTTGATGACTGCTTTTAATATAAACTTGTCGCCGACGACACCTATTACTCTTTCTGCTGACGCGGCACCAACCGCATTATTTGTTTGTCCCGCGGCAAGTAATACGTGGGATATGCTGGCAAACGGCCTGTCGCAATTTACCAAGCCCCTGATAATTGCCTTTTTCTTTGCGGTGATATTGCTTTGCTTTTCGTGGGCATGGGCAATGTACCAGAATTTATTAAAGGACAAATTTGTTCGCGACGCTTTCAAGAAACCCTGGGCGGCAACAAAAATGTTGTTCTGGGCATTGGTGGTTGTATTGCTGTTGGTAAAAACGCCGAATTATTTCAGAACTGTGCACGTTGATGGCACGAATACAAATTGGGTTATGTGTGAATCTAATACCCCGGGTGCACGTGCGGTTCGTGCGGATGCAGTCCATCGGGCAAATTAACTGTGAAAAAACGGGTTGTGTTGTTTCAGCCATTTAATAGACGTATCCATACCGTGTCCATGTACAACCGCTGTATCATCGGGCAAATTCATGTCATAAATATTTGCAATTGATTTCATCAGCATATTTTTATCGCCACCCGGCAAATCGTATCGCCCATACGATTCTTGAAAAATTGTGTCGCCAATCAACAAAACTTTTTCATCTGGAAAATGATACGCCACACCACCGGGCGTATGCCCTGGTGTTTCGATTATGTCCATAATCAGCCCAGGTAAAATTTCCGTTCTTTTTAATTCTAATGCCGTGGGACGCACATCATCAATACTGATTTTTGGTAATCCAAAATATTCCAGCAAATCATTACCCCAACCAACCAATCTGAAATCTCCGCTGTGCAGATACCACGGCACACCATATTTTTTTGCCAATGTTCCTGCACAGGCAATATGGTCGGGATGCCCATGTGTCGCATATATGGTGCGCAATTTTAACCCGCGTCCATCCAGAATTTCAATCCAGTCATCCGCGCGCCCCCACGGGTCAAATATCACACACCCGTCCCCCACGGTCGCCAGTACCGACTGAGTGTTCTGGGGTTCCATTTGGAATAATTCAAATTTATTGTTTTTCAGGTTTTGCATTTTTGCGTGCTGTTGATTTTTTTGCGGTTTTCTTTGTTTCTTTTTTGCCGAAAACAATTTCGCGGATTTCTGCGCCCGTCAATGTTTCACGGTTCAGTAATTCATTCGCCAGTTTTTCAACAGTCTTTTTGTTCTTGGTCAAATGTTTGGTCGCATCTGCATGTGCTGCATCCAACCAAGCGCGAATTTCGCTGTCAACCAATTCTGCGGTTTTTTCAGACGCGTTTTCCAATGCGCCACGCACCCCAAACGTACCAACCTGATTAATGGCGGGCAATCCAACCTTTTTGGATAAACCTGCGGTTGTAATTGAATATCGCGCCAATCTTGTCGCCATGGCAATATCGCTTTCCGCGCCGGTTGTAATTTTATCCGCGCCAAAGAAAATTTCTTCTGCGCATCTGCCCGCCAACGCAATGGACAGGTTTGCACGTACCTCGGCCAGGGTCATAGAAACCTTGTCGTCAATTGGCATGTGTTGCACCATCCCCAGCGCACGTCCGCGTGGAATAATTGTTGCTTTGTGTACGGGGTCCGCAATATCTTCGTACATCATGCTGACGAACGCATGACCGGCCTCGTGATACGCGGTCAGTTTAATATCTTCTGGGCGCATTTTGCGGATTTTACGCGGTCCCATGATAATTTTATCGCGCGCTTCTTCGACGTCCTCTGGCGTGATTTTATCGCGTCCATTACGTACCGCATGTAATGCCGCCTCGTTCAACAGGTTTTCCAAATCCGCACCCGAAAACCCGGTTGTGCCACGTGCAATATCTTGCAGATTAACATTGTCGCCAACTTTAACTTTCTTGGCGTACAAATCCAGAATTTCACGACGTCCCGCCATGTCCGGCAATTCAATATAAACCTGGCGGTCAAATCGGCCCGGACGCAACAACGCCGCATCCAGCATATCCGCGCGATTTGTTGCGCCAATAACGATAATGCCCGTGTCATTTGCAAAACCATCCATTTCAATCAGCAATTGATTCAATGTCTGCTCGCGGTCCTGGTCGTTGTATGAGTGGGTTGAACGCTTCTGACCGATTGCATCAATTTCATCAATAAACAGAATACATGGCGCATTCCGTTTTGCCATTTCAAAGATTTCTTTTATCTTTGCAACACCCAAACCAACGATAATTCCTGAAAAATCAGACCCCGACGCGGCAAAGAACGGCACATTTGCCTCGCCTGCAATCGCGCGTGCCAATAATGTTTTTCCCGTGCCCGGTTGCCCTGATAACAATACCCCACGTGGTACACGTGCGCCCAACGATTTGTATTTATCCTTGTTTTTCAAGAAATCCACAATTTCAGACAGTTCTTGCTTTTCAGAATCAATACCCGCAACATCTGCAAAGGTTGTCTTCGGTTTGCCCGTGGCGATTTTTGTTGGGTTTTGGCCAATCAGACTGCGACTGATTCCGCCCGCGCCACCGCGACGAAATCCACGTAAAATCCAGAATATAAACAGCAATGTCAACGCCAGCGGCGCGAACGTCGCCACCGTATCCAGCCACCCGCGCGAAGTATCAATTGTAATGGCGGTGCCTGATTCGGACAGTTTTGCCAACATTTCCGGGTCGTATGTAATTGTCGCGGTATATTTTGTCCCGTCTGCTAATGTTCCAACGGCTTCGTTACCATTAATCTTCATGGTTTCAATTTCACCTGCACGACGCAGAACATCTGAAAAAGACAGTTCAACAGGCTTGACCTGTGTGGGCGTTGGCATACCAGGCAATGTATTTGGCGCAAATCCGCCACCCAAGAAAACACGTGCCGCCATTGCCACAAACAAAACGCCAAAGAACATTAAAAACCAATTCGCCTTGTCGCCACGCTTTTGATTATTTTTTTGATTGTTTTTTTTCAAGTCTTTTAATTTTTTCATTTTTCTTCCTGATACTTGTTTTTGCGCCTTCGGGTACGATTAAAATCTGCCTGTCGTGTCTCCGAATCGTACAATGCCCCAATGTAAATTGGCAATTACCGTGCAATTTACTTAGTGCGAATTCCAACGAATTCAAGCGTGGCTGATATGCGTTCCCCCCGATGGTCTGAATTAACATTCCCAGCAACTTTAGACCAATATGAGGCGGCACGTCAAATAGAAAAGAATCAGCAAATAACGCATACCCGTCATAAAGAACGGTCTGCGCCCGCACCACAACATCGGATTCCAGTGCGTTTCGTGCCCGCCCCAGATTTTCAACCGCCAACAGAATTCGTTCGTCTGAAATTCCCAATTTTTCTGACAGCAAATATCTATTCTGACGAATTTTTACACGTGTATATTTATCGTCAAAATTCATTTCATCTTCAAAATATTTGATATTGTTTTTGGTGCAATATTCAATTAATTCACGTCGAAAAACATTTAACATGGGGCGCACAATTTTGATTCCGTCGCGATACGATTCCGCCTGAATCCCGGCCAGTCCCACAACCCCACTGCCACGTGCCAAATTCATTAAAAACGTTTCAATTTGGTCGTCTGCCTGGTGTGCAATCATCAACACTTCTATATTATTGTCATGGCAGAAATCAGTCATAAATTTATATCGTGCATTACGCGCGGCGGATTCTATTCCATTGTCGGGCTTGTTGTCTGTCCAATGGAAAATCTGGCACGGCACCCCCAGTTTTTTACATGTCGTTGCGACATATTCCGCCTCGACATCTGCCGCATCACGCAGGTGATGATTCACGTGCAACGCAACAACGTCCATCCCCGCTTTAAGCAACCAATGCAACAAACAAATCGAATCCACCCCACCGCTGACGGCGACCGCTACGCGCTGGGTTGAATATTTGCGAACAAAATCCAAAAACTTTTCGTTCATTGTATGGGTATTTTATGTTATAATTTACAAAAATAAAGGGAAAAAGAAAATGGCGGACGGATTAAAATCAATTGCGGTATATTGCGGTCATCAATCGGGCCTGGACCCCCAGTTCAAACGCGACGCGCGCGCGGTTGGTCGTATGTTGGCAAAAAATGGAATTCGCATGGTGTTTGGCGGTGGTGATGTTGGGTTGATGGGAACGGTTGCGTCCGCCGCATTGGATAATGGTGGCGATGTTATTGGTGTTTCGACCGATGATGTAATCGCAATGCAGGAACCCGCCCACGACGGCATCAGTATTCAGGTCGTTGACGGTGTTAACGAACGCAAACAGATTATGTTTAATGAATCAGACGCCTTTATTATCTTGCCGGGTGGCATTGGCACATTAAATGAATTAACTGACATTTTGACGATGCAACAAATCGGCGAAACAAACAAACCTTTGTTCTTTTTGAATACGAACGGTTTTTGGAATCCATTGACACGCTTAATCAAACATATGCAGAAAAATGGTTTTGTTGTCAAAACCGATAACTATAATATTTACAGCGCAGACACCGTCGCAGAATTAAAAAAACAGATTTTGAAATATTAAAAACACCGCCCATTTGGGCGGTGGGGTTATTAAGGTTTATTTTTCGCGTGCTTTTACGACATCACGAATTTGTTGTTTGAATTTCTGTTGATATGCCGTTGGAAATGTCAAACATTCGTGCGTTTTGCCGTCTGGGAATTGTTTGCGTGCGGTTTGTAATAAAACACCCACACGTGCCGCGCCGTCAATCAGGGCCTGTTTTTTGCCCCGCTTGGGCAGGACGGCCATATATTCTACCATTTGTGATGTACGTCCCGCAGCCGCCCCGTCAGGAAACGCATCAAAATAGCCATAGTCTTCCACTAAATTTTCTAAGACATCTTTGTTCATTTTGTTGCTCCTTAATTTTTTTCATCATAATACTTTTGAGATTCTTTCAATCTTTCAATAAATAAATAATAAAACACAGGCTCTTGCGCAATGTTTTCAGTCATAACAGAATATACCGCATACATCTCTCTTGGGGTTGCGATAAATTCACCATTGTGGACATTTGTTATCATGTCATAAGTTTCTGCAACAATATCCACATAGTGTTCAGGATTTGGATGAAAATGAGATACTGTTTCATGTAATGCTTTTAGTCCCCATAATATTTCTTGGTCGTCTTGCGTAATAATATCTTTATTTATTTTTGTTTTTACTTCTTTGTTATGTTCGTTTATCAGTTTTTCAAGTAATAAATAACAAGATACAGGCTCTTGCACAATGTTTTCAGTCATAACAGAATATACCGCACATAATTCTCTTGGGGTTGCGATAAATTCACCATTGTGGACATTTGTTATCATGTCATAAGTTTCTACAACAATATCCACATAGTGTTCAGGATTTGGATGAAAATGAGATACTGTATTGTGTAGTGCTTTTACACTCCAATTAACAGGTGTATCTCTACTCTGTATATTGTCAGCCAGAGCAGAATTTCTTGCACATACAGTTAAAAGCGAAAATATTAAACTTTTCTTCATTTTATTTCAGCGCCCCCTCGCATTCATCGGCAACGGTTGCCGCACGTTTAATTGCACTTATCTGTGTCGCGTTAAATATTGTTGCGGACAAACTTGCCGCCGTT
>JAGBSK010000002.1 GCA_017631895.1 Alphaproteobacteria bacterium | reverse complement strand
GTTATAGCCCGTGCCGAACGTGTTTGAATGGTTTGTGTTCATTGTTATTGTCGCGCGTGCCGGGCGCATTGCGGCGCGTACTGTGTTTGCGGTCGCGGTGCGTGCGGTTGTGGGCGTGGTGGCGCGGGCGATTTTGTTTGCAGTGGCGGTGCGTGCGGCGGTCGCTGATTTTGTACTACGTGCAGTTGTTGCGGTGCGGTCATTTGTACGCGTTGTTGTTGCGGTTCGCGAAATGGTGTTTTTAGATGTGCTGCGTGCGGTTGTGTTTTTCTGGGTTGTGTCAGTGTTCCGTACAGTCGTATTTTTTGTGGTCCCGCGTGATATGGAATTCGCATCACGAACAGCGGCGTCGGCAATACCGACACCCAAAAAAAGCGCAGTTATGAGGTATATAACCTTTCTCATCCTTGTATATAAATAATATGTTATCAGAAAAAGGGTTTTATAGCCAACAAAAAATGCCCCGATTGGGGCGATTTTTAGTTTGCGTTTTCAGTTGGGTTGGGGCGATTGCGTTCAACAAATGTTATGCGTCCCTTGTCCAAATCGTATGGCGTCATTTCAACGCGAACGCGTTCGCCAACGTTGACCCAGATGCGTGCCTTGCGCATTTTGCCACAGACAGTTGCCAGAATTTCATGTCCGTTTTCCAATTTTACGCGGAACATAGTATTGGGCAGTTTGTCTTCGACTGTGCCACTGAAAACCATTACATCGTCTTTTGCCATGAATTTAACCCTTAGATTTTTCACAAATTTCTGGGGCATATGATATGTGTTTTTGAATAAAAATGCAAGTTTTTTTATTTTCTTGTGAATGCGGTCTGGATTTGATAAAATAATAAACAAATTATGTAGGGTGGATTTTATGAAAATAAGAATTCTTGCAACTTTGTTGGTTTTAATCCCAGGGGTGTCGTTCGCGGTTGCGCGCAGTGAAAATGCGCGTGTCGGTGTTCAACGTGTATCTATGGCGGGTATGCGTTCGCCAAATATGACTGCGAATATTTCCACGTCAACGGGGGGCAATGTAAATCCTACGATTACTGTTTCGGCGGCCACGACGGCAGATGCGGTGGATGATGTTGTGGATGAAGTTGTGCTGGCAGATGATGAATCTGATTCAAAATCGTCGCCGGTGCCCGCTTCCACCAATTGTCGCGAAGCATATCGTGCCTGTATGGATGAGTTTTGTTTGTTAGATGAATCCGAGGGGTATCGTTGTGCGTGTTCGTCAAATATAAATCAATCAAAAGAATTGATTCAGGAAATTCAAAAAATTCAGGAAGAGGCTGATAAATTATATACCGAAGGTGTAGAGCGCGAACAGTTGGGTGCCAAGGCGCGTCTGGTCTTTGGCGAGAGTGAAGCCGCGAAAAAAAGTTCGCGTGCGTCGGGACTTAGTTTTACAGAATGGTTGAACAGTGGTTCGGATGATGAAGAAAGTCTTGATTCTGATACTGATATCGGCGACGGATTGTATGCGATGGCGTCGGAATTTTGTTCCGCAGAGTTAGAGGCCTGTGGTGCCAAGGCGGAAATGGAAGAAATGCTGTATTCGCGTCAGGTTGTTGCAGATTGTAAATCGTTCAGTTCTTATTTGGCGGAACAAAAGGCAAATGCCCAATCAAATAAGCGCACGGCCGAGGCGGCGGTTCGTCAGGCACGTCTGGCGATGTTGGATACGACAAATAAATATAACCGTGGGGAATGTTTGTTGGCGTATCGTTCCTGTATCGCGGACAAGGGCGGATGTGGTGCAAATTTTGAAAATTGCTTGGATGCAGATTTGTTGGGGCGTCGTGCTAATGCCTGTGAAAATGTTCTGGACCAGTGTATGGCGGTCAAAAATTATGTCTTGCAGGACTGGGAGGCTGAATCCGAAGCAATCTTGGTTGATGCGGCAAAGTATGCAGATAAATATCGTCGTCAGACATGTTTGGCACAAATTCAGGTTTGTTTAGAGGATGGGTGTTCAACCGCGACTAATTCGGCATGTTTGACCGATGTTAATGTTGCTGCGGGTGTTTGTCCGATTATTGATGAATGTAATGCGATGATTCCGGGTTTGAAAACTGTTGTAAATGACAAGTTGGGTTATTTGCGCACACAGTTTTGTCAGAATGATGTTGATGCGTGTTTGCGTGATAAATGTGGTGAAAACTTTACCGCGCCGGAATGTGTTGGTAAAAAGACATCGGAAATTATTGCAATGTGTCCACAGAATGCATTTCCGTCATGTAAGAATGAAACCCAGTTTGATATTATCGTGTCGGCGGCGGTTCTGCAGATGGATTATCAGATGATGCAGGGATGTATTAACTATTTCGGGGAACAGTTGGGTAAAACGTGTGGAACCGATATGGCGTGTTTGCCGGCCGATGATACGGTTATGGGGCTGACCGAAATTCCACAGGACGAAGCGTCAATGGTTGAATTGCGTGTCCGTGTGCGTGATAATTCCAAGGCCGCGGTTGATGAATTCTTTAAGCAGTTTGAAAAAGATATAACCGTTGCGGCATGTGCCGATGCAAAAAAGCCAGCGGGTCGCAGAAGTTTGGGGGATAGTGTATTTAATACTGCAAAACTGATTGCGGAAATTGGGGCCGAAAATCGTGCTATGCGTGAACTGGAGAGCAAGATTGCAGAGTTGTCGCGCCAGCAGGATTTAGAAGAGGCCGAGAAGAACTGTTATGCGACGTACAAGGTTGAAACACCAGATAAGTCGGATAAAAATTATAGTTATATCCGCAGTGTTTCGTTCGAGCCAAGTTTGCGTAATTGCCATGTGTGTCGTATGCAACAGGTTTGCGAGACCGGTGGTGAATCCAAAGGTACGGCGGGCTTGAAAGGATTGGCAGGCGGTTTGTCTGCGGGTGCTGCGGCGGGGACAATGATTACACCGGGTTGGGGTACAGCAATCGGTGGTGTGGTTGGCGCAGTTGGTGGCTTGTTCGCGGGACGCAGTGCCGGCGGTCAGGAAGATTTCTGTCAGGAAATTGAAAGTTGTGAAGATGTGAATATGTAAATTGGGTGTATTCCAGGGAGAGAGTAGATATGTTCAAAACAAGTCGTATTGTGTTGTGTTTCGTGTGTGGTGCCTTGGCGATTATGCCGGGGTACGGCGCGTTTGGGGCAACCAAGAAAGTTAGCAAGCAGTCTGCAATCCAAAAAGGAACATCGGTTCGTACCAAGACGGATGCGTCGGGTCTGTATGATCAGGCGTGCTATGATGCGTACTATGGTTGTATGGATCAATTTTGTATTTCTGAAAACGAATCGGGGGGCAGTTGTGCGTGCAGTGATTTAAGTATTAAATACGATAAAGAATTTTCCGAAATTCAAGAAATCTTGGCCGAGGCAGATCGTATCGCCACCGAAGAGGTTGAAAAGGTCAAAGTGGGCGCCCAGGCGGATATTGTCTTTACCGGTACACGTGAATATGATGAGAAAGGTAATCTGAAAGAAATTGATGAAATTGGCAAAGATTCCAAAGAAAAAAAACGTGCCGATTTAATGGCGTTGTGGGAAACCAATTATGACGACGAGGACGAGGAAGTCTTTGGTTCCAGTGGTGTAGATTTTTCCGAATTGACGGGGGGGGCGCTGTATCGGGCTGCCGAAGAAATTTGTCTGGAACAAGTCCCAGAAGATTGCGCGGGTGATATGACATTGTTGCGTAATATGTATTCGCGTCAGATTACGTCGGATTGTAAGGGATATGAAAACAGCATTGCCGCAAAGCGGGCCGAGGCAGAATTAGCATTGGCGGACGCAAATGCGGATGTGCGCGCGGCGTTGAAGGAAAGTTTTGATGCGGCAAATAAATATGATTTGGGCCAATGTATGGTGCAATTCAAAAAATGTATGCAGACCGAAGATGCGTGTGGTGAAAATTGGGAAAATTGTGTTGCAACTATTGCGTCTGAAAATATGCAGAACAATCAGGCCAAAAGTACCGCCGGTACAACGGTTGCAACGGTGGATGTGTATGATATTACCGCGTCCACGATGGAGGTTTTAAGTGCCAAGCGCACCATTTGTGAAAATGTTTTGGGACAGTGTGTCGCTGTGCGCGATATGGTATGGCCGGCATTTTTGCGTGAGGCCGCGCCAACAATTAAGGTTGCCGAAGCGTCCGCGGAATCAAAATTCCGGCAGTCTTGTTTAACCAATATTTCCAAGTGTATCCAGACCGCATGTAAAGATGATATTGTGGGCAAAGGTGTTGATACCATGGATGCATGTTTGTCCCGTCCAGATATGGCACGCAGTTTCTGCAAGGTGGAAATTGACCCATGCGAAAGAATGGAACCATTAATCTGGGGCTATGTGGTTGATAAATTGGCGGCTATGCGGGTGGACGCATGTACCCAGGAAGTAAAAGATTGCTTTACTGCTGATACCCGTTGTGGTGAAAATTTCCAGAACTGTATCGGTATGGATTATGACTATATTCATGATATTTGTCCGATTGACAGTTTGGTCGTGTGCAAGGCAAATAATCCGGCTTTTTCAATGGATGATTTGGATTCCATGTTGATGGGATTGTATCTGAATATTGATAATGCCGCGTTGGATCAATGTCAGGAATTGGTTGACCGTAAAATGGCCGAGGTTTGTGGCAGTACCACCGATTGTAATAAATTTGCCGCCGATGATACCATTGGGGCTGGCAGTGTGCGTTCGCAAAAGGATGGGACTGTGTATCGTGTCACGGGGATGATTTCGTTTGGATCAATCAAAATGGGCGATGCGACGGGGCGTACCATTGATGATGGCGAAGGCGGTACAATCAAATTGGGACCGGGTGAAATTGGTGTTGGGGAATACTTGGCGCAGATTCGTGAACGAAACGCGTCTGTTCCTGATTCAGAAGCGATTATTGCAACTGTTGAAGAAGAATTGAATAATATCGCGGGGACGATTAATCGTACGATTGAAATGATTGAACAGGACCCGGAAATTCAGTTCTGTGTAAATGGGCGTGATTTGTCCCAGATAACGGGTAAAAAGAACCAGAAAACATCGGCACGTTTTCCGAACCTGTTGAACCAGGTTAAAATGCAGATTGCGATTGCTGCCCTGCGCCAGGCACAAAACAATTATAATGCTAAATTTAACAAGGCTGTTGCCGATGCATCCAAGGATGCGTCTGCTGATGTTGCGCAGTATATGTGTCATAAAATGGCGGAAATGGGCGCAACCACTTTAAAAAGCCCAGATGTAGATTTGGCGCCACCTTATGCGATTAGTTATGAGGTTGGCACTGGCCTGAAAACCGAAGATTTAACGACCGGTGGTCATGGTGTTTTGGATTTAGGTAAGGTTAGTTATAAAAATGGTGGCTATTTGGGTGGTTCTAATTCTGATATGAGTTCTGGAACCAAAGAAACGACCGCTGTATTTAATCGTGAAACGCGTATTTGTCATGTGTGCACCACTACCGTTACCCAGTCGTGTAAAACATCGGGTAGTAAGTCTTGGTTCCATAACAGCAGGAATGTGTCTTGTACTACAAATGATCCGATTGAAAAATGTGAAGACATTCCAATGTAATAAAAACCCGCCAATGGCGGGTTTTTATTAGAAGGATTGTAATTCCCACACACTTTGTGTGCGGGCCCCTTTCGCCTACGGCTCGAACTCTGGGTTCGAATATCCACGTTGCACGTGGATCAATAAAAAATACCACACAAGGTGGTATTTTCTATTAATTCGTGGCGCATCCAGAAGGATTCGAACCCTCAGTCTTCTGATCCGTAGTCAGATGCTTTATCCAGTTAAGCTATGGATGCAACGGATTGTTCTTTTATACCTTTTTATTCCAAATGCAAGCAAAAATAACACTTATTTCGTTTTTTGTTTTATGTTGTGGTATAGTTCATTGTAGTGGGCGCGACAGACCGATTTATAATTGCTGTCCCCAAGGGCAAATTGGTCGCCGGCACGTATTACGCGACCTGTGCCGTCAAAGCGCAGGTGGTGTGTCGCTAATTTCATGCAACCATTGATTTGGCATGTGGAATCCATACGGTGCAGTTTTGCGCCAACTTCTATCAAACGGCGAGACGCGGGGAATATTTTCTCGTTGCTATCCACCATCAGGCCATAGCACATGACAATTTTGTTTTGCTGGTCTGCGATGTGTACCAATTTATCAATATCGGATTCGGTGAAAAACTGAACTTCGTCTACCAATATAACGTTTGTATTTGGGTTGGCGGTATATTTTTCCAACGATGGCATGGCGTTTGCTTCACATTCCAGGCCTATGCGTGATACGATTTTTTGTATACCGAATCGGTTGTCGAATGATGGCTTTATAACCTCGACCGCGGTGCCGTTGCGATGAAAATTATATGCATTGATAATCAGGGCGGCGGATTTAGAACTGCTCATTACGCCATAGTGAAAATGCAGATTTGCCATTGTTTTACCTTTTCTTTACTGTATGTTCATTGATTCTAATCGTTTGATTCTTTTGTTCACCGGTGGGTGTGTTGCCATTAAATCGCTGATAAATTCGCGTGGTGCACCAGGGTTGGCAATACAGACCGAAGCCATGGATTTGATTTTATCCATTGATTCAACGCGCGAATCGGTTGTTATCTTTTTTAGTGCAGATGCCAACGCGTGTGGGTTGCGTGTTATATGTGCACCAGTTGCGTCGGCGGCATATTCACGGTTGCGCGATACAGCCAGTCGCAATAGTGGTGTGATTATTAAGTTAAATACCGAAAACGCCAGCCATACCATTAATAACACAGCGGTCCCATTGCCACGGTCGTTATCATCGGACGAGTGGTTTCCATACATTGCGGTGCGCAAAATTATATCAGCCACAAATACTGTGACCCCAACGCCCGTTATCATTAACATGTCCAGGCGGATGTCGCGGTTGCCAATGTGTGCCATTTCGTGCGCGATTACCCCATCAAGTTCCAGTTTATCAAGGCGTTTGATAATTCCGCGGGTCAGGGCAACCGACGCATCACGCGGTGTGCGCCCCGTTGCGAATGCGTTCATCGAATCATCATCAATTATATACACGCGTGGCGTGGGCAGACCCGCCGCCAAGGCGACGTTTTCAACCGCGCGATAAATTTCACGGTGTTCGCGATTGTCGGGTTTTATTTCATGTGCGTCGGCGGCATTCAATATCATCGAATCGCCAAACGCCCACGATATCAGCATCCATACACCACATGCGATAAATGTTGGAATCGCAACCGATATGCTTGTGTCAATGGCCTGGTCTAATGGTGCCACAATCAATGTAAATAAAAATATCAGCGCAATGAAAATCGCTGGAAACAGTGCGACCAGCAGCCAGGTCTTGATATTATTTGCGCGAATATGATCATATACGGTTTGATTTTTTGCCATGCTTTTATTCCCCTTGGTGGGTATTGATAGCAAAAAATTTAATGTACGTCATTCAGTTTTTTGAATTTGACCGCAAAACTGCCGTTGTTTATTGGGGTGTATGACACAATGTGTGGGGACAGCAGACTGTCGTGTGCCCATTGTTGAAATTTGATTTTTAATATACCGCTGGCGCCTGTGATGATGTTGGCGGTGCGTGTGCCAGATGTCGCCAGGTCCATTATGGCATTCCATGCCTGTTCTTCGGTTAACTGGTGTAAATCCAGGGTTGCATGCATGGGTGGCGTTTGACGTGTGTGCGGTATGCGTGTTGACAGGTGTAATTCAGAACGCACCGCGCGACGTGTGGCAACGTCGTCGGGTGTGTGTTCCGCACCAATCATCTGTTCAATATCAAGGTCAGTCAGGTGTTTCATGGGTGTGCCCGTTCAAATACCAGTACGCGTTCAATGTCAGACAAATCTGATTCTGTTCTCATTAAGTTCCAGCCGCGTTTTATAAATATGTTTTTGACGTCAATTCCCATGTTAATACCGATTTCCAGGTACAATTTGCCGTACGGTTTTAACCAATGTATGGCATTTTTTGCAATTGATTCATATGCGGCCAGGCCATTGTTTTTTGCGTATAATGCCATGCGTGGGTCATGTGTTGCCGCGTGGTTCACGCGTGCATCGCCCCATGCTATATAGGGTGGGTTTGATACAATGATATCAAATGTTTCGCCAAAATTATGTGGGCGGTCAAATGTTCGGCATATGGTTTTTATTTTGCTTTCCAATTGGTGCGTGCGAATATTTTTGCGGGCAACGCGTATGGCGCGGTGTGATTTATCAATTGCGGTGCCGTGTGCATCGGGAATATTTTTGCATAATGCGCAGATTATGCATCCGGTTCCCGTTCCCAGGTCCAGAATGTTTGGTGTGTGTTCCGGCAGACAATCAGAGATAACTGCGGAAACCAATGTTTCTGTATCAGGACGTGGGTCCAGTGTGTGTTTGTTTGTATAGAATTTTAATCCATAAAACCATTTTTGATGAATTATCTTGGCGACGGGGATGCCACGACGCAATTGGTGCGCCATAAATCGGACACGAATCCCAGAGATTTTTTTAGTATTTTCTGTGATAATTCGGGCGGCACGAATGCCACCGGCGCGCTGTAAGATTTCGAATGCTTGATTTATTGTCATGTTGCCATTATAATTGGGCTTATGAAAAAAGCAAAAGATATTCTGAATACAACCAATTTGACTCGATTGGTTATGGCGTTGGCTGTGCTGTTGAGTTTGGTTGCAATTTTCTTGGTCGTGACCAAGCGTACACCGGCGCAGATGCGTGTTGCGCGTTTGAACGAATGTAAATCTGTGGTTATGGTGGCGTCTGGCGATACGTTGTCCAAGTTATTATTAGAACAGGGATTAAGCCACAATGACGTTAATGCGGTGGCCAAGGTTTTGAAGGTCGATGCCGATATTACGACCCTGCGTGCAGATCGTGATAAATTGGAATTTGTGCGCGAGGGTACGGATACACCCGTATCCAAGATTGTTGTTATTCCGTCGCCTTGGAGGCAGGTGGAATTGACCTGTAATGACGCGGGGGCGTGGGATTGCAAGACGGTTGATATTGAACGTGATACGCGTGCGGTCTATAAATCTGGCGAGATTTTGGATGGCGACAGTTTTTATTTGGCGGGGCAACGTGCGGGGATTCCGGCCGGTGTTTTGGCGGATGTGTACGATTTGTTGGCGTTTGAAATGGACTTTGAACGCGATGTTCGGGCGGGGCAAAAATTTACCGTTTTATACGAAGAAAACTTTTCCGAGGGCAAAAAGATTGATAATGGGCGTGTTTTGGCCGTATCGTTCGAGGCCTTGCGCGGGAATGTGCAAATGTATCGGTTCAGAAAATCGGATGGTACAACGGGGTATTATGATGCCGAAGGTAATGGGGCGATTAAATCGTTGAAACGTACACCAATTAATAATGCGAAAATTACAAGTAATTTTTCCAGAAATCGCAAGCATCCGGTACTGGGGTACACCCGTGCACACAAGGGGGTGGATTTCCGCGCATCAACTGGGACACCAATTCCGGCCGCGGGGGCGGGGCGTGTCGTTGCGCGCAGTTATAACAAAGGACATGGAAACTTTGTAAAAATTCGTCATAATGGCTCGTACGAGACGTTGTATGCGCATATGTCAAAGTTTGCCAAGGGGGTGAATGTTGGTACCACCGTGCGTCAGGGGCAAACAATAGGATATGTGGGGTCAACGGGTTATTCAACCGGGCCACATTTGCACTATGAAATTATCAAGGATGGGGTGCATGTAAATCCGATGACGGTAAAGTTGCCTGCCATTAGTAATTTGGGCAAGGAAGATAAAAAGAAATTTATCGAATATCGCAAGGTTCTGGATGAAGGTATAAAGCAGTTAGAGAAAAATCCATCAATGTATATTCAGTTATAATAAAAACCGCCATTTGGCGGTTTTTTATTGCTTGTTGCGGCGCAGGCGGAAAAATTCGCGCAGCAATTCGGCGGATTCAGGCGCAAATTCCGGTATTTGATGAACGGCGGGTTTCCACAGGTGTTTGTCCGTGTCGAAAACGCGGGCGTTGGATGTGATACCTCCGCCTTTTTTGTCTGTCGCCGCGAAATAGATGTTTTTTATGCGGGCAAATGAAATTGCCGTTGCGCACATAGCGCACGGTTCCAGTGATACATAAATATCACAATCGTCCAAGAATTTTGTCCCCAGTTTTTTGCAAGCACGGTTTATTGCAACGATTTCCGCGTGCAGGGTGGGATTCTTGCGTAATTGTACCTGGTTTTCACCACGGGCGATAATTTTGCCATCACGCACAATTACCGCGCCGATGGGTACGTCGTCGTGGGAAAAAGCGCGTCGGGCGCAAGTAATGGCTTGATTCATAAATTTCATGATTTATACTTTATCGTATGGATTCTAAATTGCAAATTATTTCGGGGGCATATCGTGGGCGCAAATTGCGTTTGCCACCAGATGCGCGTCCAACACAAAATCGGGCGCGAATTGCGTTGTTTAATATGCTGGAATCGGGGATTGTTGATGCGGGCGCAGAAATGATTGTGTGGGATGCGTTCGCGGGGTCTGGGGCCTTTGGGTTGGAGTGCGCGTCGCGCTATGCGCGCGCACGCATTATATTCACAGATACCGCGCCATCATCGGTTAAAACTGTGCGTGATAATCTGGCGACGCTAAATGTTGGGGCGCGTGCAACCGTTGTGCAAACCGATGCTATTGGTGCGGTTAATAAATATGGGGCGGTGGCGGATTTGATTTTTGTTGACCCGCCGTATGCGGATGAAAATCTGGGGCGGGCGTTTGTGGCGCGCGCGGGACGCATGGCGCAGGTTGGTACTGTGCTAATTTGGGAACAGGAAGTGGGGCATGAATCCCAGCCAGACGGTGATGTGTGGGAGATTTTGCGTGATAAGACATATGGTCGTGCACGATTTTTGATTTTGCAAAAAGTCTAAAACTTTATTTTGTTCTTGTTGTAAATTTTTGATTTTTCTATACTAATAAGTATATAAGTAAGGGAAAGGATTCTAACGTCTTGATTTGACGGTGTTTTGTGTATGGTCTGATACTGGTGTGTCGGGCTGTTTTTGGGATTCTTTGCCGGACAGAAGGGAGTTTGATGAGGCGGATTGTGCCGATTCTTTGTGTGTTGTGGGCCGGAACCGCGTATGCGGATCTGGCGTCGACGTCGTATGTAAGTACGGCGGTCGAATCGCGCGTCGATACATCTGCCAATGCTAAACAGGTTATGGCGGGAGAATATACTGTGTCGGGGTCGTTGCATGTGCCGACACCGCCGTTGCCACCTATGGATTGATGCGATGAAGTGCTTGTTGGGTATATTTTTTAGCCTGTTGTTTATTTTTGCAGCACCAGCGGCCCAGGTTGTTAATGTGCAATATATACATGATTTGATTCAGCAACGATGGAATATTACGGTGCCTAAAAATGAACTGCTGACGGATAGTAGTGTGGTTGCCAATATGGAATATTTGCTGCGGGCGATTGATGTAGCAAATTATAAATTGAATAGGTGGCAGACGACAAATTATGTTGCCAGTGAATATGCAACAACTGCGGCGGCTGATACGGTTGCAGCCCAGCAGGCGGTGGACGGTTTGATTAAATTTATTGGATTTCCGTTTAAGTTGACGACAATTGATACGGCAGACAGTTTTCAGTTCACGATTTCTGCCAAGGGGACTTTTTACGTCAATTGGGGCGATGGTAAGGAAGAGTTTTTTGAGCGAACAGATACAAGTGAACAGTTGTACACTCATACATATGATGTGCCAGGTGAATATACGATTGCATTAGATGGCAAGGCAACAGCGTACAGTAATGGCAGTACGACACCAGCAATCAGTTTTAATAATAATCAGAATATTGCGGCGATAAGTGGCAGTCTGGGTCAGATTTTTTCAACATTGGCGAATGGTACCCAGCCTAAGTTTTATTATACGTTCGGAAATAATCCGAATCTGACGGGTGGGATTCCGCCGGCGCTGTTTTCGGGGGTGGAGGGTAAGCCTGCTAAAAACATGTTTTATGGGACTTTTTATGGTGATAAAAACCTGAGTGGTGAAATTCCGGCGGGATTGTTTTCGGGAATTAAAGGTGAACCGATGGAGGGGGTGTTTTATCGGACGTTTGAAAATTGTTCAGGATTGGGTGGTGGTATACCCGATGGTTTGTTTGATGGTTTGTCTGGTCCGCCGGCCCGTGATATGTTTCATGCGACGTTTGCGGGGTGTTCGGGTTTGACGGGGAATATTCCATCAGGATTATTTGCAGGTATTTCTGGGGCACCGGCCCAGCGTATGTATAATGCGACATTTTCGGGATGTTCGGGTTTGACGGGGGCGATTCCAAATGCATTGTTTGGGCGATTTGATGGTGCACCCCAGGAATTGATGTTTGGAAATACGTTCTTTTCTTGTTCGGGATTAACGGGTTCTATTCCGGCGGATTTGTTCGCGGGGATTACAGGTCAGCCAGCCAAGCGTATGTTTGAAGGTACATTTAATGTTTGTACGGGATTAACGGGTTCTATTCCGGCGGATTTGTTCGCGGGTTTGGATGGGGTGCCCGTAGAAAAGATGTTTTATAATACGTTTGCGGGATGTTCGGGATTGTCGGGTGTGTTGCCGGCGGGATTGTTTGCGGGGATTTCTGGGGACGTAGCACCACAGATGTTTTACAGAACGTTTTATAATTGTTCAAAATTGACCGGAATTGAAGATGGGGCGTTTGGGGAATTTACGGGAACGGTTCAGAATCAGATGTTTACAGAAACCTTTTATCGGAATTATGCTTTGACGGGTGATTCTGTTAAGAGTGGTGGTAAGTACCTGTATGAAATATGGCCCGATGCCACGAAAAATTATGTTGGTAAGATGTATTCTGATGATACGGGGTTGTCAGATTGGAATGATATTCCAAGTGTTTGGAAGTGAATTTGACACTTGTGTGAAGTTGTTTTTTTTTGCTATAATTTTAGAGATAGAATAATGATGGTGAAGCATAACGTTGTGAATCGACGGGTGTTTTGTGTTGGGAATAACATGAGAGCGAGGCTGTTTTTTCTTTTATTGATGGTGACGCCGGGGGGGGCTGTGGCTGATATTGCATCAATAACATATGTTGATAATACCAAGGTGGATGTTTCCGCATCCGCAAATCAAACAATGGCGGGTACTTATACTGTTTCAGGTTCGTTTACTGTGACCGGTGCGTTCAAGGTGCCAACCCCACCATTACCCAATCCAGAAGCAGATTGATGTTGTTGAATGAAGCGAATTTTGTGTTTTTTTGCATGTTTGTTTATATCTGTCGCCAATGGGGCGGAAATTGCATCGATGCGATATGTTCATAAATTGTTGGAACATAATTATGGGGTGTATGTTCCTGTTAATGATACGCTGACCGATGCGGATTTGGATGTGCCGGTAAATATGGAATATTTATTGACGGTTGTTGATATCGCGAATGAGTTTATTACGGGGGTGCGAACTGCGTATAGTTCGACCGTTTATGCCACAGATGATGCAGCAGATACAGTCGCAACCATTCAGGCGTATGATACGTTGTTGAAGGAAGTAGAAGCGGTAGATTACGAGTATCCGTTTGAAATGACTGTGTCGGGCGGTTCTTTGTCATTTACAATATCTGCCCAGGGGGATTTTGTTATTGATTGGGGTGATGGAACGCAGGAAACGATAACTAAACCAGATACGCAGAATGTGAGCTATTCGCATTCTTTTACTGGGTACGAGACGTATACTGTGCGTTTAGGTGGTTTGGCAACGGAATACAATGATGATATTACCACCGCGGCAATTAGTTTTTATGGTGATTCCAGTATTTCAACCATCCAGGGTAATTTAAGCAAAATTTTTCCAACACTGGAAAACGGTAAAAATCCGCGTTTTTATCAAACCTTTGCCAATACGGCTATAACGGGGGCGATACCGGCCAATTTGTTCATAGATTTGGTTGGGGCGCCGGTTGAGAATATGTTTTACAGGACGTTTTATGGCAGTAATGGTTTTCGTGGTGCGATACCGGAATCTTTGTTTGGGACAATGACGGGGGAACCTGCGCCTGCGATGTTTTATGAAACTTTTCGTGGAATGACGCAGTTAACAGGCAGTTTGCCCCAGAAGTTGTTTTCCAGTATTACTGGTGCGCCTGCGGAAAATATGTTTTATGCGACATTTTATGGATGTTCAAAATTGCGTGGCACGTTGCCAACGGGGGCATTTGCAGGTATTTCTGGGGCACCAGCGCCCGGAATGTTTGATCAGACATTTGCAAATTGTAGTAAATTGAGTGGGATGGAAGACGATCTGTTTGGGGATTTGTCTGGTGAACCGCAGTCAAATATGTTTTACAGGACTTTCTATGGTGATAGGAAATTGTATGGGCAATCAACAAGGATAAATGGAAGAGCATTGTATGAAATTTGGCCAGATGCGACAAGCGCACAGGTGGGGGGGATGTTTGGCAATTGTAACAAATTATCCGACTATCGTTCTATCCCCAGTGTGTGGCGATAATGGTTAAAAAAAACACTTGATTTTTCCGATTTTTTGCGCAATAATGCGCGTCGCACAGCACCCTTGGAGGCTGGGCAAAACGTAAATTAATGCTGTTAAAAAAGGATAAGAAATGGCAATTGAAATGAATGCAGAAATTCGCAACGTAGCAGGCAAGGGGGCCGCACGTAGCATCCGCAATAACAAAAATATCCCTGCTGTTATCTATGGGGAAAAGAAAGCCCCTGTTGCAATCGAATTGAACGGTCGTGAATTCGAAATGTTGTTGAAAACACCAGGTTTGCGGACAAAATTGTTCCAAATCAAAACAAGCGCGGGTACAGAAGACGCTATGCTGATGGATGTTCAATATCATCCTGTGTCAGATATGGCGATTCACGCAGACTTTAAACGTATTGATGTTAAAAAACCTGTTAACGTGGTTGTGCCAGTGGAAGTTATCAATGCGGATATTTCCAGAGGTTTGAAACTGGGTGGTACATTGAACTTTGCGGTGCGTAAGGTTGCATTGCGTGGTTTGGTTGATGTTATCCCAGAAAAAATCATTATTGATTTGACAAACTTGACAATTGGTGATGTGGTTCACGGTACTGATTTGGTATTGCCAGATGGTGTCGAATTGGGTCTGCATCAGGCTGAATTGGCGTTCGCGATTATTGGTGGTAAAATGCCAATGGAAGAAGACGAAAAGGCCAAAGCCGCAGCAATGGCAGCGTCCAGGAAATAATCATCAAAATGGTTATCAGTCCCGCCAAATGGCGGGATTTTTTGTTGGGTAAATTTTGTGCTTGCACGAATCGGATAAATATTACTAGTATGGCGCATACAACAATTCAAATAGGGAGTTTGTCCGTGATAGTTGGGATTGGAATTGACTTGGTTGAATGTGGGCGTTTCTTGGATTGGTCTGCGTTTAAGAAATCGCGTATCTTTACAAAAAAAGAATTGGAATATGCCGATAATGATAATGCAAATTCTGAAAAGCATTTGGCAAATTTCTGGGCCGCGCGTGAGGCTTTCTTGAAAGCAATCGGGACGGGGTTTGGTGAAGATATTGCTTTTTCAGATGTGTCGGTTGTGCATAATGATGCGGGGCGACCGGAATTGTTAATTGCCGGTGGTGCCAAGGCGGCATTAAAAGAATTGGTCGATGGCGATGCACATGTGCATTTGTCAATCACGGACCAAGATGATTATTGTGCGGCGATGGTGGTCGTGGAAAAAGAATAATAAAAAATGCGCGTTTTGCGCATTTTTTACTTATTTTGAAAATTGACGTTCTATACTTTGCATAGTAATCATTTGCTCGCGCATAAATGCGATTTTGTTAATATTGTTTTCAATGCTTTTATCATTTTTGGGATTTTGACGCAGGTCGTCTGATGCCTTGATGAAACGTTTTAACAGCGCACAAATAACACGGTATTTCATGATTTGACGCAGGTTTTCATTATTAACACTGGGCATAGAATATTTGGTGTTGTTGTGCATTTTGCAATATGTTTCATATACACGACGACATATTCCCAATTCGATTTGAAGCGGTGCAAAGATATCGCGATAGATAAAGCGATAGTTAGCCTCGGCAAAGTCAATGAATGACAAGGTGCTGGTTTTTGGATCGTACAAAACGTTGCCTGGGTTCAAATCACAATGCGACCATGCGGCACGGGTTTCGTATTCAAATGTGCCAATGTTGTCGCGAATGCCAGCCATGTATTGTTTTTCGTCATCGTTGAACCAATAATGCATTTTGTTTTCTATGAATTTGTCCAGACGATTGAATTTTAATTCTGATGCGATTTTGTGGCGTTGAATTTCGCCAATTGGTTTTAATTCGTTCATATCAACCAAGAACGAAGCAATTCCGTCAATAATTTCATACTGTTGGCGACGCGATAATGTCTTGAATAAATCGCTGGTCAGGTGTTGCCCCTGTGCGCATTCTTCTAATAACTGGTATTCGTCATCTTTGATATGAATCATGCGTGGAATGTTATATCGTGGATTGCCAACGGCATGAATTTCATCTATTGCATTTTTTGTGCGGTGCTGTTTTGCCAGCCATTCGTCGCGTGCAGAATCGCTTAACGTTGGCAGAGGACGCTTCATAATCAGACTGTCACCAAAATAGACGATATAACTTTCGCGACCGTGAATAAGATGATTTATATTTTTGTTCATGGCTTTTAATATATCTTTGATGTGCGTAATTGTTTCAGGATTTCTTCTTGGGTGCGCAGCTGGCATTTTGCCATATAGTCTGTGTATGCGCGTTTGTCCCCACATGCACGTGCCTGTAACGCCTGGATATATGCAGCTTTGTCGCCACGTTTGTTAAATGTAATTGGTCGGAAACCATTTTGAAGCAATAACCAATTCATAATCAGACGTGCCGTGCGCTTGTTGAAATCGTCAAACGGTTGCAACATTATCATTTCATAATGTGCGTCATAGGCGCGTGTCAATATATCGTGTTTTGAATGATTCATATTATATACAATTTGGCGTAACTGATAATCGATCATGCTGTAATCTGGGGCATTGTATGTCATGCCGTCAATGCTAATTCTTAATTTACAGTTAGTTGTGCGGAAATTATAGCCGTCAATGTTGGTATTAGTGCACAGTTTTGCATGAATAATGCGAATATCTTCGATTGTGATTTCATTAGATTTATTTTCCATGATGAAATCATATGTTGTTGCGATATTTGACATGTTTGTTTCGTCCAAATGCTGTTTTGAAACGGGACACAGAACTTGGGGTTCTTCAAATGCAATTTGACGACGCAACCAGTTCAGGTTGTTGGTACGTTTAACCGATGAAAAACTGTCAAAACAAGCATCCAGTTCCTTACGTTTTTGGCTGATTAGTTGTTTTGTCGTTGTTTTTGGTTTGTATGGCGACATTGTTTGCACCTCTTTATTTTATATTAAATATAGTCCATAAAAATATTTTGTCAAGTTTTTGTGTGAGTTTCTTGTTCTTTTGTAAAATTCGGGTTGAACGGGGGCTGAATTTGGTTTATGCTGGGGGGCGATAGAAGAAAAGGGTTGATGTATGTTTAAGAATTTGCTGATTTTTGTTATGTTGTTGATGCCGGTGGTGGATTGTGTGGCGGCGCCGAAAAAGAACAAAGAAGAGCCGGTTGTGCATTTAACCGATGAACAGATATATGAAGAATTGAAAAAATTAGCTATGGTGTTCGAGGTGGCGCGTGATAATTTCGTAGAAGAAGCAGACGAAAAAAAGATGTTAGAGGCTGCTATGAATGGTATGCTGGGGGCGTTGGATCCGCATTCTTCGTATTTGTCGGCCGATGATTTCAAGGAATTTAGCGATAAATCACATGGTGAATTTGGTGGTCTGGGGATTCAGATTACCAGCGATCGGGGCGCTGTGCGCGTAATTTCGCCAATTGATGATACACCTGCGGACAAGGCGGGGATTAAGGCGGGCGACTATATTACACATATTGATGGCGAACAGGTTTTTGATTTAACCTTGAATCAGGCGGTTAAAAAAATGAAGGGGCGTCCAGGAACCAAGGTTAAATTAACGGTTGTTTCCGATGATGGCGAACCAAAGGAAATGACCCTGAAACGTGCAATTATCAAGGTGGAATCGGTTAAACATGATGTGAAAATGTTGGCGGATGCCGATCCAGATGACAAAGAAACCCCAAAAATCGGTTATATTCGTATTTCTGATTTTGGTGCAACCACATCGCGTGATTTGAACAAAGCAATTAAAGAATTGGAAAAGGACAAAGTTGTTGGCTATGTCGTTGATGTGCGTAATAATCCAGGTGGCTATTTGACGGCGGCGATTGATGTTTCTGATGCTTTTTTGGATGGTGGGGAAATTGTTTCCACCCGTGGCAAGGACAAGACCGACATAGAACGCGTGTTCGCGAAACCAGGGGATTTGGTGAACGGCAAACCGGTTGTGGTGCTGATTAATCATGGGTCAGCATCGGCGTCTGAAATTGTGGCGGGTGCATTACAGGACAATGGTCGCGGGTTGGTTATGGGATCCCAATCGTTTGGCAAGGGCAGCGTACAACAGCAGAAACCACTGGGGGACGGGACCGCAATTCATATTACAATTGCGCGCTATTATACACCATCGGGGCGTTCCATTCAGAACGAGGGTATTACCCCGGATATAGAAGTACTGCATTCCAAGGTCGAGGTTCTTGAAAAGAAGGAAAGTATGTATTCCGAGGCTTCGTTCAAAAATTCGCTGAAAAATGACAAGGCGAAAAAGAAAGACAAGAAAAAATCTGACAAGGATAACAAGAATTCAGATGACGAAGAAACGCCATTTGAAGAATTGACAGATGAAGAAAAAGATGCACGTGATTATCAGTTGCAACGTGCGATGGAAATGGTAATTGCGATGGATACGGTTAAATCGCGCAGTATTACCAGCCCAACGGATGTGTTGACGCAGGATGAAAGCCAAGAATAAAAAATGGGGCGGTTGCCCCATTTTTTAGCGTTGACCACGTCTGATGATTTTACCAAAATCTGTGATAATCCAATCACACAGTCCCTTGTTCAGACAATCTTGGGCACTTAAATACCCCATTTCATTTGACTGTAATTTTTTCAAATCCTTTTGGGTCAAATATGTGTGTTCCAGGTACATGTTGAATTTGTTGTCGGTGGTTTTTTTTATATATTTGGCAGCTAGTTCGATTTCTTCTTCTTTTTGTATGCGTGTATTATGCGTGCCAAAGTGTATAAAGTGGTATGATTGGCTGTACATAATACGATATCCAGGTGTGCCGGTTATCGCAAGCAGTGAACCGCAACTTGCTGCGCGCCCCAATACAGTTGTTCGGATGATTGCGCCCCTGGATTTTGCAATCCCAAGTAAAGCAACAATTGAATCCAAAATTTTTCCATCTCCGCCAGCTGAGTTAATGAAAACGTCAATGATTGGGGGTGTGTCGTTAGTGATATCGTATGGCGAAATGATTTGGGTATCTGTTTGGTATAGTGAAGTCTGGGGCAGGCTGAATACCATGTCTGATAAGTTTCCAATCAGTTCATTACTGGTCTTGGATAAAAAATCATCCAATATGAAGACTTTGTTGTCCGATACATAGTTGCCAGAGTTGCTTGCGTTTATGATTTTGCCTTGTGCCATTGTTGTTTTCCTTGGGCTGTGTGTGATATTTTGTTTTTTATAATACAAAAGGTTTTGTTTGTCAATAGTTTGGTTTTGAAAATTTTGTTATTACTCTTGCCATTGGGGGATTTTGGGGGTACAATTGTGGCATTGTGTTTAATGGTAAAGGAAAGTTATTATGTCAAAGTTGATTGTTGATGGAAACTGGGCAGCGGCAGATGTTGCGTACAGATGTGTTGATTTTGCTGCAATTTATCCAATTACACCCAGTAGTACTATGGGGGAATTGGCGGACGAATGGTCGTTCCAGCATAAAAAAAATATTTGGGGGGCGATTCCGCAAATAATTGAAATGCAGTCCGAAGCAGGTGCTGCCGGTGCAATGCATGGTGCGTTGCAAATGGGCAGTTTGGCGACAACATTTACTGCGTCCCAGGGGTTGCTGTTGATGATTCCAAATATGTATAAAATTGCGGGCGAACAGACACCGTTTGTTATGCATGTTGCGGCGCGTGCGCTGGCAACACATGCGTTGTCTATTTTTGGCGATCACAGCGACGTTATGTCGGTGCGTTCAACGGGGTTTGCAATGCTGTCTTCGCATAATGTGCAACAGGCGCATGATATGGCGGCGATTGCGCATGCGGCAACGTTGCGGGCGCGTGTGCCGTTCTTGCATTTCTTTGATGGGTTCCGTACCAGCCACGAAGAATCCCGCTTGATGCGTATTCCAGACGAAGTACTGGAACAAATGATTTCAGAAAAACTGGTGCTGGAAAATCGCGCACGTGGCATGACACCTGATAAGCCAACAATTCGTGGAACCGCCCAGAATCCAGATGTATATTTCCAAGGACGCGAGGCAGCAAATCCACTGTACGAAAAAACACCAGAAATTGTACAGCAATGTATGGATGAATTTGCAACATTAACCGGGCGCAGATATAACCTGGTCGATTATGTAGGCGATGAAAATGCGGAATTTGTCATTGTTGCCATGGGCAGTGCCGTTGACACAATAGAAGAAACCCTGCCACATTTACCACGTGGGTTGGGGTTGCTGAAAGTGCATTTGTATCGTCCATTCCCGGTGGACGCGTTCAGAAATGCGTTGCCAAAAACTGTGCGTGCAATTGCCGTACTTGACAGAACCAAGGAACCGGGCAGTATTGGTGAACCGTTGTACCAGGATGTAAAATCCGTTGTTGGTGATGGTATTGCCGTGTTTGGTGGGCGATATGGTTTGGGGTCCAAGGAATTCAAGCCACGTGACGTCAAGGCAATTTATGAAAATCTGATGCGCGGGGATTTACATCATAACTTTACCGTTGGTATCGATGATGATTTGTCCAGGCTGTCGTTAAAGACAGATCCTGCATTTGCAGTCGAAGATCCGAATTTCAAAACCGCTATTTTATACGGTATCGGTAGCGATGGTACCGTTGGGGCTGTTAAAAATATCGTTAAGATTGTTGGGGAAAATTCTGATTTGTATCCGCAGTCATATGCAGTATATGATTCTAAAAAGTCTGGGGGGCTGACCGCGTCGCATATTCGTTTTTCTGATGCGCCCATTAAAAGTCAGTACTTGGTCGAAGTGGCTGATTTTATTAGCGTGTCTAATTTCATGATTGCACAACGCTTTGATGTTTTCCGTGGGTTGCGCGCCGGTGGGACCGTTATGATTAACACGTCCATGGCACCAGATGTGGCGTTCGCGAATTTACCACGCGACACCCAGGAACATCTGATGCGGATTCGCGCGAATGTGTATTTCTTGGATGCAAATCGCGCGGCGGCCGAATTGGGATTGGGTAATCGTATCAATACATTTATTATGTTGAATTTCTTTAATTTGACGAACGTTATTGACCCAGCCCAGGCGGCGATTAGTGCCAAGGCTGCAATCGAAAAAACGTACAAGAAAAAAGGTATGGATGTTGTCCAGGCAAACTGGGCGGCGGTGGACAGGGCGGCCGAATTTTTGCATAAATTTGATATGCCGTCGTCTGTGTCGAATTTTGCGCCCGACTTTGTGCCGGCGATGACATTGGAAACGCCTGCGGAAATTGCAGGGACACTTGGCGAGATGGCGGCGCAACGCGGTGATGCAATTCCAGTATCGCGTTTCCGTGTGGATGGTGAATTTGGCGCGGGGCAATACCCGGTTGGAACGTCCAAATATGAAAAACGTGCAATATCTGACAGGGTTGCAACGGTCGATATCGATAAATGTATTCAATGTGGCAAATGTTCTATGTTGTGCCCACATGCCGTTATTCGGATTAAGGCTTTGACCCCAGACCAGGTCGAAGATGCACGTGCAAAGGGTATCAAGGTTGTGCCAATGAAGACGCCTGAATTGGGGTCTGACATGTATTTCACAATCAATATTTCGCCGGCGGATTGTACGGGATGTAATGTTTGTGTGAAAAATTGTCCGACGGGTGCGCTGTCTATGGTACGGGCGGCGGATGTTATGGCGGACAATCAGGCGGCATTTAATGCGGCGGAAAAATTGCCCGACATTCCACGCGAAAAATTAAATCTGAATATTCCAAAGCATGTGGAATTGTTGCCGCATTACTTTGAATTCCCGGGTGCGTGTGCGGGATGTGGTGAAACACCGTATGTGAAATTGTTGTCGCACCTGTTTGGGGAACGTATGGTTGTGGCAAATGCGACGGGGTGTTCGTCGATTTATGGGGCGAATTTGCCGACAACACCATGGACGCGTGATAAAAATGGTCGGGGACCTGCGTGGTCTAATTCATTGTTCGAAGATAATGCGGAATATGGTTTGGGTATGCGTTTGGCATTGAATCAGAAGCGCGATAATCTGCGTGCGCTGTTGTTCGAATTGGGAATTGAAAATGTCGAAGATATATTCGATGAAACAGATGCGGTAAAACAGCGCGCGATGGAAACAGAGTTGCGCGCACAGTTGGCGAAAATTGATGGGCCACGCGCGCGTCTGGCGGAAAGCCTGATTGGTGAAGTTGTTGATAAATCCGTCTGGATTATCGGTGGTGACGGTTGGGCGTATGATATTGGCTATGGTGGTGTTGACCATATTTTACACAGCGGTGAAAATGTGAATATATTGGTTTTGGATACCGAAGGGTATTCGAATACTGGGGGGCAACAGTCCAAATCCACGCCGTTTGGGGCCAGCATGAAGTTTGCAATTGGTGGTAAAAATCACGCGAAAAAAGATTTGGGTATGATTGCGATGATGAGTGGTGCATATGTTGCGCAGATTGCGCTGGGGGCGAATCAGGCCCAGGCAATACGCGCATTCCGCGAAGCCGCATCGTTCAATGGTCCGTCAATCATATTGGCGTATGCGCCATGTATTGCGCATGGGTTTGCGTTGCAAAATGGTGTGGAACATCAGATGCAGATGGTTCAGACGGGGGCATGGCCGTTGTTCCGGTTTGATCCACGATTGATTGCCGAGGGACATAATCCGCTGACTATGGATTCAAATGTAGATAATCCGTTGCCGTTAGAAGATTTCTTGAAAACGGAATCCCGGTTTGGGGCGGCACGTGCAGCAAATCCGCAGTTTAATAAACTGGTTGATATGGCCAAGGCAAATAATGCGTATAAAAGTGAACTGAAAAAGCATATTGCTCAGTTTGCTATGCTGAATAAACCGGTTGTAAAGGAAAATGGGGAAGGGTAGAAATGAAAAAAATATTTTTGTCTTTGATTGTGTTGTTGGCGGCGTGTACTTTTCAGACGAAACACAGGGGCTATGTTTTTCCCGAAGACCTGGAATCACAGGTTGCGGACATTAAGACGACGGGTGCGTTGATTGAGAAAATTGGCGCGCCCCAGGTCAAGACCATGTATGGTGATGAGGTTTGGGTGTACTATGGTGCGGATGAAAATTATCGGGGACCATTGAAACCGACTTTTACTGATGAAACGGTTTTGTTGGCGTGGGTGCAGGGAAATCGTGTCTTGAAAACCCAGGTTTTACATGATGCAGATTTGCCAGATGTTAAAATAGCAGATGGTGAAACAGATATCCCGGCGGCGATTGAATTGAATGCGATTGAAGAATTGTTTAACAATATTGGTCGTTTCAGCCCCGCCGGGTTGGGACAGTAAAAAAATCCCGCCGAATGCGGGATTTTTTATTTAGATAACGCAGTGGTGATTTCGGCGAAGTTGTCGTTCGCGTCGCCGGCCGCATTGATTTCACTGAATTTTATGCCGGCGGCGGTGCGCAACCATTCAACCGCGGGCAGGGTGATTTTCTGAAAATTGTCCAGACGGTGGCGAATTATTTCAATCGTTGCATCATCCGCGCGTTTAGTACCATCGCGGACGCGTTTGTGTATTCGGGCAATCAATGTTTTTTCGTCGGTTGCCAGATATAAAACGTGGATGTTATATTTATTTGCATAGTTTTGGACCAGCCATTTTGCCTGACCCAATGTGAGGGGGAAGCCGTCCAGTATAATGTCATTTTTATCCGTTAATAATGGCGCCATTAAATCGCAGACCAATTCATCAGGCACCAGATTGCCAGCCGATATTAATTTGCCAATTTCGGAATCGGCGGGCATGGCGCGCAGCATGGCACCGGCCTCGATATGTTTGTATGGGTGCGTGTCCATTAACATGTGTGAAAAAGTTCCCTTGCCAACGCCGGGACCGCCCATCATGACGATAATTTGTTTTTTGACACTCATGTTCTGATTTTATCATAAAAAACACCGTCCGCAAAGCAGACGGTGAAACAATTTATAAATTTACAAATTATTTTTTGCTGTTTTCAATAGCAGCGCCCAAGATATCGCCCAGGACGGAACCGGAATCGGCTTCGTTTGCGAATTCTTTGACTGCTTGCTTTTCCAATGTCACCTGCAAGGCGCGGATAGACAATTTAACAGTGTTGTCTTCAACGGAAACAACGGATGCTTCGACGCTGTCGCCAACATTGTATTTTGATGTATCCTGTTCTGATTTTTCACGGGACAGGTCTGTGCGACGGATAACACCGCGTACATCGCCAGCCAATGTCAAAACCAGTTCGTCTGGTGTGATTTCGGAAACTGTACCGCATACAACCGCGCCTTTTTTCAAAGAAGCAGAGTTGTTTTCGGCACTTTCTGTCAACTGTTTGATGCCCAGAGTAACGCGTTCTTTTTCTGGATTGATGTCCAAGATTTTCGCGGTTACTTCCTGGCCACGAACGAATTTTTTCAATTCTTCTTCGTCCAGTTTGTTCCATGACAGGTCAGAAATGTGAACCATACCGTCCAATTCTGGAGTCAAGGCAACGAACAAGCCAAATTCAGTTGTGTTTTTGATTGGACCTGTGATTACATCGCCAACATTGTGGGTTTCTGCAAACTGTTTCCATGGGTTTGGTTGCAGTTGTTTATAGCCCAACGAGATGCGACGTTTATCCTGGTCGATGCCCAAGACAACAACGTTCACATCGGCACCGTTCTGCAAAACTTTGCTTGGGTGGATGTTCTTGTTTGTCCAGGACAGTTCAGACATGTGAACCAGACCTTCGATATTGTTGCCCAGGTCAATGAATGCACCGTAATCAGTCAGGGATGATACCTTGCCCGATACTGTGTCGCCAACATTGAATGCGCGAGATGCTGTTTCCCATGGGTCTTCTTCCAGCTGTTTCATACCCAAGGAAATGCGATGTGATTCTGGGTCGAACTGGATAACTTTGACCTGAATCTTTTCACCAACGTGAACCAATTCGCGTGGGTGATTTACGCGCTTCCATGACAAATCTGTTACGTGCAACAGACCGTCGATGCCGCCCAAATCAACGAATACACCGTAATCTGTGATGTTTTTAACTGTACCTTCCAGTACTGCGCCCAGCGAGATGTTCTTCATCGCTTCTTTTTGCGCTGCTGCGATTGTGTCAGACTGAATCGCGCGACGAGATACGATTGCGTTTGTGCGCAAAGCGTCCATTTTCAATACGCGGAATTTGTCTTTCAGACCAATCAAAGATTTTGCATCGCGGATTGGTTTGTGGTCAACCTGGGATGATGGCATAAATGCAAACACGCCATTGATGTCGACTGTGAAACCACCACGTACAACGTCGATAATTGTACCTTCTGGGTCGATGCCTTCGGCAACTGTCTTTTCCAGGTCTTTCCATGCCTTTTCAGCACGTGCCTTGGTGTATGACAGAATGGCTGTGCCTTCGCGGGATTCATAACGTTCTACGAAAACGTCGATGATATCGCCAACGGATGGAACAGATGCACCGAATTCTTTTAATGGAACGCGACCTTCGGATTTCAAGCCAACGTCAACCATTGCAAAATCACCACGGATATCTTTTACCGTACCCTTGGTTGCATAGCCCTGCACAGTTTCCTGGGAACCATAGTTCGCGTCAAACATCTGGACAAAATCTTCGCCAGATAATGGATTAAATAAATCTTTGGATAAATCTTTCATAAGAAAATATTCATCAAAGTTTGCCATCGCCAATATTTTGTTTCAGAACAGCGAGGACTTGTGGGGTTAATCGGATTGATAATGCGCCCACCCGCAAAATCGTGTATATTATAAGTGTTTTTTTAGAAATTGCAATAATTTAATCACCCCGGGTGGGGTGATTGTTTTTTAGTCAATTTTGACCGGAACGATTGTTTGTCGTTTAGCATCGTCCAATGCGTGATACTGGAACGGGACGGTGGTGAAATCGATACTTTTCATGTCAATGCTGCGAATTGTTCGATTGTACATGGTATGATAGTAAATCACCATGTTTTGCAGGTCTGTTGCAATCGTCCATTGGGTGGCAGACGGCATGTCTGGTGTTGTGGCGCCAACTGCGAATTCTGCGCCCAATGGTACGTCAAAATTATTCAGGATGTGAAACGCCTGTTGTGTGGTGTTGTATGCGTTATCCTGCTGTAAAGAGTATGTTTTTAGGAATGCAGCGCGTACAAATCGTGATGGCGGGGTAAAGTCGCCGGGCAGTCCCAGAAATCCCGAACCAGAACCGAAAGAGCGCAGTTCGATTGGACCGAATTTTGTTGGACCGGCACCACCGGGGTGCAGATTTACATAGTTGTTCAGGTTTGTCATTTGCCACGGGAATCCAGGTGCGTTGGTCAGGACGCCGACTTCGTTTTCATAAAAGTTTGGACGGCCATCCACGATTTCCAAGACAACCTGGCGGCCGGACGGTTCGGTTATGCGCCAATGAACGGTGCCAGCCGTTGG
>JAGBSK010000013.1 GCA_017631895.1 Alphaproteobacteria bacterium | reverse complement strand
TTCGCTGGATTTATTCTGGTGATTATTGAGCGGGAGCCACCCTCTGTTCCATCCCGAACCAGACAGGGAAACCCCGTATCGCCGATGGTACTTTGGCTTAAGCCACGGAAGAGTAGGTCGTCGCCAGAATAAATCCAGTTTCCGATATAAAAACCGAATTCTACCGCCCAATGGGCGGTTTTTTTGTTGCAAAACCATGTCGCCGGGCTAAAATGGTCCCAAGTGTTCATAAAAAGGATTGTATTTATGTATGATATATTAAGTGAGTTAACCCCAAAAGGTTATTTCAAGGCCACAAAAACATATTACCACGAAAATGGTGAGGTTTTATTAGGTGCAGGCAAAAACTTTTATTATGTTGCAGTTGTAAAGCAAACTGGTCAGGCACAACAACTGGTTCGCGAACGCGGCAGATTGGATTATATTAGCGCCATTGAATTTTTTGATACGGCGTGCCGTTATGTTCGTGATGAAATTGAATGGACGGAACCTGTTCGTAAATTTAGTTGCAAATACAACCAAAATCATTCCAAGGGTTGCGCCGACAAAAACTGTCCAAAAAAATTGGGTGGCGCAGATTACAGATATATTTTTGGTATGTCTTGTCCATTCAGAAGATTACCACGTATGCGTTAACCCCCACCGCCCATCGGGCGGTTTTTTTTAGGTAATCGTTCCTGTGGCGCGTGGAGCGCATGTGTGCAATCATATCCGTACCAGAGGAAGAGAGAATACCCCACATGCGAATAAAGCAAATCGTCTTATTGCCGGTAATATTATTTGCCGGCACTGTAAATGCAAGCCAAACAACCCAGCCACGTGTCTTGGTCGCATACTTTTCTATGCAGGACGGCAACACCGGCGATGTTGCGCGTGCGATTGTTGACGCGTCTGGTGGCGATATTTACCGCATTATGGTGGCGGAACCATATCCCGCCGATGATAAAGTACGCAAAGAATTGCTGACCCAACAGATTGAACAAAACATTCTGCCCCCGCTGGCGGGTCAGGCACCCCAGATTGCAGAATATGACATTATATTTTTGGGGTCGCCCGTTTGGGCAAATCACCTGTCGCAACCAGTAAAAAGTTTTTTGGCTAAATATGATTTATCGGGCAAGACCGTTATTCCATTTGTTTCCCACAGCGGTGGTGGACGTGGGAAAACTTTTTCTGATGTCGCAGAAATGTGCGACGGTTGCATTGTTGATACAGACGGCTGGTCCAGTTGGGGCGGCGGTCGTCAACGTGGAATCGTAAAGTGGGTTCAAAAGAAATTGAACGCCCACCAATAATTATCTAGTTTTTCTGTGATTTATGTTATAATCATCGTATGAAAAAATTTAATCGATTTGACCATAAAAATATGGGTTCTTTGCCAGAGGCTTTGCGTAAAATAGCGGCCCAAGACGCACGTGCAGCAACACGTGAATTCAATGCATTGATGACGGAACTGGCCACAGATTTTATAGCCCAGTTATCAAATGGTACACAAAAAAATAAAATTACTTTGACGGCGTCCCGCAAATTATTCGGACAAGATGTTAAATTAGAATATGTGGCATCGGGTTCGGTGGGAACGGTGTATAAAATGCAAGTTGGCGACCTGTCATATGCATTCAAGATAAATCGTAATTCGCTGCACGGAGAATTGTACGCCATGGCATTACAGCGTCGTGCGCGCGGTTTGGTAAATCAGGCGCATATTGGTGCGGTGTTCGAATTTGGTGGGCGCAAATATTCTTGGGTTCTGTCGGACTATGTTGCGCGCGACCGTGCAGATGGTTTTGAATCCGCCATGGAAAAACTTTATTTTGCTTATTTGACCAAGGGTCTGACCATCAATGATGCACACCCCGGTAATTTCAAAGACGGCAAGTTAATAGATATTCCTTCTTTGGACACACGCGATAACAAAGTGGATGATATAAAACAATTAACGCGCGTTGAGCAAAATATGGTCGCGCGTTTGGCGTACTATATCAAGACAAACGATATTGAAAAATTTACAAAAACAGTTGAAATGGCACGTACAACAAATCCCGCCGTTATAAACTATATGTTTGTGGCGATGAAATTCGGTCGTCCGCCTATGTTTGTGGCGGGTAATACAAATGATTTTTCGCTAAAACTTCGCAGGTTTGAATCCGTTATTGATATGGCATATCGTGCAAATAAACGCGCCCCGGAATTATCGCGATAATTATAAAATTTTTCATTTGCATTAAATGTGCAAACTTTGTTAAAGTTAACTCGGACCAGAGTCCAGAAAGGAGAAATTGACGCGCCACATTGTCGTTATCTGTGTGGCGTGTTTTTTTATATCATCACGCCCAGTGCGTATTGAGCAACCTCGCCAATTATAAACGATACGATTGACACGCCCGCGCAAATAACCAGCATTTCTATTGCGTGTTTCCACCATCGTCCGCGACCACACGTGCGTCCAATACACCAATTGCAACCAAATATAATCAGCGCAGCCATAATGAACGACATAAATAAAGCGGTATGTGTATTTGGTACGACGAAAAATGGGAAAATTAAAAACGCGCACGTCCCCAGATATGCCGTGCCCGTCATCAAACCCGCGCGCAGGGCATGTGGGTTTTCATTTGTTTTTTCCGCCAGATAGCATGATGCCGCCATGGACAGTCCCGCCGCCACCGACGCAATCACCGCCGATAAAATAATCATGGTGCGATCCGCCAACGCGAACGTCAGTCCCCCAATCATACCAGTTAAAGATACCAACGCGTCATGCATCCCCAGCACGACCACCGCAGCTGTTTTAAGTTTTTGTGTCATACGGCGAATGCTATCATAATATCACGATCTATTGCCACAGGAATCTTAAGAAAAAACATTGACAAATAAATGCGTTGTTGTACTATTTGAGTTCTAAAAGGATTTATAATGAAACCAAACGGCTTAACAATTAGACAAATTCATGAACGCGATTTTTTGCAGGGATTATCAAATGCATTGTCTGAAAGCGATTTGTCAAAATTAGATTTAAGAACATTGCCGGGTCAACATCCTGCGCATAGTGTTTTATTTGATAATTATGAATTAAATATCTTGCGTACTCCGGTTTATACATACAAAAATAGATTTATGCGGTTTTTGGATGTTGGCGATTGGAAGTTTGTGCCAGACGTTTTTGAGCGCTATGAAATTTGTATTCTAGAAAATTCACAAAACGTGCGCGAACGTGATATTCTGCGCTATGCGGGCGACGAACATTTCAAAACGCATAACATTCTTATGCATCGTGGCACAATGGCGACGGGCCGTGGCTATTACCCGACAAGCAAATACGAATTGGTGGGCGATAACGATAATGTATTCTATAACCAGAACGCACATTTATTTGCGTCGGCGCGCAAAATTTATAATATCTTGGACGGTGAATATAACAGTCGCCAGGGACGTATTTGCAATTACTTTTTGTCGGATATAAAATCAGAAACTGATTTACAAGTCGTGCGCATGCGCATGCTGAACGCGGTAAAAAGAAAGCAGAAATAAAAAATCCCCAATTGGGGATTTTTTTAGTCTTCGCCGAAATCCATATCGCGCAGTTTTTCGGCACGTGGCGCAATTTTCCCAATTGAAATTTGTAGTTGTTCCACATCTGTCTGGGTCATGCGGAAATGCTTTTCTACATTCGTTGCACGGTCGCCCAATCGTCCCAAATCAGTCAACAGGGCATCCAATTCTTTTCGAATTTTTGCGGCGACGCGTTTGATTTTTATGTCGGACAAAACCGCGCGAATCGTATTCAGCGTTGCCCACAACGTTGACGGAGAAACAATAAAGACCTTCTTGCGTGCGGCGTATTCAACCGCGCCTGGAAATTCACGGTGCAATGTTTCAAATATAGATTCCGATGCAATAAACATCATTGCAGATTCCGCCGTTGTCCCGGGTATAATATACTTTTCGCCAATTGCATCAATATGCTTGCGCACGTCAAGTTCGAATTGTTTGCGCGCCATACCATCGTTCGCATCCAGCAGCATACGGTTATAACTTTCAAGTGGGAATTTGCTGTCTATAATCATATCCCCCGGCGGATATGGCAGGCGAATTACACAGTCCGGTCGCACCCCTGTATCCAGCACGCATTGAAACGCGTATGTTTCGGGTGGCATGATGTCGGCAACCAAATCTTCCAGTTGTCTTTCGCCAAATGTTCCGCGTGCCTGTTTATTGCCCATTAAAATATTTTTGAAATTTGCAATATCGCCACTGATATTTTTTAATTCAATCGCATTTTGACTAAGTGCGCCCAACCGTTCCGCCAACCGTTCGCGCAGACGCGCATTATCTTCGCGCAACGCAGAAATATCAACCGTTGGGCGACGCATTAAAATCGCCACCAACAGAACAATAATAATCCCCAGCAATACAAAAATATAAGTTGTCATTTCCCAATCCTTTGCTATGATTATTATAAGAGGTTTTATACATGTTGCAAATGAAACTTTGTGGTGATTTAGTTCTGCGTACAAATTGTGCGCCGGTGGACAATATCACACCGGAAATTTTATCAACCATGGATGAAATGGTTGCGATGATGCGCGAACAAAATGGTGTTGGGCTTGCCGCGCCCCAGGTTGGTATTTTGTCGCGATTTTTGGTTATGATGGACCCAGATTCTGAAACCGTATACCGCATGATAAACCCACGAATTGTGTCGTATGGCGACACCACCTGCACGATGGAGGAGGGCTGCCTATCCGTCCTTGGCAACGACGGTTTGCCGGTGTTTGCAAATGTTTCGCGCCCTGATTCGGTGGTCGTTGAATGGACGGATGAAACGGGCGATAAAAAAATGGCGCAAATGTCGGGCACCCCTGCACGCATTGTCCAGCATGAAACAGATCACTTGGACGGTAAGTTATTTATCGATTACTTGTCGCCCCTGCGTCGCGAAATGTTAATGAGAAAGGTAAAGAAGCTCAAAAAATGAAACTGGTTTTAATGGGGACCAACGCATTTGTTGTTCCAATCTTTGATGCGATAAAAAATGCGGGTCATGAAATCATGTCTGTGTTTACGCGTGCGCCAAAACCGATGGGACGCAAGAAAATATTAACCCCATCGCCGGTACACATCTGGGCTGAAAATAGCGGGTTGCGTGTTCATACAAATATAAACGAATACGATTATTCACCTGATATGGTGGTGGTAATTTCTTATGGTGTGATATTGCGTGATAATGTGTTGTCGTCCGCGCCGGTTGTAAATATTCACCCAAGTCTTTTGCCACAATACCGTGGGCCGTCTCCAATTCGTACGGCGATTTACAATGGGGACAAAAAATCTGCGGTATGTTTAATGGATGTAACCCCAGAATTGGATGCGGGCGATATTCACATGTGCCATGAATTTGATATTGATATCAATGATACAAACGAAACAATTGAAAATCGTGTGTCTGAAATCGGTGCGCAAATGCTGGTTGAATATTTATCAAATCCAGACAAATACCCCGCCCACCCCCAAACGGGCACGCCGACATACACGCGCAAATGGGCAGGCGCAGATGAAATAATTGATTGGTCGCGGACCGCACGTGAAATACATAATCAAATCCGTGCGCTGGGATGTGGACGAACAAAAATCAACGGCATTGATGTAAAAATCACGCAAACCGAGGTTGAAGGTGATGATTTGCGTATAGTGCGTATCCAGCCGGCTGGCAAAAATCCAATGGATTGGCGCAGTTTTGTTAATGGATTGCGTGGTGCGGAAATAAAATATGGAGAATAAAATGGAATATACTGAAGGTCCAATTATCATGGACGAATGTTGTTTGAATTGTGTTCACAGCGTTGAACGCAAAAATGGAATCGCCTGTGTCGACAGTGGTTTTTTCTTGCGCATGTTTAAGGGTGGACGCCATATTGAATATCCAAACATTGAAAAGTGCAATCGTTTTGAGCATATTCCATCGGTAAATGACAAGATGTGCAAATATTGTGTACATTTTGGTTATCATCTGGATGCGCCGGCATGTTATAACATTAGTTTGAGGGAACTATTGGCATTTGGTGCGCGTATGGTTGAACCGACTGCGACATGTGC
>JAGBSK010000012.1 GCA_017631895.1 Alphaproteobacteria bacterium | reverse complement strand
GGCGAACCATTAAAGGACAAAGACACGGCAAAATCAGATGCATCCGATTACGCCAAATTTATTAATGATTTTATCATGGGCCGCGGCAAATTTGATAAAATGCCCGCACGCAGTAAATTACCAACGAACGATGTATCTGCATTAAAGGTGTTTGACCTGGGCATATCCGCCACCTGGCGCGAAGTTGGTGTAAAATACCGCGCACTTGCGAAAAAATACCACCCCGACACCGCATCAGACAAGAAAAACGCCGCCACAGAATTTGCACGTATTGGTGCGGCATATGAAATTCTAAAAAAACATTTCGGAAAAAAGTAAGTTGCACGGAATATAATCCTAATACTATAATCACCATATCAGGGGGAAGCGGTATGGATAAAATAGATATTGTTTATTTATGGGTTGACGGTTCTGATAAAAAATGGCGCGCACAAAAAGAAAAATGGCTGGCGCATCAAACAGACAAACAAACAACAAAATGTATCTCTGCCGGGGCTGAACGTTGGCGCGACAATGGCGAACTGAAATATTCCCTACGTTCACTGGCTGAAAACGCACCATGGGTTAACCACATATATATTGTAACTGGATTTAATCAGGTTCCAAAATGGTTGAACAAGAAACATCCTAAAATCACTATTGTCCCACACAAAACCATATTCCCATCAGATGCCCTGCCAACATTTAATTCAACCGCCATTGATATGTGCCTGCACAATATACCGGGGCTATCGGAACGATTTCTGTTATTAAACGACGATATGTTTTTTAACAAACCATTAAAGTCATCATTTTTCTTTGACCATCGTGGACGCGCCAAGAATCTGTATATTCGTCGCAAAATAAACTACAAACGTCTGGGATGGATACTGGATGGAACAGACGTATATCGTTCAAAAATAATATTAACCGCCAAAAAGATTCATGAAATTTACGGGCGCAAACTATACAAATATTCTCCATCTCACGGCATTGACGCATACATAAAATCATCATGGACAACATGTCGCAATCACCCAATGTTAAAACAGGTGATTGATAAACAGGTTTACAATAAATTCCGCACCAATTGGGAATTCCAACGCTGGATATTTACCTTATCCCAGTATGTACATGGCCACGCAACATTTCGTCGCGCACACCCACACAAAAGCGGCCGCAACAAAATCCTTGATGCCTTTTATAACACGATACATTTTGCATCAACCCGCCGTTCATCTTATTTATGTTCGTGCGTGTTGGGGCATGAAAAATCCCTGCGTGTTGCCCCCATATTTTGTATAAACGATTCTGACAAAAACACCCCGCAAATGCTGCGCGCAAACGCAGAATTTTTGAAACAGCGTTTCCCAACAAAATCAAAATTTGAAAAATAGTCCCACCAAATTGGTGTGATTTTTATTTGGAATTCATACCTGATGAACCATCGGGTATTTTTTTATAAAATAAAAACAACAAAACAATCGGAGGGCACAATGCTATTAAAATCAAAAATTTGTATAACATCATTGGTAATATATGAAATTATTGCGGTATCAATTCTGCACTTCAAACGAATTTGCGACGCAATATTTACCAGCGCGTTCTGCGACAGTTGGTATCGCTATTTTCTGTTTTGCGTGGCATTACCATTGGTTGCATTACTGATATGGATGTGGATAAGTGAAATCATCCGCGTACACCGTCGCCACAAATTCATCCGCCGTGCTAAAAACGCCGCCAACGGCATACTGTCCAGCATCCGCGGTCACGTATCCGACATTATATCATCCGCAGACATGGAAAAGATAATCACCGCGGCTGTCCTGGTTGGAATCAAAAGATACGCAGACCGTCATCCAAACCTGCGCAAAAACATAAACAATATATTTGGTATGGCAAACGGTGAAATCGACATTGATTTAATGTCAACAGCAGACGAAGAAACACCGAAACCAACCGGCAAACAAAATAAACGTGGCGACAAAAAAACGCCCCGCAAACGAAAATAAAGATTCCTGTTCTCACACCCAAAATCCCGCTCCTGCGGGATTTTTAGCCCTCCCCAAAAAAAACCTAGCATCGGGAAGAAAATTAAAGATAATGGTATAGATAAACGGGTTGACAATGGCGTAGTGTACAGAAGTTACATGAGCCATTGCCAACCCGCTTTAGATACGCCATTAGATTTAATTTTTGTTAAGGTAAAGGATGGCGTCCATAGCGGCACTACACCCCGTCCCCACGGCCGTTGCAATTTGCATCTTTAATTCGCTGTGCACATCGCCTGCGACATACATGCCCGCAGGCAACGCATCTGGCGCAATACGCCCCAATGCATCACGTTTTACATCCTCGGTCAGATAATCTGTGTTTGCCTCGTGCCCAATGGCAACAAACAAACCGTCGGCAACAATTTCCGCACCATCTGTTGTTGTAATAATCAATTCACCATCTTCGGAATCTGGCTTTGCTGCAATCTTTGCCAAATCTGTATTAAACAAACACTCGATGTTATCGCGTGCCTCGACCCGTTCACGCAGGACCGCCTCGGCGCGTGTGAATGCAGATTTACGATAAACGATTTTAACATTTTTCGCCAAATCCGCCAAATACAACGCATCGTTCAACGCGCTGTTTCCACCACCCATAACGACGACGTTTTTTCCACTATAAAAGAATCCATCACACGTCGCACAGTACGAAACACCACGTCCCATAAATTCACGCGCACCTTCAATTTCCAATTTGCGCGGACTGGCCCCCGTGGCGATAATCACAGTTTTACCAACAAATTCTTCATCGTTATCACACAGAACACGATACCCATTTTCCGCATCCCCTGTGATATTTTTTGCGCTAATAAATTTTACCGTGGCACCAAATGTTTCACATTGTTTTTGCATAAACTGTGCCAATTCAAAACCGGAACCGGCCCATCCCGGATAATTTTCAAGTGTTGCAATACCCGCCATCTGACCACCCAAACGATCGCCCCCCAGAACAATCGTCTTTTTGTTTGCACGTGCTGTGTACAACGCCGCGGTCAATCCCGCCGGACCCGAACCTAAGATAATTACATCATACATGATAACCTTCCTTCTATATACCCTTCGCGCCCCAGCATACAAAACAAACGCCCCCAACGCAAACGAATTTATTGCAACGCGCCTTAAAAAGATTTATAATCAAATCAATATGAAAACACATTTCGTATTTTCCTTCTCTTCATCATCCCCGTTGGGGGAATAATTCAATATACACTTTTTTTGATTTTATAATTGCGAAACCAATCGCACCGTAATAACATATATCCCAAAGAAAACCTAAGGAACAAAAACATGTTGGATATTAAATTTATTCGTGAAAACCCAGACGTTGTAAAGAACGCCTGCGCGGTCAAGGGCATGACCGACCACACAGATGAAATCTTGGCATTGGACGTACGCGTTCGTGAATTAAAAACTATTACCCAGTCGAAAACGGCTGAAAAGAATAAAATCACACGTGAAATCCCAACTGCGACCGACCGCGCGCCTTTGATTGCACGCAGTAAAGCAATCGCAGACGAAATCGCCGCCGACATGGCGGAACTTGCCACCCGCGAAGCAGAACTGAACGATTTACTGCACCGCGTCCCCCAGATTCCTGCGGCATCTGCCCCAATTGGTCGTGATGATACTGAAAATGTCGAGGTTCGTCGTATCGGCACCCCGCGTGAATTTGATTTTACACCACGCGCCCAGTGGGATTTGCTGGAAATGAATGGTTGGTGGAAACCGGAAAAAATTGCAAACATTTGTGGCACACGTACTTATGCCCTGTTTGGCGAAGCAGCGGAACTGGAACTGGCAATCCAAACATATGTTTTGCAAAAATTGATTGCCAAGGGCTTTACATTCGTAAATTGCCCATCGATTACCAAACCACAAACAATCTTTAACGCGGGACACTTTATGGGTTCGGACCTGTCTATCATGAACAACGATGTATTTATGCTGACCGACACAGACCGTTGTCTGGCGGGAACGGCGGAAATCATCTTGAATTCCCTGCATGCGGACGAAGTCTTGAACGAAAAAGATTTACCAATTAAATACGCGGGCTATTCCCCATGTTTCCGCAAAGAAGCCGGTGCCGCCGGTCGCGATACCCGCGGAATCGTGCGTATACACCAATTTAACAAGGTTGAACAATACATCTATTGCACACCCGAACAATCGGATGAAATGCACGAACATTTATTAAACAACCTGTGCGAAGTTATGGAAGATTTGGAATTACCATATCGCGTTATCGCGGCATGCACCGGCGACATGGGCTTTAACAAGGTTAAAATGCACGACGTCGAAGCCTGGTTCCCAAGCGAAGGCACATACCGCGAACTGGGTTCTTGTTCATCGATTGGTCAATTCCAAGCACGCCGCACCAACACGCGTTTCCGCGCCACGGACGGCACATTACAATTCTGCGCAACTTTGAACAATACGGGCATTGCCCTGCCCCGCGCAATTGTACCCGTAATTGAAAACCACCAAAACCCAGACGGTTCAGTCAACATTCCCAAAAAACTGCAACCATTGATGGGCGGTCGCACAAAAATCGGTGGCAAACACTAATAAAAAACCCGCCAATCGGCGGGTTTTTAATTACTGTAATAACAATTGCCCGAATATGTCCCAGACCCAGACGAATCGCTAAAACTGTTCCCGGACGGAATATAACAACTGGTAATACCGCCGGTATTTTGATCAACCGTCGTACCATACACACCGCCAGACGATGGACAACGAACACAATCCCCAGAATCTAAATAATATCCAGGCTTGCAAGCTGTATAAACAGTTCCTGTTTCTTCACACGCGGCCCATACACCACCAACACAAAAACAAAACACTAAACCGAAAAATAATATTCTCATACCTTACCTCCTGCGCTCAAACATGAAACACATCTTGTTATCCCCCCAGAACCCGTTGTTGCACTGTCAGAAAACTCATAACACTGCTCTGTTCTTTTTGTTCCTGTACATGTACCATACGTCGTTTCGGTATATCCCTTGTCATCTGAACCCGTGGTTGCAGACCGTACACAGGTGGAACCGAATAATGGATCTTCTAGTTCCCACCCAAACGGACATATGTACGTAGTGCGTGATCCACCCGTAGGACAACAAAACTCTGTACACAAAGCATGGCTTGTACACTCTACGTTCGTCATACAAGCCGCATGCGCCCCACCCACTAATGCGCAAAAACAAGTCGCGCATAAAACAATTTTTATTTTCATTTTTTTCAACCCCTGTTTCTTGTTAAACAAAAAACCATCAAAAACATTTGATGGTCAGGAGGTTGAAGACAATCATTGGAATTGTGTGCTTATTCAATATATTCGCAACCCTCCTGACCCAGGTGGGTTCAGGAGTTTTTTTCATCAGAACAATAAAACAATGCCCATCGGGCATCACAAAGTATATATTCCGATGCCAATGCAGAGGTCTTCACACCCCATCGATGCAAAATCACACCGACACAATAATTATAAATCAAGATAAATATTTATTCAATTACTTAAATAAATAAAAGTTTAGTTAAGCTATTAGTCATTAGGCATTTGTCATCCCCGCGCAGGCGGGGATAGGGACCGCAAACCGTGCACAACGTGCGCAAAATACAAACAGAATTTTTGATAAAAAATTCTGTCATCCCGTGGCTTTTTCGGGCCCCGCAAAAATTGAAAATTTTTGTGGGTGAATCCCCACGGAACCCAGGCCGTAGAATCCTTATTATTTGTGCGCGTTTCACGCGCATAACCTGGGTTCCGGGGTCAAGCCCCGGAATGACAAAGTTTTTAATTTTTCAAAACATAAACACTTCAATAAACTTTTATTTATCTAGCTATTTGTATAGCTATATTTGAACTTTGCACATTAACAAAAAATCCCGCAATCGCGGGATTTTTTATTTCTTTTTCTTAACCGGCGCTTTTTTTGCCACCTGCTTTTTCACGGATTTTTTTGCCAGTTCTTTTGGCACGGATTTTTTAACCTCTTTCTTAAATACATTTAATCCATCTGCCAAATTTTTCATCATACCTGGAATCTTGTTCGACCCGAACAAAATAACCACCAACACAACAATAACCAGTATTTCTGCCCAACCTAAACGTCCAAACATTATTTTCTCCTTAACGTTTATTTCGCAACATAGCAATCCAATCCATCGGACTTTGCGTTCCGACAGAAACCATTTGCATCCGACGCAGTCTTGAACGCAACACGCAAACGATATGTTGTTTTACCATCTTTTAACTGAGCTGCCAGAATAACAAACTGTTGTCCATCAAACAAACTTTTGTGCGCGTTTTGAATCTGACGTTGGGCGCTTTCCGCCAATGCACGTGTGCTGTACGAACCAAACTGAACATACCATGCACCCGCGACTGGTTTAGAAACTGTTTGTGTTGCCGACTTTGCCACAGGCTTAGTCGCCGTCTTTTTGGCCACAGGTTTTGCGACCGGTTTCGCTGCAACGGGCTTTGGCTGTGCCACAGTTTTCGTTTCCGCGACCGGATTAAATTTAACTTCCTGACGTTCTTCAACCACACGCACTGGCACACCCGCCGTTGCCGCCATAGGTTGCGGTTTTGCAACAGGCATCGGCTGCACCTGAACAGGCTGGGGTTGTGGCATTGCCTGGACCGGCTGAACCGGTGGCAAAACATTCATATCAGCGGGCACCCCTGCATCCATAACAACCGGTGCATCCAAATCAACATCTATCGAAGAAGCGGAATCATCACCAATCGCACGAATGATAACGTATGTCGCCAACACGATAACAACCAAACCAACCCCCAACAACAACCAAGGCTTTTTTGGGCGTGGTGCCGCAAACGGCGTTGCATCTGGCAATGTGTCCATTGCACCGTTATCATCTAAATCTAATAAATCCAAACTGTTATCATCGTTCATGATAATGTCTCCCTCTTATTTGTTATGAATATTATATCATAAAAAAAGCCAAAGACAAAATGCTTTGGCACAAAATTTATTTTGGCATATTTCCAAAATTTGGTGGCACAATCAACTTGTGATTTTGTTCAACGATTGGTTCTACCTCGCACTTTTTTGCGCATCCTGTCACCAAGACTGGCACAACCAACAAAGCAACCACCATCAGAATTTTTTTCATCCTTTCTTCTCCTTAAATTTTTATCGGGGTGCGTTCCCACACCCCAACAAATTTACAATGGCATCTTTACATCATTTTTCATCATTTCAACAAATTCCGCCATTGGCATTGATTCCTGCTTTTCAACGCCCAAACGACGCAAAGTAACCATTTTTTCCGCCATTTCTTTTTCACCAACAATTGCGATGATTGGCGTTTTTGCCAAAGACAGTTCACGGATTTTATAGTTTACTTTTTCATCACGCAAATCTGCACGTGCATTTACACCAGATGCGCGCAACGCCGCCACAATTTCATTTGCATATTCTGCATGTTTTTGTGAAATTGGCGCAACAACAACTGGTTCTGGACTTAACCACAACGGCAAATTACCACCAGTCGATTCCAACAACACGCCCATAAAGCGTTCAATTGAACCCAACATTGCGCGATGCAACATAATCGGACGATGCTTTTCACCATCTTCACCAACATAAGACAAATCAAATCTTTCTGGCAAATTCATATCCAATTGCACCGTACCACATTGCCATACGCGCCCCATAGAATCGCGCAGATAATTATCAATCTTTGGCCCATAGAACGCCGCATCACCTTCGGCAATTTCGTATTCAATACCATTTGCATCCAGCGCATGCTTTAACGCCCCTTCGGCCTTGTCCCAGATTTCGTCAGAACCAATACGGAACTCAGATTCTTTGCGCGTTGCCAATTTCATTGTAATTTTATCAAAGCCAAACTTGCCATAAATATCTTTGATGAATCGCAAAATCTTAACAACTTCTTCTTCCAACTGTTCTTCGGTACAGAAAATATGCGCATCGTCCTGGGTAAATTCACGCACACGCATCAAACCCGACAGACCACCCGCTGCCTCGTAACGATGAACCTTGCCAAATTCCGCCATATACAATGGCAAATCCTTGTACGAACGAAGCCCGTGTCCAAACACCAACATCCCCCCCGGACAAGACATAGGTTTGATACAGAACACCTTGCCATCTTGGGTTTTGCCGGAATAGTTATGTTCGCCATACTTGGCCCAATGCCCACTACGTTCCCACAAACATCTGTCCATAACGGCTGGCGTTGAAATTTCCTGGTACCCCGCCATTTCCTGACGTGCACGCACATACTCAATCAAGCGGCGATACATTTTGTATCCCTTGTCATGCCAGAACACAGACCCCGGCGCATATTCGGGTTCAAAATGGAACAAATCCATATCTTTACCCAACTTGCGATTATCACGCGCGGCGGCCTCTTCCTGCATTTTCAAGAAATTATCCAATTCTTCTTTACTCGCAAACGCATCAACATAAATACGCTGCAACATTTTATTTTTCGAATCCCCTTTCCAGTATGCACCCGCAACGCTGCGAATTTTGAAACTGTCCCTTGGCAAATCCTTGGAACTTTCCACATGCGGACCACGACACAGGTCAACAAAATCACGGAAAGTATAGATTGACAACGCTTCGCCTGCGGCATCATATTCATTCAACCATTCCATTTTGTATGGCTGGTCCGCAAAAATCTGTTTTGCTTCATCCAAGGACACATTACGCTGTTCAAACCGTCCATTAGATTTAATTAAATCCCGCATTTCTTTTTCGATTTTTTCAAAGTCAGCCTCTGAAAAACGATATTCTGTATCAAAATCATAATAGAACCCGTTTTCAATGGCGGGACCACCCGCAAATTTAACATCCGGGTGCAGTTTTTTAACCGCCGCCGCCATAACATGAGCCAACGAATGACGCATCAATTCGATATCATATGCCATAATAACAACCTTTTATATTTTACTTTTTTTATTTTGATTAACTGTTTGATTATAGAAATTTGTGCGATTTATCGCAATAGAAATTACATACCCCCCAACGGGGTTGTAGTTGTTGTAGTAAAGAAAGAACCAAACATATTCATGATAACGATTATGTTATTACTATCCCGACAAAAAATCAAGATATCTTTTTTTAGACTAAAAATAAAAAATAATGGTATAGATAAGGACAGTGCCGTCCCCGTAGTGTACAGACGCTACATGAGGGGACGGCACCGTGCATAGATATGCCATTAGATTTTATTTTTACCTAGGCTGCGGCGGTGAACACCTTCTGCACATCATCATTCGCATCCAGCGCATCCACCAACTTTTCCAGTTTCGCATATGCCTCGTCATCCAGATCCATTGGCATATTTGGCAACCAGGTCAATTCTGCCTGTTCTGGTTCACCCAATTTATCGGCCAAGATTTTCTGGGCTGTGATAAAATCTTCTGGTTTTGTTGTGATAATAAAGCCTTCTTCGGACGTTTCCAGATTGTCGGCATTCGCCTCCATAATAATTTCCATCATTTCGTCTTCGGTTTTACCGATGGATGCTGGGTACATAATCTGGCCTGCGCGTGTGAACATGAACACAACGGAACCTTCTTCGCCCATATTTCCGCCATTTTTACCAAAGATATTACGAATTTCCGGCACAGTACGACGTGGATTATCAGTTAACGCCTCAACAATAACTGGAACCGCACCCGGACCATATCCTTCGTATCTTACCGCTTCATAATTTTCCGTATTTGCACCTGACGCCTTTTCAATTGCGCGTTTAATATTATCATTCGGCATAGAATTCTTGCGCGCGGTTAAAATTGCTAAACGCAAACGTGGATTATTGTCAGGGTTTTTATCGCCCAACTTTGCCGCCATTGTAATTTCACGCGCCAGTTTTGTGAACAAACCGCTGCGTGCTGCGTCGGCTGCGCCCTTTTTATGCTGAATATTGTGCCATTTACTGTGTCCACTCATATTTGACCTTTTTATTTATTTGGATTAAAATTACCCCAAAAGGATAACAAATGATTGGCAAATTGCAAGGCATAGTTGACTATATTGGCGACGGATTTGTGATTTTATTGGTGAACGGCGTTGGGTACAAGGTGCACACCGCCGAATACCTGACCCATAAAAGCACGGTGGAATTATGGATTGAAACAATCGTCCGAGAAGACTCCATCCGCCTGTTTGGATTTACAACATTAAACGGTCAAAACCTGTTTAATATGCTGACGACCGTTTCTGGCGTGGGGCCTAAGGTTGCATTGGCAATCCTGGGCACAATAAATTCCGACACGTTAATGTCTGCAATTGCCACAAACGATGCGAAAACAATTGCAACCGCCCCGGGCGTTGGTAAAAAGATGGCGGAAAAAATCATTGTTGAATTAAAAAACAAAATCGGTGGCGCGTCCGCCACATTGTTTGCCCCGGACACCGGCGCAACCACGGCTGCATCATCCGCCCTGCCCGATTTATTGATGGCATTGGAATCATTGGGCTATCGCAGACTGGATATTATTGAAATGGCCCAGAAATTAGTGACCCAAAATCCAACGGCGGACGTATCCAAACTGGTCCCAATGGCATTAAAAGAGATAAGTTCTGCAAAATAAAACCGCCCCATTTGGGGCGATTTTTATTCACCAACAAATCCGCCTGTCTGCATATTCCACAACTTGCTGTATGCTCCACCTCTACGCAACAATTGTTTATGCGTCCCCTGCTCTATTATCTTACCATGATCCAGAACAATAATTCTATCCATATTACGCAATGTTGATAAACGATGCGCGATAACAATTGTCGTCTTGCCCTGCATGACTGTTTTCAACGACTTTTGTATCAGCAATTCATTTTCAGAATCTAATGCAGACGTCGCTTCATCCAAAATCAATATCGGTGCATCTTTTAATATTGCACGAGCAATTGCGATGCGTTGGCGCTGTCCACCCGATAATTTAATACCACGATTTCCAACCAATGTATTATAACCATCTGACAACCCCATAATAAATTTATGAATATTTGCCTTTTTTGCCGCATTTATAACATCTGTCTTGCTGGCATTTGGTCGTGCATATCGAATATTATCCATCAGCGAACGATTAAACAACACCGCTTCTTGTGGCACAAAAGATATATTCCTGTGCAAAGAATCTTGCTTTATATCACGAATATCCATCCCATCTATTTTTATCGCGCCAGATTTTACATCATACGCACGCAACATCAGGTTAACCAGTGTTGTTTTACCTGCACCCGACAAACCCACAACCCCAATCTTTTCATGTGGACGAACACATAAATCAAAGTGTCTAAACACATCATTCTTGCCATAATCAAATGACATATCACATATTTCGATTTCACCTGTCACACGTTTTAGATTTTTTGCATTTGGTGCATCAACAATAGAACACGGCTGAATAATATCCGCATATGCATGAACAGATTTGGCTTTATTTTCGCTATACCCAACCAGCACACTAATCAAAGAATCAAAATGACTAGCAATAGAACGTCCTGCAACAAACACAAACATACCACTTGCCAACGCCATAGTACCCTCTTTTATAGAATACCAACACATTAATATCAACGTGAACGTTAAACCAAACCACAACGCAAGTGCTGGTCTATCTTGAACACGGCGCAAGAAACCAATTTTATGTTCTATCTTAATTTGCTCTGCCTGTTGATTCCAAATATATTTGTTTTCATATTCTATATTGCCAAACAATTTTGCAGTCATTGCATTTCCCAGGCTATCTGTTCTCATACCTGATATCCTAGAACTGACATCTTGTAATTTTTTTTGCCATACATTGATTTTTCGTTGCCATATAAAACGCCATCCCGTACGCAACACAGCAGCAATAGCAATCATTAATGCAATCCAAACGTTTTCAAACAAAATTCCGACAGACAGCACCAACATACCAACAATATAATTGATGACTTCGGTATAAAACTCCAATGTCATTTTGTTTAGGTTGCCCCCAATTGTGCTGATTTGATTTGTCACCTGACCGGCGGGTCTGCTGACAAAGAAATCAGTATCATTTTTATACACACGTTTATACAAGATAAAACTAGTATAACGATTAACAATTGGCCGCCAATGCAGATTCATATACTGTCGTATGCTACCTACTACAAAAATCCCAATATAGATTCCTGCAATCCACAACAACTTTCCATTCCATTCTCCCTGCGCAGCACTTTCAAATATCTGAACCGCCCATTTGTTAGTGTATGGGAAAGTAATCCTGTCCAACATAAATCCCAAAATCATTGCACAACCAACAATACTATAAAACAGCGGAAAACGGCGCATCACCGACCAATAAAAACCAAACACAGTCGCCGGAAATCCATGCGTTGCTGAATTGTTTTGTTTTTGAACTGAATTTTGTATTTTTTTACGAAACATCGGTCCTCCTTTTTTTGCCACAAGCACATTATCTACTAAAAACAAAATGTTATTTCAATGCGTTTTTGACAAAAATTGACAAATAAACAATTTGACATTTCTCTCTTTTCGTGTATACTGATTGTATCATAAATCAAATATCAAGAAAAGAAATTATCCCCATCCGTATAAAATGAATAACGACACAATTTTTGCATTATCATCTGGGCACGGAAAATCAGGCGTTGCGGTTATCCGCATATCTGGCGATAATTTGCATGATATTTTTTCCGGCTTTACCAAGAAAACAGATTTTCAGCCACGCCACGCATATTTTTGTAATCTGACAGATAACGCGGGCGATTTAATTGACCAATGCCTGGCAATATACTTCCCAGCCCCACACAGTTTTACTGGAACGGACGTTATTGAATTACACATGCACGGCGCGCCCGCAACAATTAACGCGGCATTTGAACACCTGAAAACATTGGGCATGCGTATGGCAACCCCTGGGGAATTTTCACGTCGCGCATTTTATAACAATAAAATGGATTTGGCGGACATTGATGGACTGGCGGCATTACTTGATGCACAAACCGAACAGCAACGCAAACACGCCCTGCGTTCTATGTTGGGACGCGACAGCGACATCTATAACACCTGGCGCAATTCAATGGTTGAAATTTCGGCGTATGCGGCGGCAATCCTGGATTACACCCCAGACGACCTGCCCGCAAACATTGGCGAAACCGTTACTGCGCGCACAGCAAAACTGTACAACGAAATAGACACCGCCCTGAACAATTACCGCGCATCACGCGCAATTCGTGGCGGAATCAACGTTGCATTGGTGGGCGAAACAAACGTCGGAAAATCATCAATCTTTAATTATCTGGCGGGGTCAAACCGCGCAATCGTATCCGATATTGCCGGCACAACGCGCGATATCGTATCCATAAACCTGGACATTGACGGATATTTAATCAACCTGTCTGACACGGCGGGTCTTCGCGAAACAGATGATATTATTGAATCAATCGGCATCGAACGTACAAAATCCGAAATTGAAAATGCAGACATTATAATTCATGTCTATACGCCGGATTCTGCCGAACACAACATTTTTACAAACAATGAAATTATCGTAATTAACAAATCTGACACATCAGATTTACGCACGCACAAAAATGCAATTTACACATCTGTAAAATCTGGCGATGGAATGGATGTATTACTGAACACATTGCGCAAAAAGATTCATGAAATTATGGACTGTGCAGAAAATGCATTAACTATCAACGCACGCACACACGAATTACTAACATCCGCACGCGACGAATTGTCCGCGGCCCTGCGTGCCGATAACAACTATGACATATTCGCCGAACACACACGCCGCGCGGCGGATGCGATTGGCAAAATATTAGGCACAATCACCGCGACCGAGGTTTTGGATAAAACATTCGGTCAACTTTGCCTGGGAAAATAAACAAAAATCCCGCTTTCGCGGGATTTTTATTCATGTCTATCGGGGTACTTACCCTCAACCAAGTTCTTGCGCACCACGTGGTGTTTAACCTTTTGTGTGCTGGTCAATGGTAAATCTTCGGTCGTGATGGCGAAATGCGTCACCCACTTATAACTGGCAACCTTTTTATTTTCCGCCGCAACCGCCGCACCAATTTGTTCAAGGGTCACACCATCTTCAACGCTGAACACAGCGTACGTAACGGTTTTACCCTTGACCATATGTTCAAATACCGCAACGTTCTTAACACCTGGGATTGTGATAAACATACCTTCCAGTTCATCTGGATATACATTTTTACCACTATCCAAAACGATAACCTGCTTTTTACGGCCCGCAAAGTGCAATTCACCGTTTTTGTCCATTGATACCAAGTCCCCTGTATTAAAGAACCCACGTTCGTCAAAGACTTCTTTGTTGGCTTCTTCATTATTCAGATAGCCCCCAAACACCTGATGACCGCGCAACCATAATACACCAACACCATCGGCATTTTTATCACGAATTTCACATTCGTTGTTCAATGTCGGTCCACCGAACGCGAATGGCAAACGCTTTTTGGTTGGTTTTGAAATACAGATTGGCCCAACTGTTTCTGTTAAACCATAACCCTGAATAAACGTCAAACCCAAACGTTCATAAAATGTTTCAACCTCGGGCTTAGTCGCCGCACCACCTGCGATTAACAGACGCGCGCGTCCACCAAACACATCCAGAATTGGACGCTGCACCTTGCGCACCAATGCACCCAAGCCAATTTTCTGCAACGTCTTGCCATATTTCAAAACGAAAGATACCAGTCCCCATTTCTTTTGTGCCTTGACATTATCGATAATTTTATTACGGAACACTTCCCACAGACGTGGCACCGCTGGAATAACCTGTGGACGGAATTTCTTAAAGTCCGCCATAATTTCTTTTGGGTTAATTGTTGGTTGCAACAACACACCCGCGCCGAAATGCACGGTTGCCAAGATTTCAACCGCGAAACCGAACACATGGTACATAGGCAAGAATCCATACAGATAATCACCCGGCTTAATCCATTCTGCCATTGATTCCAAAGAATTTGTGCATTCCACAATGTTAAAGTGCGTCAATGGCACGACCTTTGGCACACCGGTTGAACCCGACGTGAACGACATAGTTGCCGTGTCCAACGATTCCACCGCCGCCGGTTTCAAATCTGGATTAACCTTGCCATCTTTCTTGGTAATGTCATAGAATTCAAATTTATCTGTTTTGTAAACAAATGATTTTTCCGCACAAACCATTTTGCAGTTCGCAATTTCTGCCATATTGTCATATTCGAACGGTGTCAGATTTGTATCCAACAACAATACAGTCGCCCCCAAATACCACAACGCAAACAGCGTGATTGGAAATTCTGGAATATTGTGGGACAAAATACCAACAACATCCCCCTTGACCACACCCGCCTTGTCCAAGGACGCGGCACGTGCCTTGACCAAGTTAATAAAATCTTTATACGAAACGCCTTCGCGCACCAGATACAAATTATCTGGATATGTCTGCACGGTACGTTCCAATAACTGATACATATTCATGTTATTAAATTCCTTGTTGTTTTTTATATTGGACACAGATATTATACTCATGAAAAAAAGGAAAGCAATTATGAAAATTTTGACCCTGAATATCAACTCAATCCGTGCCCATATCGAAAGTTTCATTGACATCCTGCGTCGCGGCGAATACGACACCATCATGGTCCAGGAATTAAAGGTTGAAACCGCAAACTTTCCCCACATGATTTTTGATGAATTCGGTTATAATGTTAAGGTTTTCGGGCAAAAATCCTGGAATGGGGTCGCAACATTTTCTAAACATTCAATCGAAGACACAACACTGGGCCTGCCAAATTACGCGGACCCAAACGCACGTTTTTTAGAATGCGTGGTTGATGGCCGTGTACGCCTGATTAACACGTATATGCCAAATGGCGATACGGTTGATTCCCCAAAATTTCCATACAAATTGGAATGGATGCGTGCATTCACGGACTATATTTCCCAATATCTGGACAGCCCCGAACCCATAATTATCGGCGGCGACTTTAACGTTGCAATCGAAGACCGTGATATTTGGAACCCCAAAAATTACCAGGGCATCGCCATTTCCGCCCCTGCGGCACGCGCAATTATGAACGAATGGTTAAATGCGGGCTGGGTGGACGCATGGCGCACCCTGCATCCAAACGAAGTGGATTACACATGGTACGGATACCGCGGTCGCGATACGGTTGGCAACAAACAGGGCTTGCGCCTGGATTATTTCTTATGCAACAAAACAGCTGCCAAAATGATTAAAAATTGCGAAATTGATATTGAACCGCGCCTGCATTCCAAACCCACCGACCATTGTGGACTGATGTTGGAATTAAAATAGTTCAAATCGCAACACCGCGAACCGATTGGCATTTAATCTTTAATTCGGGCTAAATCGTCATACTGTTTATATTTATTATCGCCCGTTTCACGATATTCATACCCCGCCGCACCGGCTGAATAAATATTGAACAAATCAGCCGTCTTATCAACCGCTGCGCGCATCATCTGGGCCGTTGTTTCCGCGTCATATTCAATTACACGCGCATCATTATTTTTTAACTGCAAAAACCGCATAATCGGCGCCCGTGATTGCGCGGTCGTCTTAATCGGAAATCCGCCCGATTGCAGAATATACGCCTCTAACGGTAATTGGGGCATATTCCCCTGCTCTAACTGACTTTTATTTGGTGCGGCGCCTGTTTTTATATCCAGCACACCACCATCCCAAATGCGGTCTGCGCGCGCACGAACATTACGCCCGGCAATTTTAACCGCCCCACCAATTTCCACATACGCATTTTCAACACTTGCCAATTCGTTTGCGATAATCGGTGCAATTTCCAAAAACCTTTTATGCCAGAAATGAAAAATCACACTGCCCGCGCCCAACTTTTCCAACGCGCGCCGGTCCATTTCTGCAACCAAAACATCGGGCCGTAAATCAGTTGCATGCTCAATCACATCGTGCACCAGATTTCCAAAATCACGCGCATCCACCCCAACCCAGTAATCATCCAACACGCGCAACCGCAAGATATGCTTTGCATAGAATGAATACGGATTATGAATTAAATGTTCCAGTTCTGTCACATAAACATCCGACCAATCAGCGGGTGGCGTTGGCACAGAATAATCAAGCGGGCGCAAAGGCACATTATCACGCGCCAAAACTGTGTCCAACAATTCTGTATTCTGGTCAAACACACCACGACGCGCAATCACACGCGAAATAAATCTGGACTCGGTCGTCTGAACCCCACCAGCGACACCCGACCGCAACCAATACACGCATTTCCCACACGACAAATTCATAAAATCCAATGCCTGCAGGGACACCTTGCGATTTGGGGATGGCAATCCAATCTTTTCCGCCGTCGCACGTGGCAACCATGCGTTTTCATACCCACGCGACGGGAACATACCTTCGTTCAAGCCGGTTAAAATCACAACATCAGCCGTCTGCATACGCGATTCAATTGTACCCAACACAACGACCTGCGCCCCGTCATTTATCGCACCACGTATCGACACGCCCGCCAACGCATCCGCAATAAATGCGCGCGCATCCGCCACATTTAATTCAATGCCCGCCACATTCAGCGCATTTGACATATCACGCAATGCAGACCACACCGCCACATAATCTTCTGCAACAAACCCCGGTTGCATTTCGGACATATACAAATCAACCATCACGGCAATTGTATTAAACAAATCATGATTTTGTTCCGCATAGATTTTATCAAACACGTTTGATTTTTGTTCAATCCACCCATCCAATAAATTTAACAACGCACGCCCTGGTGCCGTCATTGTCGCGGGCACACCACCCGAAAAGTCCGCATCCACACCGCGATTTCGCAACGCCCCCGCAATACGCTGATTCCCCGCCGCATCCGGCGTTATAACCAAAACGCTTTTATTTTCACCTATTGCGCGCGCGGCAATTTCTGCAACAACGTCTGCCTCGACCGCCTCGCGCGGGACGGTAATTAAATGACAATTTGATAAATCAGTATCTACATCACGCGGCGCACAATCATTACCAAACGCATAATTCATAAAGTCTATTTTCGATTCCCCAACATCAATTGGCTGCACATCCCCCGCCCCCAATCCCAAACGGGACAAAAATTTATACTCTGAATTATATGGATTTGTGTCCAGCTCAAAATCCGCCACCCGCCCATCAATTTTCCCAGACAAAATAATCCGCCCATGTGAACAACGCGCAACAGATTCCATTAAATCCGCGGTGGCTGGCACGCTGGCGGTGGACGCACACACAATCACTAATTTATATTTATCCAATTGCGCCCCCCACGCACGAATATCACGATTACGCGCCGCGGTGGCGGTTATTCGTCCATTTGCATAGGTTGCCATAAAATCCGACAAAACATTTAATATCTTTGCCTTGCTTTGAAAATGCACGGCATACTTGTCCCCAACCAGCGCGCCCCAATCCACCGTCGCCGCATCAACACCTTCATTTTCCATATAGTCCTGCATACGCACCAAATCGTGGGCCACAGACAATGCAGTCGTATAATTTCCAACATTTGCATCCGCCGCCAACAATCGTGTTAAAATCGCCACACGTTCAATATTTGATATAATATCCACCGCCACGACTTCGTCTGGGTCTTCATCGGCACCCTCGCCCAGGGCGACCAAGGTTGGCAAAATTGCCACGCCCCCCGACCGTTGCGCAATCATTTTTTCGACCGTACGTACCGCACGCCGACTGGGCAGGAATATCAGCATATCAGCAACATCCACCCCAGATTCTGCCATAACGGCCCACAGCGCATCCGCCATACGCGCGGGATTTGTCGCATAAAAAATATTATTATTTAATCCCAATTGTTTCCTTTATCGCATCCAGCCCCGTTTTCTTTTCGGCCGATGTTTGCAAAATTTCCGGCACCATCGCACCATGGTCTGTGTGTTTTATTTCCAATTGTTTTGCTTCGCGTACTTTTTTATCTTTCTTGGTATAAACTATTTGATACGCAATTGCATTTGCATCACAGAAATCCATCAAATCCAAATCAGCATCTTTGGCCCCAATGCGCGAATCAATTAAAATAAACAGTCGCTTTAATTGACGGCGCGTCATCAAATATTCTTCCAAGCGTTTCAGCCATCGCATCGCATCAACTTTTGATACTTTTGCATAACCATATCCCGGCAAATCAACAATCATCGCCCGGTCATCCAGGTTAAATAAATTCAGGCTTTGTGTTCGCCCCGGCGTATTGGACGTACGCGCAATCGGCGCCCCAACAACCGCGTTAATCAACGAAGACTTTCCCACATTACTGCGCCCAATAAACGCATATTCCGCAAAATGCGTATTCGGCAGGGATTTTACCGTTTCAAAACTGCCTACAAACTTAATCATCTGCGCCCCCTTTATCCAACAAACGCTTGTACGCTTCTTTTTTAGAAATCCCCGTACGCGCCGCCAAATCGGCCGCCGCAGACTTCATAGACGTCGCCGCTATATCATTTACAATTTCTGAAATTTGTGCATCCGTCATTTTAATTTCTGGGCGTGGTGCAACAACAATAACAATTTCCCCACGTGGTGGCGTAATACCCATCAGTTCCGCCGGATATCCAATAATTGCCTCCTCGTGAATTTTGGTAATTTCACGCACAATTGCAATCTTGCGTTCGGGCATAACACGCGCCATGGCGGCAATTGTTGCCATAACACGATTTGGGCTTTCGTAATAAATAATGGTGTGCGGAATTTTATTGTCATCACGCAACTTTTTTTCATCAAAAAAACCACAGAACGTAAATCTGTCTGTTGGAAACCCACTTAACACCAGCGCAGATACACACGCGACCGGTCCCGGCACAACAAACACAGGCACCCCCGACGCACGCGCCGCACGCACAATACGAAATCCTGGGTCCGACACACCCGGCATACCCGCATCAGACACAACAGCCACCGCCATACCATTTTGAATTTTTTGAATCAATCCATCCACCGCTTCACGTTCGTTGTGTTCATGAAGCGAAACACGCTTAGTCTTAATATCAAAATGCATTGCCAATTTGCCGAACACGCGCGTATCTTCGGCAGCAATTAAATCAACACTTTTCAATGTATCAATCGCGCGCGGCGACATATCTGACAAATTACCGATTGGTGTACCGACAATATAAAGCCCTGATTGCATTCGTAATCCTTTTATAGTAAAATGATACAAAATAAAATGGATTTTTCAATGTATATAAACAGATTTTTTGGCTATTTTATTTCTCTGTTAATCCTGGCGGGCTGTGCCGGACGGGACACAACCACACCATCGGTTGATTGGTTTGATGAATACGAACAAATGCAGCCTGGCACGCCATCACAAATGTATGGCACATTATCGGACGGATATGGTACAAATGACACATCAACCGACACACATCGCATGGCGGTAATGTTGCCTTTATCTGGCGACAGCGCGCCAATTGGTAAAACAATTCGCACATCTGTTGAAATGGCGGTTTTGAAAAACGCACCAAAAAATTTAACCGTTTCATTCTATGACACAAACGAAAATCTGACAGACACAATTGGCGACGTTCTGGCAACAAATCCGGAAATCATTGTCGGCCCGGTGTTTTCAAATGACGCAAAAACACTTCGCGATACCAAACCTGAACATCTGCCGGTATTATCGTTCACATCTGACGCAGGCGCCCTGGGCAATGGTCTGATGACAATGAACCTGATGCCAACGAACGGCGTTGAAACCATCGTTCGCGAAATGAAGTCCGACGACGTAAAACAATTTATTATTCTGGCACCAGACACGGATTCCGGTCGCCTGATGGCGGGAACCGCAAAAAACGCCGCGAACATATATGAATTACCATTGGTGGGCATATTCTATTATGATTCTGGCAACCCAGATTCAATCAAGACGGCGGCAACAAACGCGTCTATGCACAACGCACGCACAACGGCCCACACCCGCGCCCGCCAGGTTTTATCCGACGTCCTGACCAACGAACGTTTAACAATTGTTGAAAAATCAAATCTGAATACCCAACTGGAAAAATTGGAACGCGTGGACACAATCGGTCGCATACCATACGACGCAGTATTATTCCTGGGGGGCGGGGATGACACCAAATCATTGGCATCATACCTGCGCTATTTTGATGTATCTGCACGCGACGCACGCTTTTACGGCACAACAATGTGGGACGGTTCTGATATTGCGGCAGACCTGACAATGACAGGTGCAAAATTCGCCACCATGCCCGACATCAATTCTGAATTTTCCACGCAATACGAGCAGATTTCAGGCAACACACCAAACCGCCTGGCTACAATTGGATTTGACGCCACAAACATGGCAATTGGCATGATGTATTCGGACAAATCAACTGCGGCCTACCTGCTGGACCCCAGTGGTTATATGGGAACCGACGGCCTGTTTCGCATGCAACCAACTGGCGCATCGGAACGCGCCCTGCGCATTGTTGAATTGGACGGCACGGGCACACCACGTGAAATCAAATCTGCCCCATCAAACTTTATGTCGCCATTGTATAACATTGAACAACGCCATATAACACCGGCGGCATCGATGGATTTGCAAACCCCGGGCATTGACCCAGACGATTACATCCGTCTGCCGGAACGCCTGGCGTCAAAATATCGCAGTAAAACAATCGGCACAAACATCACCGTTGCCCCAACGGTCCAAAAAAGTGAAATTGTCGCCATATTGCCCGAAGACGATGGCGACGCAATTCAAACCCAGAACTTTACCCCGATAAAATTGGAAACCGTATCTCGCAACTATATCGACGAATACGAAGTGTACGAAAATTGATATTTCTTCAAAATCGTGATATAATCTAAAACAACTAAACAAAAGGATTTACTATGGCAGATATTGTGAACGACCGGGTTAACACCGCACAGGCCGAACTGGCAAAACGCGCCAGTGCATTAAAACGCATTGTTGCGAAATCAAAAACAAAAAAACTGGGCCCTGGATTTAACGAGGGTGTAAACATCGTATCCCAAATGATAGAAGGTCAATCAAAATTACTGGACACTGTTGTATTTGACACACCCAGAACTGCATTGGAACAACAGCGCAATTTAATGTTGATGACAGGAACGATGAATCAATCCGTCCAAGAAGGCATCAAATCCACCACCGATGCAATTGATTCAATGCTTCGCACACTGGAGGAAATGACACGATAATGCCCCACCGACCAAATGGTCGGTTTTTTTGTGGTAAACACTGGCGTGGTGGCAGACGCTCTGGCGCTTCCAGCCACCCCACCCTACCAAAAAAAACACCCCACACGGGGGTGTTTTCATTTCTGGTGGGAGTGGCTGGATTCGAACCAGCTCAGGCTTAAGCCAACAGATTTACAGTCTGCCCCGGCTCTCCAACTCCGGCGCACGCCCAATCTGCCCAAAAAACAATTCTTGTTTTTTGGTGCGGGCAGAGGGAATCGAACCCTCATTTCAAGCTTGGAAGGCTTGCATACTAGCCTTTGTACTATGCCCGCAACAAATTCAAAGCCCAACGATTATATAATAATTGAAATAAAAATCAAGCATTTAATATAAAAACCACAGCATAAAAAATCCTAGACAAATTCCACAAACCATATGATATAATTTCTGCATAAACAAAACCAAAGGAAACCAACATGAACAAGATTTCATTATTCGCATTATTGGGCATTTTGACGGCGGGTGCGGCATCTGCTGAATTCGCGGGTCCAAACGCACCGGCGGCGACCGCAACAAACGAACGCGGTGGTTTTGTCAGTGGTGCCGAAACAATCGTCACCGTTAAACAGGTGAACGAAATGCGCGACGATGTACCCGTTATCATCCAGGGCAAAATTATCCAGCGCATGGGCGACGAAAAATACCTGTTCGAAGACAGCACAGGTTCAATCACAATTGAAATTGATGACGACGATTGGCGCGGTCAAACCGTTTCGCCCGCCGACACAGTAAAACTGTATGGCGAAGTTGACCGTGGCATATTCACCACCGAAATCGACATTGACTATGTTGAAAAACTGTAAAAACAAATCCCGCACCCGCGGGATTTTTTATAAAGATAATGAATGAACAAAATTAATAAAAATAAATTAGAATGATTTAGATAAAAACAATTCGGGCATCGTAGTGTACAAACGCTACATAAGATGCCCGAATTGTTTTTAGATGAATTATTCTAATTTATTTTGCCTGTTTTTGTTCGTACAACTGTGCAAAATCCACTGGCTGCATCGCAAATGTTGGGAAACCTGATTCGGATGTCAAACGTGTAATCAAGGCACGAACCGCTGGGAACAACAATGTTGGAACATCAATCAACAGTGTACGTTTTTTCGCTTCTTCGTCCTTTTCTTCTTCCATTTGAACCAATCCAGAATATGTGGATTCAATCAAGAAAATGGATTTGTCGCCCGCTTCCAATTTTGAATGAACCTTGGTAATCAAATCAACCATGAACAAGTTGTTTTCTGCACCCTTGATTTGAATATCGATATTGATTTCCAATTTTGCCTGACCGTTATCGGACTTAAAGAACAATTCTGGTACATTTGGGCTTTCGAATGAAATGTCTTTTAAAAACTGTGAAATGATATTAAATTTTGCCATTCTGATTTCTCCTTCGGTCTATTTGGCTAAAAAGTGGTCTGGACTTGCGTCCTGCTTTTATGCTAATATAACACTATAAAAGATTTTTACAAGTGGGGGGATAAACCAAAAATGCTTTTTTTTACTAAAAAAACTGTTTTCAATGGGATTTTGGGAATTTTATTTGCATTTATTCTGGCATCATGCGATGTTTCCACCCCAACGGTATCTGGCGATAATTCCGTTATACCATCTAATTTCAAGCGCACGTCTTATAATGATTTACCGGGCTGGCGCGATGACGATGTGCGCTATGCGCTGCAGGCATTTCGCAATTCATGTCGGGCAAAAATACAATTCACGGGTCGCCTGATACCAGATCGCGAATTATTCGCAGAAAAATGTCGCATGTTGCCATCTGCATCGGCGGATGTGGCAACCGTTCGCGCATGGTTTGAATCAAATTTCCAACCGTATCAGATTTTTAATGACAACGGCGGCGATCGTGGAACGTACACGGGATACTATTCCCCAATTATTCCAGCGTGTCGCACTAAAACGGCACAATGCAACGAACCCCTGATGGGCATTCCAACCGATGGCCGCAATTACAAGGGCGTCCCCAAGAAAGACATTGTTGAAAAGAAAATCGGCCGTGTTTTGTACTGGGCAAACATTGTTGATGTCCAAAACATTCAGATTCAGGGTTCTGGCAACCTGCGCCTGGAAGACGGGACGGACGTAAAACTGAACTTTGCTGCTGTTAACGATATGCCATTCAAATCAATCGGCGAAGAATTGCGCAATCGTGGCATTCGTCCCGCCGGTGGCTTTTCATCCGAGGCTGTCTGGCAACACCTAAAGGCCAATCCAACATTGGCACGCGACGTTATTTATAAAAACCCGCGCTATGTATATTTCTATGAATCAACACCACCAGATGTAATTGGTAAACTGGGAACACCATTGTCCAAAATCCGCAGCATTGCAATGGATGATGATTTGTACACATTGGGTCTGCCGGTCTATGTGAACACGAACCTGTCCGATGGTCGCCCATTCCGCCGCCTGATGATTGCCCAGGACACGGGCAGCGCAATCCGCGGTTGGATTCGTGCAGACATCTTTTTCGGCAAAGGGGACGAGGCCTATAAATTCGCCCAGGGTCAGCATGCCCAGGGTCAAATGTTCATCCTTATGCCCAAAGAATACACCTATGTCAAACCACGCTAAGAAATTTGAAGAACGCACCAAACACCCCCAAACAATTGGGGGCGCATTGGGCGGTTTAATCAAAATCTTTGGCGTGCGTGCATCTGATTCTGATTTGGCAAATCGTTGGGATGAAATTATGGGCACAGATATCGCATCGGTTGCACGCCTTGCCGCCATCAAAAAAAATCGCGATAACACATTCAATGTTGTAATTCGCCCCACGCACCCGGCGTACGCATTACAATTATCATATCAATCAGACGAAATAATAAAACGCATCAACAAATACTTTGGCTATGATGCAGTAAGTAAAATAAGTTTCAGAAAATGACAAAACGCGTATTGGGGATTGACCCGGGTTTATTACACACAGGCTGGGCGGTTATTGATACCGCGGGCAGTTCACGCAAATATATTGCAAGTGGCGTTATTTTGCCTAAAACAACTCTGCCCTTTTCAGAACGCCTGGCGACTATATTTCGTGGCGTGTCCGAACTATGCGAAACATTTGCGCCCGACGAATGCAGCATTGAAATAACATTCGTGAACAAAAACCCAAAAACAACACTTATTCTGGGTCATGCGCGTGCGGCGGCAATTGTAGCCGTGGCCAATCGTGGCATTCCGGTATTTGAATACGAACCCAATAAAATAAAAAAGGCCCTGACGGGCGCGGGACATGCGGACAAAACTGCAATTGATAAAATGGTACAAATCTTGTTGCCCGCCGCACACCCAAAAACCGCGGACGAGGCCGACGCCATCGCCATCGCCCTTGCCCATACCAATATGACAAGATTTATTTAAAAAAGTCCCGCAAACCACGGGGCTTTTTTATCGCAACGGCGGGAAACAATCGCCACCGGATTCGGGGCAACAGTTAAATCCCAAATCATACATATCTGTATAAACCTCGCCTGGGCAACAACCATGCTTGTCAGGGAACGCACCACCATCACACATCGGCACATCAGACGGCGCCAATGTATCACGACTTGCGTGCGCCCACATCCCCAGCACAAAACCAACCAAGAACGCAATCATAACCGCCAAACAAGAATTCATACTCTTTTTCATATTCTATTCCTTTAATCTAAAAATAAATTAGAATGATTTAGATGCGGGTTGCGAACATGACGTAGTGTACAAACGCTGCAAGAGTCATGTTCACCGCCCACAGATGAACCGTTATAATTTATTTCAGTGGCGGGAAACAGTCGCCATTACCATCCCGCGGACAACACGCAAACACAGTATTCCCCAGGTCCTTGAAAATCTCGTCCCCACAGCATCCAAATTTATTTGGCGCGCTGCCATCGGCACACAATCCCGCATCCAGATTTGCCAATTCTTGTTCCAACGCAATTGTTGGATCAACTTCTGCAACTGGTTCTGTTTCCTGAACAGGCACCGCGTCTATTTCCACAACCTCTTCTTCTATCTCGTCCGGAACAACATCATCCGACACACCCTCTACTACAACGCGCCCCGCCGACACACGACGCCCCCGCGCAGACTGCACACACATCCGCCGATAGTCCGCTTTTAATTTTGCCAACTCCGCAGATTCTTCTTCGGACGGTTCCGCGATTGCGCCCAGTTCTGACACACGCGTGGTTATTTCGGCACAACTTAATCGTTCGACAACACCCGGTGCATCGTCCGCAAACGCGCCCAACGCAACACAACTTAACATTAAAGCAAAAAGTAATTTCATAACTTTAACCTATTGTTCGTTAATGATTTTTTCAACTTCTAATATAAAGTCAATTGCAGGATTTGTTAACTTCTTAGCAGTTTCAAAAATTTCTTCTGCTGCCGCCTGCATGTTCAGACGCTTATAAGTTTCAACAACTTCGATTGTTTCACGATTATCAAATTCATCATCCTCCAGCGCACGCGCAATTTCCAATTCTTGTTTTGCCAACTCAACATACTTGGCACCGTTCTCTGCGCAACCACGTTCTGACAAATTCGCATAGATTTTCGCCCGATCTATACGCGCCCAAGAATCCCCATTGGCCGATGGCATCTGCCCCAACAACAAAGTTTCTATTTGTTCACACGTCTGTTGTGAATTATTTGATTCCTGCAAAGCACTCACAATTTCACGTTCACGTTGCGCCGCCTTGTGATATTTCATCTGATTTTCCGAGCAACCATTCATAACCAATTTTTCATAAACATTAATGTTATATTCGTGGTCGCGCACATCCTGACTTTCTACCGGCATCAGGCGTTCTAATAACAAATCCTCGATAATTGCACAGGTTTCTTGGGGTTGCGCAACCTCTGCCGGTGCAACATTTTGCACCACCGCATCCTTTTGTACGGGTCGCCCATTGATACCCAATCCGACCATCAGCCCACACACAAACAGCCCCGTCAATGCCAACCAACCGAACACTTTTTGACGTCTTGTATGAACAACTTGTACTTTTTTATTTGCTTTCATCTGCTCTCTCCCTTTTGTTTTTTATTCCACAATCCCGTTATTAATTGTAATGGTTCTGTCTGCACGCGCCGCCAAATTCATATCATGCGTCACAAACAGCATAGCCATCTTGTTTTTACGCACCAAATCCAGCAACAAATCAAACACCGCGCCCGCATGTTTGGGATCCAGACTGCCAGTTGGCTCGTCCGCCAACAATATATCGGGACCATTTGCCAACGCACGCGCGACGGCGGTGCGTTGCTGTTCGCCCCCACTCATTTCCCCCGGCAAATGCGACGCCCGATGTGCCACATTGGCGGACTTTAATAATTTCATCGCCCTTGCCCGCGCAACATCTTCCGACACACCATTTGCCAACATCGGCAACATCACATTTTCCAGCGCAGTAAAGTCCGACAACAAATTATGCCGCTGATAAACAAAGCCTATTTTCTTGCGACGAATTTGGGTACGCATATCTTCGTCCATTTTCTGGACCGGCACACCATTAATTAAAATACTGCCCCCACTTGGTCGATCCAACAACCCAACGCATTGCAACAAAGTGGACTTACCCGACCCAGACGCACCAACCATCGCGATAATTTCCCCGCGATGCAAATCAAACCCGCCACCACGCAGAATATGCAACGGCTGGCCGCCTTCGACAAATGTCCGCCTAATATCCCGTACCGACATTACCACGTCGCCGGATTGTACTTTTGACAAAGAATTTAATATATTCGCCATTTATTCTTTTCCGTTGTTTTGTTTTGCTTGCTCTATCTGTTGAATTTGCTGTTCCGCCACCAACAACGCTTCATAATGTTCCGGCGTTGTAAAATGCCCAAATCGCAAATTTTGATAACGCGGACTATTCGCAATTTTCTGCAATTCTCCACGCTTGGTGGTCAAACACAATTCAATATCTTCGGGCGCAAAACCATACGCAACCCCCTGAACAAAATCAACCACAGGATTTAGAACCCCACTTGTCTTACCATCTGTTTTAATATGCGCCAATTCCGGGTTTAATCGCTTAATTTCTGCAATCATCTGGTCCGATGATATTTGCCCCAACCAATCAATAATCATATTCAGTTGCTGAGGTGAAACAGTACGATAAATCGATAATTGTTTCTTATCCTTCTCGGACAAATTATCAATATTTATCATATGATAATCCGCCCAATCCTTATCGTCTTGCGGTCTTTTTATCCCCATTCCCCCAAACGGCAACCAAAACAACAAATCATACGAGGATTCCAACCCAAACGGCATCTTGTATTCATAATGCAATTTGAATGGCAACTTAATCCCATATTGCGCATATCGCTTTTCTTGCAACAATGCGGATGGCGGATTGTCTTCATACTCTAACGCAGACCAATCACGCAAAAATTTTTTAAGCGAGACCTTGAAATTGGCGTCATCAAAACTTGTCTTTTTATTATTCATTTCGCAGCACCTCCACCGGGTCTGTATTTGCCGCCTTCCACGCTGGATATAATGTCGCCAAAAAAGCCAACAATACCGCAATCAGCGCAATTCCCAAAACATCCGTCCACACCAACTTTGATGGTAATTCAGATAAATAATACAGTTCCGCCGGAAACAAATCGCGCCCCGTCAACCATTGGAAAAACTGACGAATTGGCTCGATATAAATCGCCACCAGCACCCCAAATATTGTGCCAAAGAACGCCCCAATCACACCAATCGACGTCCCCGACAAAACAAATATCTTCATCATAGACCTGCGCGACACCCCAAACGTGCGCAACACTGCAATATCTTTGTTCTTATCTTTGACCAACATAACCAAAGACGACACAATATTAAACGCCGCCACAATCACAATCAGCAACAAGATTAAGAACATCACATTTGATTCCACCTGTAATGCCCCAACAAAACCACGATTCAAATCGCGCCAATCACGCACCACAAATCCATCAGGCAACAACCGCGCCAAACTTTCCAATACCGCCGTTGTATCTTCGGGGTTGTCCAGAAATAAATCAATATGCGTCGCAGCGTTCCCAATATTCAAATACTTTTGCGCGGTTTCCAACGGCATAAATATATACCCAGAATCATATTCATACATCCCCATAAAAAAAGAACTCATTACCGGGTACGACATAATCCGCGGCATAGACCCAAACGGTGTCGGTGTTGCATTATTTGCGGACACCAATGAAATACTGTCCCCCATACCAACACGCAATGCTCGCGTCAGCGACGCCCCCGCAACCAATTCACCATCTGTTATTGCCGCCAAATCTTTACCATAGATACGCGTACCGGTCTTGGTCTTGTCCGCCAAATCAGACATACGAATTCCGCGCACCATTGCCCCCGTATTATTCCCATTGGCGGTTGCCATAACCTGACCTTCGGCGATTGGCACAATTGCATTCACACGTTGCGCAACGGTTTTATTCTGTTTCATTTTATCAATTAAAAAATCAAAGTCAGAAATTGCCCCATCCTGGTGATATACAACCACATGCCCGTTCATTCCAACAATTCGCCCCAACAGCGTATCATGAAAACCGCCCATAACGGACATAACAACAATCAGGGTCGCCACCCCCAGCATAATACCAATCAGCG
>JAGBSK010000011.1 GCA_017631895.1 Alphaproteobacteria bacterium | reverse complement strand
CAGCCGTGGTATTTAATTTTTTTGCACGCTTCAAAATAAACTTACATTCCGGCAACTCCAAAAAACCTTGACGCATACACAGGTCATAATTTTCCAACATATCTTCCATGTCTTTTGGCATTCCACGTTTTTCTAAATATGCCGGCGTAGAATAAAACTTAACCTTGGTCTTAAATTTGAACAGCATACTTGTACCTGGAATTTTATTCGCGGTTCGCATACTCATTATCGCGATATCAGGATTTGAACTATTCACATGCCGATTCGTCAAAATATCTAATCTAATTTTTGGATATTTTGCATACAGCTTCCACAATTCAATGAATAACAAACTGCCGGCAAATCCTTCTTCGGTCCAGACAGAAACATCACCTGTCAACTCATCTGGTCCTGCAATATTATGCATCAAATTATCTAATGCTTCTACAATATGTTCAATATCTGCATATAACTGACGCGTTGTATTTGTCGGCACACACCCCGAAGAACTGCGCATTAACAAACGCGCCTTGTACCGCGACTCTAAATCAGAAATCAATTTGGACATATTTGAATGTTTTATACCATTCCGCTCTGCTGCTGCATGAATTTGTCCCGTATCTATAACTTCCTTTAATGCCAATAATTCTCGTAAAAACACTATCTTATTTTTTATTGTCGCCATTTTCCATCTCCATCAGCCAACTATACCCATAAAACCTATCCTATATTTATACATCATTTCCCATAAAAAGGGAAAGAATACCACCTTTCAAAAAAAACATCGTTATTTCAAGGCGTTTCATAAACATACCCCAATTTTATACACCATTTATCATAAAAAAAGTATAAAAAAATACATAAAAACCTAATTTATAATGCTTTCGTACCTAACAAACAGTAACAAAGGAGATGTCACATGACACATAACGACGTATGGTACGCCATAGATATTTTTGCAAAAGAACACAAAATGACCTGTTCTGGTTTGGCCAAATACAGCGGTCTTGACCCAACATCATTCAACAAAAGCAAGCGTTGGTCCAAGTATGGTCAACCACGCTGGCCATCAACCGGCAGTATTGCAAAAATTTTAAATGCAACAGGCGCCAGCCTAAGTGACTTTACCAAATACTTCGCAGCCCCATTACAACAACCCGATAACGCATAAAAATTGATAAATATATATATTGATAATTAACAGATAAGTGCAAAAGACAACACCGCCAATCGGCGGTGTTTTTTATTTTTGTTGCAAAAAACTTCAAAAACCGCCGCATTCGCGACGGTTGAATTTCTGGCACGCCCTACAGGATTGTAATTCCCATATTCGCTTTCGCTCTATGGACCCCTTTCGCCTTCGGCTCGAACCAACAGGTTCTCATCCAAGATCGTTCAACAAAAATTAAACCGCCGCATTCGCGACGGTTGAATTTCTGGCACGCCCTACAGGATTCGAACCTGTGACCTGCAGATTAGAAATCTGATGCTCTATCCAGCTGAGCTAAGGGCGCAACGACCATCATTTTATACTAATTTTTATAAAATTCAAGTCCGAAACCAGCCCAAAAAACACCACGCTATTCATCCACCACACGATTAAGTCTGCGCAATTCCACAAACATATAAACGTCCATTGCCGCATACACCAACAAAGTTATCGCTAAATACACAACAACCGCAATCGCCCCCACCGTCGGATAAAATAACAACATTATCGCCAGCCCAACCAATATCAGCGACATAATCAAATTAAACACCCAATGCCCAAAACGCACACGCGCCATGTTAATTGCAAAAACAAAAGTACGCAACGCCTTGAACAAAAACAGTACCACAAAAACATATATCAAACTTATCATTGACCCCAACGGATACGCACAAAACAAAATACCCACCCCAATACTAATCAATCCAAATATCACATCCAGCCAACCGCCCCCAAACCCACGCGACGCAACAAATCCCGCAATAGTACGATACAAGCCAAATAATATCAGCACACCGCCCAAAACGAACGTCATAACGGTCAGTAATTCAACAGGTCGCCACAACATAATTATACCAATAACAGCCAACGCAATCGCTTCTACAATCAATAATGGCGCACTGCGTTCATACAAGCGTCGCACGCCATGCGCCACCGGATTCAGCACCACATTTTCAACAGACAAATTATTTCTTTTTGGCATATTTTCCCTCTTTTGTTATCTGAACACTATAATTTTTCAGCCAACCACAATCGCCACACAACAAACAACACCTTGAAGTATCAGCAACCAAATTATGCCAAACTTATGGCACAATTTCGTCGGGTATGAATTCTTAGCACTAATTGTCAATAATCTGATTTGCAATTGTAATAAGACGCACCAACGTATCAAACTTTTTCGCGCCCATTTGGGATTTCAAAACATTCATCTTTTCGACATTTTTGCGGGAAATTTTATTAAACAAATCACGTCCGCGTTTGCTGGGCATAACATAGACACTTCGTCCATCTTCGGGCGACGGCACACGCACAATCAAACCACAACGCATCAATGCGGCAATATGACTGCTTATCATCGCCTTGGACACGTGCAACCTGTCCGCCAATACGGCGGGCACATGTGGTCCCGGCACCGTACACATAATATTCAAGACCGCAAATTGGCTGACCCGAATCGGCATATCATCACCAACATTTCGCTGAAAAGCCCGACAAAAACGCATTATTTCCGTTTCCATTTTCATACCCCTGGTTAATCAACATTAACTATTATACTTAACCAACATTAACCAAATCAAGAAAATAAAAATCATAAAAAACCGTCGCGATTGCGACGGTGAAAAATTATTTTGTTTTGAACGGCGCAGCAAACCCGCGACATATTTGTTTACGAAACCACAGTTGATACAGAAAGTTTTGCAACCCCATATATTCACTACGCGCAATCAAATCGGCAATCTCTAATCCCATCCATCCTGCTGGATTTGCCTCGTACAAACCGGTTTTTGGATTATACACAATCGTATTACCAACAACTAATATGGAACGCTCATTGTTCAATGGATATTTTTCAAATTTATTTACACCCGGCCACGAAAGCTCTGACACACCTTGAACGGCCGCCAAAACAACCCGACGTCCATTCATTTCTTGCATTGATTCCAAGGCCGTACGCGCACCATTCGCATTCATAAAAACACCACCCGCCGAATATCCCGCATATTCACGTTGATTCATCATACCCGTGCGATAATCATACGCCAAAACCGCATGATATGGCGCACCCAGCAAATTTTCAATATTTGCACGTGTTAATTCTGGCATCTTATCTACTTTCATAAACAATCCTTTTTAAACGTAAAACGCAGAATATCACAGAAAAAGACAATATCAACAAAAAGAATCCAAAAAAAATCCCGGCAAACCGGGATTAAAATTTACATTTCGATGCCACCATTGTCCTCCAGGAACACATTTCGCATACGAAACTCTTTCATAATATCGACCTTGGCGCCAGCATTCTTAAAACCACGCACTTTTTCGCCCCCCTGTTCCAGGGATTGCATTGCAACATTAAAACTTTTTACCATATCAGTCATTTCAAATGCCTCTTGTCAAAACATCTCTCTGACGCAGCCAATATATATCACAAAAAACTTTTTGTCAAGTCTTATTGCACTATATTTTTACTGTTCACAACCATATTCGCCACAGGCCCCCGCCGAATATTCCTCGACTGCAATTTCAACCGGCACCGGCTTTGGATCTTCTGTATAGTGAATTTCTTTGACAACGCGCACACGACGATTCGCTGCGTTTGGCGTATTATCGGGCGTCGGCACCGCCAAACCTTCTTCACCCGCAGAAACCGCAACAATCTGACTTGCCGGTATTCCATACTTAATCAGCATTTTCTGTACCGCTTCGGCACGACGACCACCCAATGCATAATTATAGTTTGACGTACCCGACGTATCAGTATGCCCAACCACAGAAACCTTGATATTTTTGTTTTCCTGGGTTGCATCAACCAACTGTTTAATCAATTCCTGATATTCCGGTTTGATGGTAGCCTTGTTAAAATCAAAGCGAATTTCAAACACTTCTTCCATAACATGCTGGGTTGGCTCAAGCGGAATCTGCTGAACCTTAATCATTGTTTTTTCACCCTGCGCCGCCTGAATCTGATCCAAACGTGCGTTAATCGCCGCCAATTCCGCGCGCATCGCCATCATCATATTGATAAATTCTTCACGCGACACCAATTCATCACCTATCATTGGTATCGGTTCCGGGCAGGTCAAATTTGGCGAACAGTCCGGACATTTTTGACATTCTTGGCACTGCTGACATTCCTGGCATGTTGGACATGTCGCACATGCAGGACACGTTGGCACAAGCTGTTCCTTTTCGCTTATAACAACTGCCACCGTCGGTGCCCCTTGCTGACAATCCGCATCACCATGATTGCATGTATGCTCATGGGTCTGCTGGGTCTGACATTCCATATCGCCCATTGGACAATCAACCGCCATCAAACGATTACCACTGTTTCGAACACTGTTATCATTTGCGCTTTTCGAAATAGTTTTATCCCCACCATAAATATTCTGATTAAACACCATCGGCTGAACCGGCACAGGATTAATCAAATGCTCTGGCACATTAACATTATTAACAACAATCACACCCTCGCGTGCGTTGCCCGCCCCGCGCATAGCATTCATACCACGCGTTTCAGGATAATACGTCCCCGCCGTACGTTGAGTAGTTGTTTCAACAACCGTTTCGCCATTAGTTGCCACCACAGTTTCCTGTTCAACAACACGTGCGGTCGATTTGTTCACAATTTTACCCCCCTTGCAATCACGCAACGCCACAAGGGTCTTATTAAATCTGTCGCGACACTGATTTGCGGTCGCCACCTGACCGCTTGCCGACGCCGACAACCAACAATCAAATTTCGCCTGGGCTTCGGCCGCTAATTCTGGATTTACATAGGACGCATCATTTTTCAACTGTTCCATCAAATCATTATACGCGGTGTACAATTCGAACGATTCCTGTTCATTTTCCACAGGCCAGTTTTCAAGAGATTCTGGGAACGGTACCTCGCCACTGAATGCGGCCACGGCCTTGTTCGCGAACAATTCGCCCATATCGGCATACCCACTGGTCCGCGCATTATAAATTGCATATGAACGATAATTCATCGCCAATTGATTCAAGAAAGAATCCTGGTGTGGTGCGGAATAAATATCCAATGCCTCGACATAGTCAACGGTCGGCGTTGCGCCCACACCCGTATATTCCATCACATCGCCACCCGAACGCGCACACGCAGCAATCGCCACAACGCCCGCCAGCATCAGCATCCGTGAAACAACCCATGTCGCAACATTTGATTTAGATTTCATTGTTTATTCCCTTCTTTCTTTAATCCCCACTATTATACGATTTTTGGGCCATTTAGTAAAGCATAAAAAAACACAGAAAAACAAAAACCGCCAACGGCGGTTTCTTTTATCTTCCTTTCAGGATTCTTGCTTTATTCTTATCCCATTCACGCTGTTTTATTGTCTCACGTTTATCAACCTTGTTTTTACCATACCCAACACCCAACAGCACCTTTAATTTACCACGATTATTAAAATACAACTTTAACGGCACAATAGTTGCGCCTTTTTCCTGCAACTTTCCAATCAGTCGATTAATTTGATTGCGATGCAACAACAATTGACGACTGCGCCGTTCATCAAAGTTCACAATACGCGCGGCGGTTGGCAACTTTTGAATTTCCACCCCGGCCAGCCACAAATTATCCCCACGTCGCTGAACAAATCCATCAACAATAGTTACCAATCCGTATCGGATTGATTTTATTTCCGCGCCTGTCAAAGAAATTCCAGCCTCTATTGTATCTTCAATAGAATAATTAAATCGCGCCTTGCGATTTTCTGAAACCTGACCTGATTTAATAATTTGTCGTACCATAATGGTATGGATTCTATATCAACCACCCCAAAAAAGCAAACACTTCGCTAAATAAAAGTTTATCTAAGTATTTATTCATTATTTGAACTTTGCACTTTGAATATTGAACACTATTAAAAATCCCGCCACTGGCGGGATTTTTATCAGAATCTGTAAGAACCAGATACCTTGATATTATGCAATTGAATCGCATCATTGTATTGATAACGGTAATCTATACCAAACTGCAACCCACGTGCCGACAGCATTTCTATACCACCACCAATATTTGCCCACAACGGATCAATATCAATGTCATACTTGGTAAAATCATCCGCAACCACAAATTTATATTCTGCAAAATCTGGCGCACCGAATACATCGTATTCAACACCAATCGACGCATATGGTCGAATTTGGAACCACGCCGACGGATAAATACGTTTCTGCGCAATCAACGAATACCCCGGCGTCAGCACAACATACCCATCCGACTGCAAACGCATATAATCATCACCCGCGGCCTTTTCTTTGACATCAAATCCAAAGTTATACCCAACACGCGCATAAGCATTACCCACAACATATTGGTTCAATATATCGTGCATTAAACCCCATTCACTCATTAAACTGAACGCGGTACCATCGCCGTCAATTCTGTCAACAAAGTTCTGGGTACGGTCAACATCAAACACATGCAAATCCAAGAACGCATTACCATACAAACGTGTCTTTTCCCCCAGGATTTTCATCAAATACCCACCCAGACCAACATTAGTATCCGCAACATCAATGCTGACATTCCCAGCCTGGGTTGTACCCGCATAACTTAAATCCATCGAATCGCCTGCCTTGGACGTCGTATGCGACACACGCCCCGTCAAACCCAATTGCAACGTATTTGATTCCTGCCAATCAAATCCACCCGCCACGCTGAAACGATGTCCATCAGTATGCTTGCCATCATCAATATTCTGATAGAACATACCATAATCAACATCCAACCATGCTTTGTTCAAATTGCGATGACGATTCCAAATAAACTCGTCAAACATACGGTCTTCGAACGAACGGAAAGACGTATGTTCATTCAATGCGATTGCGCCCGCGATCTGTTCAATTTCACGCACCTGGAACAAACGGCTGAAACGCGACAACGCCCCACCTTCACGGTTTAACACATAATCTTCCATACGATTGTACAGTTCGTTCGCCATCGTTGACAGATTAGTCCCATCAAATATCAATGGAATAACTTCTATCGGGGTACGGTTATAGAACTGTTTATTAATCAACTGACCTGCAATCATATTATCCAGCGCGCCCGCAGACACATATTCCCCAGTTGTATGAGCTTCTTCACGTGCAACAATTGGCTGGATTTTAAAGACTTCGACCGGTCCACCAAAACGCGGGTCGAACACGATGTACAGGCTATCCGACACACCGTCTGCATTAACATCGCGCACAGACACGTATGCCGGCAAATCTTCATCCGAACCGTTATTCGCATCCAACGACGTTAAATAGTCATAACACAAACTGCCATCTGCATTGCAGAAACTGACGTTCAAATTACGGATTTTTGTTGCCAAATCTGACACCCCATCTTCTGCGTGCAGGAACCAAATTGCCGTTCCCTGGTCCACAATATCAAAAATATCAATACCAATTTGGGGTTGTCCCAATTCACCGTTTGATGTCAATGTACCCAACGTACTTAAATCCGATTCGAATTTGCCACCAACGGTAATCAATGCCCGCGCACTGTCATCCGCGGCATTGGTAATCTGACCCAATGTCTGGTCGTCATTCAAACTGACACTTGCCCAGTAATTAATGTCCGTTTCATCTACACCCGCACCACTGACTGCATATGGCAATATTGCGGCATTAATTTGACTGCCATCATTAAATGTGTAATTGCCACCGATTGTCATCTTTTCCAGACCGACAAAGTCCACATCGCCCGACACACTGCCGTCAACCACAACATTCATCCAATTGCCACGCGGATTCGCCACAAAGCGCAAATCATTGGCAACAATATCGCCACCAACATCAATATCACTGGTGTTAATAATTAATTTGCCATCTTGGTTAATACCGGCAACATCCAACCCTGCTGTTGTGATAACATAATCATCGGCAATAATATTAATATCCTTTTCTGCCAATGTACTGCCCCAATTTTGGTACAGCATTGCACCCGTTGAAATCGCGCCAGCAATATCAAAACCCGCACCATCCAGCACCAAATTACCACCATTCATGGTCAATGCATTGGTTTCTAACAACCCCGCCCCAGAATCAACGTTTATAACACCCGAATTGCTGATAATTTCATCCAAGACAATTCCCTGCGCCACACTCAGATTTAATTGCCCTGCATTGGTCAAATCACTTGCCACAATACGGTTCCCCGTATTTAGTGTTGCAATCGCTCCATCGGCAACATTTATATTGCCAGAAATCGAAACATTATTACCAATATCATAGGTTGTATTACCACCCAGCGCGATAAAATCACCACCACTTGTCAAATTATTGGCGATAAAATCCGTTGCACGCAGATTCAGCATACCATTTGTCCCCCCCTGAACAAAATCGCCTGACACATTTGCCACACCTGCAATTTCAACGGTTGGGGTATTAATATTTGCCTGGGTACCAGCATCACCGCTTATAACCACACTTTGTGCCTGCAACATATCAGCAGAAAAATCCATAGCGCCCGCCGTCTGTGCAATTGCACCGACAACAATATCCGTCGCCGACGAAACAGACAAATTGCCAGAATTTGTAATATCGCCCGTTTCAACCGCACCAACCGTCGAAACGATTTCCGCATCACCAGAATTATCAATCCCTGTCAAGAAAACTTCTGTCGCCGTTGCGTCTAACGTCCCCGCATTCGTAGTTTTCCGCAACACCGTCAACATATCCGTCGCGTCAACATTTACCGTACCATTATTAGCCAACACGCCCGCAACATATACAAAATCAGCGGAATCAAAAGTCAAAGTATTGCCCGCGCCAACAGACACCGCCCCAACCCCAATATATGCACCATCCGCCGTGGTTTTCAACGTTAAATTATCAGTTGTTTTTACCACAAAACCCGATGTTGGCGCAACGGGGTCATTTTCTGCATCAAAATAAATATTACCAACACCAATATCAATTCTACCAGCTGACGTAATATTTTCACCATGCATAATAAATTTAGAACCACCGGTCAATGTCCCAACATTCAAATTATTTGCAAAAGATTCAAAAACACCGCCACTATTCGCAATTAAATCACCCACCACACGGACATAAGATGTCGCATTCGTCCCCAGCGTTAAATACCCCCTATTGTCAACCGTTGCATCACCCGACACGCTAATAACGGGCGCATCTAACTTGATATTACGATCAACCGACGCATCAACAACATTGATGTCGCCCCCAATCAATATCGCATTTTCCGATGTCATTACAAACGGCGTTGCGCCATTTGCCACCACATTGACATCACCCGCGACGGCATTACCAGACACCGCATTCAGATTGCCTGCAATCTGCACGGTACCACCAACGGTCAAATTGCGCAAACTGGTCCCCAGATTCAATGCCCCATCATCAGACACATCCAACGCCCCTGTGATATTCATATTACCGGCCAACGCATCCAAATTCACAGTTCCACCCACAACATCAACCGCACCCACAGAAACGGCACCGCCATTCGAATCGGAACCACGCACATTCGTCGTGCCACTATTATTTGTAATTGCGCCCACTATATTAACATTTTTTGCCCAAACGGTCGTTGTACCCTGCGCATTTGTAATATCGCCATTAACATTCACGGTACCACTGGCCTCGGTCAACGAAGATACAGTCAGTTCTGCCCCTGCGCCCGCATTAGAAAGCGACGCAACATTAACCGTATTACCATTCAACGTTGTTTGTGCAGAATTTGATGCGACACCACTAACCGTCAAAGTATCAGCGGCGGTCAACAGCGTTTTACCCTTTGCACCAACAACCTGCCCTGTGATCGTCATATTCTGGTCTGCACTCATTGTCAAACTTGCGGCATCATTTCGAACAGCATTCGCCACAATATTATTCGCCCCAACGGACATTGTCGCATTCAGATTCCCATCTGCCCCATTCCAAACGGTTGTCAGATTATTCAAATCCCCATCGGTAATATCAACATCAAACTTATTCAAATTATTGGCGAATGCATCAAACCATGCACCAGAGTCTGCGCCATTACCAAAAACCAACTGTCCTGTGGTCAGGCTAAATTCATTATCAATCCCCATTCCGGCCAAGCTAAGTCCGTATTCTAAATACGTTGTCCCCGACACAACCGCGCTAAAATTACCATTATTCACAAAAGAATAATCATTCGCACTGCCCCCATTGACGGACAAACTTGCCACGTTAAAATTCATCGACCCGTCGGCATCATCATTCTTCATGGTTCCAGACACAACCAAATCCCCACCCGACACCGTCATATCTGACGCAACGGCATTTTCCAAATTTCCCGTAATATCAATACCGCCCGTTGCATTCAACGTCATATCGCCCGCATTATTCTGAACGGTGCCATTTGATGTAATCGTGTCCCCAACTACCGTTGAGCCAGTTCCACCCGCAACCAATCCGTCAAACACAACCGCGCCTGTGGATTCAATATTCAAATTCCCCGCATTAACATTAATTGCACCAACATCCACAGAATTCGCCTCAGCAGAAAAATCCCCATATGTAATCACAGAACCATTAACGGTTAACGCATCAATCCCCGCCAACGTCATTGTCGCAGAATTTTCAACGTCCCCAACATAAATCCCCTCATTCACATTACCGGAACCAACCGTCAAATCAAACGCAACAGGATTTGAATCATTTGCCTTAAACTCTAATGTTTTACCACCCAAGACCTGCAAAATAGAACCAATTGAAACATCCCCCGACGATACAACAGTAAAGGGATTCTGCACCGTATTTAATACATACAAACTGCCAAACTCGCTACCTTGGTCATTTGCCATTCCAACATACATATTATCAGTAATCGAAAAACCATTTGGCGACAAAACACCATTAACATTTGCGGCATTTATTGTTATTGTTTGCCCCGCGCCCATCGCGTCTTTCCATGCTTCCTGTTCCGTTGACACAGAATTTTGCCCAACTTCTGGTGCAACGACAACAGCCCCAGCCCCCATTGGCAACAAGCAACAAACCAAGGATAACAACTTTTTCATCATTTTTTTATTTCCTTCCCATAACAATTGTGATTATATTATGGCACATTTCATTTTCCTATGGCAAGATGAAATGTACATATATTTAAGGAAAGCAAGGAGAAAAATTTATGTTTGAAATACAAAAAATTCATGCACGCCAAATTATGGACAGTCGTGGTAATCCGACAATCGAATGCGACATTACGTTATCAGACGGCGCATTCGGACGCGCGGCTGTCCCTTCTGGCGCATCAACGGGCAGTTTCGAAGCCCTGGAATTGCGCGATGGTGGCAACGCATACATGGGCAAAGGCGTTTTAACGGCGGTCAAAAATGTAAATGAAATTATAGCACCTGCTTTGATTGGTATGGATGCATCAAAACAGACCGAAATTGATGAAAAAATGCTGACCCTGGACGGCACACCAAACAAAGACAAATTGGGTGCAAATGCAATTTTGGCGGTTTCTATGGCATTGGCGCACGCGGTTGCAAATGCAAAACACATTCCACTGTATAAATATATTGCTGAAATTTATGGAAACGACAATCCATGTGTATTGCCCCGTCCAATGATGAATATTATCAATGGTGGCGCACACGCGGACAACGGTCTGGATGCCCAGGAATTTATGATTATTCCAAACGGCGCAAAATCCGAAGTCGAAGCTATTCGCATGGGTTCTGAAATATTCCACCATTTGAAATCTATTTTGAAACGTGGCGGTAATTCCACAAACGTCGGCGACGAAGGCGGCTTTGCACCAAACTTTAATTCTTGCACCGAAGCACTGGACACAATTGTTGCGGCAATACGTTCCGCGGGATATGAACCTGGCACCCAGGTTTCAATTGGTTTGGACGTCGCATCATCTGAATTCTATTCCGATGGCATATATAATTTCGAAGGCAAAAAATTATCATCCGATGAAATGATTGAATTCTATGAAAAATTAATTTCGGACTACCCAATTATTTCTATCGAAGATGCCCTGGCCGAAGAAGATTGGACCGGATGGAAAAAACTGACAGAACGCATTGGCAACAAATGTCAATTGGTTGGCGACGACTTGTTCGTAACAAACCCTGCGCGTCTGGAACGTGGTATTGAAAACGGTGTTGCAAACGCAATTTTGATTAAAGTAAATCAGATTGGTTCGCTGACCGAAACCCTGCGCGCAATAAAAATGGCGCAAAATGCAAATTATGGTGTGATTATTTCCCACCGCAGTGGCGAAACCGAAGATACCACAATCGCAGACCTGGCGGTTGCGACAAATGCTGGCCAAATCAAAACAGGTTCAATGTCGCGCACAGACCGCATGGCAAAATACAACCATTTAATTCGTATAGAAGAAGAACTGGACAAATCCGCAAAATATGGTTTATAATCACCGCGGAAAGAATAAACGGGGGGGCACACGCCCCCTTTTTATACAAATAAAAATGTTTAGTAATATTGATTTTTTACTAATTCTAAAATACGCGCTATGTGCATTACTTGCACTGGGGGTAATATTTGCACCAGCCTGGGTCGCACGACAAAATGGCAAAGGCAAACCCGACATGCACGCCGTCCGCCTGGGCAGTTGGATTTTCGGTTGGTCAATTATCGGTTGGCTGTGGTCTTTATTTTGGGCAACACGCAAATAAAACCCACTAATCTATACCCTTTGGCAAATCTTCAAAAGCAACACCGCCAGACAAACAATATTTTGGCTGATCAACACCACTGTACAAATACCCCTTGGACATACCAATTGCACAAACCTGATTAAAATCAGAAATCACACCAGCCGTACACCAGTCATCCTCGGTCAAAGTTGCAGTGGCCTCATCTAATGTTGCATTCGTGGCACACGTTGCGTCTCCCGCCCCCTTCAAAGGCAACGCCGCCACACACTTGGCCGATTTTCCCCACTTACTGCGACGCGCACCATTTTCCCAACATAAACACGCCCCCCATGATTGTGTTGCCACCCCCAAATTATAATCACGCGGGCACATATCTTCTTTTGTACCTATTTTATACAAATCTACCAAAGAACCATTCGGATCCTTGGCATACCGCGAATCTGCAAAATTCGCCTGACAGAAATTATCTTCCATATATGCCCCATCATCAAACAAATGATATTCCATAAACCGCCCCTGCAAGTTCATACACTGGGTTGACAGCACAGATATTATTTGGTTATAAACCTCGGTCGCGACACCAGTCGACCGCAAATGACGGTGTTCTAACTTATTACCATCATCTAACAAGCCATATCTGACATATGTCGTGGGTTCTGCATCACCCTCTCCTTGGTCTGTCGGCAACGAATAAACATACTGCTTATAGTCATCAGTTCTGCGGATTGCATTAATCACATCAAACCCACCAAATGCATTCTTTATCATTTCTGGGTCGCTGCACGCAGTAATCTTGGTTAATTGCTTGGCACATTCAGATTTATACTCCTTCGTGCCATCAGCCTTTACCTCATACAACGCAAACCAATCCGGCGCACGCTCAGAACTGGCTGGGAACAAACCGCTGTACGGATAATAGAAATTTTCATAATTAGTACCACCGTATTTATCAAAACACTGTTTTACAACTGCGCGACACGCGGCCAACGTATCTGTATTTTGAATATTATCTATATATTGCGCAATAATATTCCCGTCAAACATGTTATTACAAGACTCTACATACTCTGAACACATCTGACTATTTAACGCAACCTTATCTGGTTGCAATACAACACCACTTGCGCCTGTCAGTTCCGACATAGCGGCCGTTATCGCCTTGTCCCCATTCATATAGCAATTCGCCACATAATCAAAGCATCCTTGTTTAATCTCGGAAACCTTGGCTTTCTGGGCATAGTAAATTGACAGCATCGCCTTGTCCAAATACTCGGACCATACGGTATCTGCATTTTCAACACATTTATCTAATGCCCCCTGTGCAAACTTTTTTACCCTGTTTTCAAAATTCTGAACAAACGCACGATTAGACGAATTCTTAGACAGTTTTTGATCTGCCGCCTCTATACCATCACTGAACACCAACATTTGTTCTAACTTATAGAAATCTTCGACCCCAACAATCGGTTTACCCGTTGAAATATCAATATATTGCCCATTATCCAGACACTTGTGATAATCTGCGCCACACACTTGTTCGCTTAAAATTGCGGCCTCTACCTCGTTAATACATGTCGTTATATCAGAAGAATTATGCTTTTGACGATTTTCCACGCGTGCCAGGTCCAACATCGCACTACCTTCGCGCACAGCAGCCTTCATCTGCTGTTGCGTTTTTTCAATAGCTGTCTGCACAGTATTACAGTCTTGCTCTATCGCCATCAAATATGCAGTAATCGCACGTTGCAACGACGCATCATTACAATCTGCCCGCACAGCCTCACGACATTGTGGGTACACAGCACTGTACAAAGCATTACCATTATACGCCGCGATTGCCTGACCGGCGTCCACCATACCGAACGCATTAACCGTATCAAATGAAATATTAATACTATTCAAATCAGAATATTTACCACCCACCGTGCTATCTCCACCACGAATAGAATTCATAATCGCCTGCAACAGTGCCTTGGACGCAGAACTATCATCGGTCAAAGCGGCCTCGCCTTCGGACTGGGTACGCATAGCCAACGCCTGGGCGGCGGTCATCCCAACCACATCCAAAGATTCTGTGAACACAGTTAATTTTTCACCCGCCTGTTCCAAGACATCGCGAACCTGGCCCAATTCAAACACACGATCATTACATGAACAACGACGATAATCGTCATTTTTCAGCATACAAAATTGATCCATACATGAAAAATATGTATTTTTACATTGTTCATATTCTGCGCCGGTCCGCGTGGACGACAACGCCCCCGTTGCATTGTTCGCCGCGCGCGCCACAATCGGTGTCATATTGCGTGAATTACTTACATTTTTAGCACTACGTGCCACTGCTGTACGCATGGTTGCGGTTCTTGCCTTATTAGAATTTGTTGGTGTGCGCGCAGACAACACAGATGTACGTGGCTCACTGCGCTTTACAACAGTGGCGGTCCGTGCCTGGGTTTGCGATACATTTTTATCCGATTTTGCACGCGAAACCGCCGTTCCATCACGAACGGCCGCATTTGCGACACCAACGCAAACCAGCAGATTTGCAAGAAAAACCAGAACTCTCTTCATCTCTGATGAAAAGTCTAGCAAATTTGCCATTTCCCGTGCAAGCGAATAATCATAAGATACAAAAAACCTATTTTTCTTGTTGCAAAGATTTGAAAATTAATATAACATACCTGTCGCCTGCGGATATGGCGGAATTGGTAGACGCGCTAGTTTCAGGTACTAGTGGTAGCAATACCT
>JAGBSK010000010.1 GCA_017631895.1 Alphaproteobacteria bacterium | reverse complement strand
GCCAGATCCAATATGCATTTTAATAAGATTGCATTCGTTTGCGGGTTTGTTAAGCATTGATGCCGCGCGTTTAGACACATACAAGTGTGATGTTCCGTGGAACCCATAACGACGTACGCCCAATTCGCGGTGCCAAGCAGATGGAACGGCATGGCGGTATGAATAGTCCGGCATTGTCTGGTGGAACGCGGTGTCAAATACCGCCGTTTGGGCCGCGTTCGGTAATAACTGTTTCGCGGTCATGATGCCACGCAGGGCAGGTGGATTGTGTAAAGGCGCCAATGCTGATAATTTATCGATAGTTCTGATAACGTCATCGTTGATAAGTGTTGATGACGCAAATTTGTCGCCGCCCATTACAACGCGGTGGCCAACACCCTTGATTTCTGTTAAATCCATAGACGCGGCGCGCAGCATAGATAATACAACACTTAATGCTTCGTCATGGTTTTTCATGGGTGTTCCTTTTTTTTGTTTTGTGCCGTCGGGCATTTTTTGCGTTATAAAAGAATCCGCAGAACCAATTTTTTCAACGTTTCCACCGATTACTGGTGTTTTTGTGTTGGCGTCAAAAACCTGATATTTTAATGATGATGAACCACAGTTCAATGCAAGTATGTACATGTCTAATCCTTTTTCTTCGTGTCAAAGAATAGCAAAGATAATTGTTTTATCAATAAAAAGTTGTGTGTATCGCCGCGATTCGTGAAAAGTGTTGGCGGTGTATAAAATCCTTGCCTTTATATTTATTTGGGGCACAATAGTCGGTATGAATACGAAAAAATTACCAGAATTATTGGCACCGGCGGGGACGTTGGATGCCTTTCGGACCGCCATTTTATATGGCGCAGATGCGATTTATGCGGGATTGCCTGGGTTTTCCATGCGGGCGCGGGCAAAAATTAATGTAGATGAGGTAAAGCAGGGTATTGACCTGGCGCATGGTGCGGGCAAAAAAGTTTATTTGGCGTTCAATCTGTTCGCGCATGACCACGAATATGCCAATATGCCGCGCGTTGCCGAGGTAATAGAATATCTGAAACCCGATGCGTTGATTGTGTCTGATCCCGGGATTGTGATGTGGGTACGGGAAAATTTCCCGGATATGTCAATTCATATTTCCACCCAGGCGAATATTTGTTCGGCAAAAACCGTTAAGTTCTGGCAAAATGCGGGCGCGAAATTGTGTGTCTTGGCGCGCGAGGTGTCGCATGCCGAATTTAAGACCATACGTGCGGCGTGCCCAGATGTTGGGTTGGAAATCTTTGTGCATGGGGCGATGTGTATGTCTTATTCAGGGCGGTGTTTGTTGTCCAACTTTATTACGGGTCGTCCGGCAAACCGTGGTGCGTGTGCGCAACTGTGTCGTTGGAAATATGATGTAATATTGCGCGAGGTGGAAACGGGTGTCGAAATGCCAATTGATGAAGACGAACGTGGCGCGTACATTATGAACTCCAAAGACTTGTGTTTAATGCCACGATTGGCGGATGTTGTATCGGCGTGTCCAGACAGTTTGAAGATAGAAGGGCGCAATCGGTCCGAATACTATGTGGGCAGTGTTGTTCATGCATATCGATGTGCGTTGGATGCGTACGTGGCGGACCCAGAACACTTTGATCCGACGCCGTTTATGGAAAATCTGAATCGTTTGGAAACGCGTGGGTACACAACGGCGTTCTTTGATGGGCCATTGGGGGCGTCGGCGCATAACTATGAAACAACGCGCAGTACGTCCGATTATCATGCGGCGGGTGTAATAACGGCGACCGATGATGAAAATATTACGTTCGAGTTGCGTAATGAAACGCGTGCGGGTGATGAAATTACTTTTATCTTGCCGGGGACTATGGATTCTGTGTCGGTGCGGTTGACGCAACTGATTAATGCCAAGAATGGCGATGTGGTTGAAAAAATGGCCGCTGGTATGGGGAATTCGATTTTAATTCCGCGTACATGGTTTGGTGATGCGCATAGTGATAAATTTGTGCCATATGTCTTGGCATACAAGAAAAAGAAACGCGAATAAAAATCCCGCAAAAGCGGGATTTTTATGATTTGTTTTCAAGTATTGCGATGCCGGGCAGGGTACGGCCTTCGATAAATTCAAGGAATGCGCCGCCGCCGGTTGATACGTAAGTGATATCATTTTTCACGCCACATGCGGACAGGGCGGCAACCGTGTCGCCACCGCCAACAATGCTGGTTAATTTGTCGGCGCGTGTCTGTTCGGCAATTGCGCGTGCCAGTGCGAACGAACCGTATGACCATGTCGGTGCCCATTCCGCCATGCCAACCGTGCCGTTCCAGATAACCGTTTTCGCATCGCGGATTGCCGCAACGTCGCGTTCGGTGGTTTTAATTCCTGCGTCAATAATGATGTCGTCGGCTTCGATTTCGGTAAAATCTTTGTTGGTGCGTACGGCGTCACGTTCAAAGGTTTTGGCGACGCCTTTGTCTAATGGCAACAGTACGCGACAATTATTCTGTTTTGCGTATTCTAAGATTTCCAGGGCTGTATCGCGTTGGTCGGCTTCGTACAATGAATTTCCAACACGGGCGCCGGTGGCATAGTTAAATGTTGTTCCTAATGCGCCACCGATAATTAATGTGTCTGATAATTTTGCCAACGCCTTTAATACACCGATTTTTGTGGAAACCTTGCTGCCTGCGACGATGGACAGCAGGGGACGCGCCGGATTTTCCATAACCGCGGTCAGATGCTCTATTTCAGATGCCAGCAATTTCCCCGCATACGATGGCAATATTTCTGCCACACCAACGGTACTGGCATGGGCGCGGTGCGATACCGCAAATGCATCGTTGACAAAGATATCAAATCCGCGCGCCAATTCGGCGGAAAATGCCGGGTCGTTGGATTCTTCGCCGGAATAAAAACGTACGTTTTCCAATAAAACAACATCGCCGTCGTGCATTTGGGGCATAAATGATTTATCAAGGCAATCGGGGATTAATTTTATTCCCATGTAATCTGCGATTGGTTGCAGGGTGTATTCCATGTTTTTTTCGCCCTTGGGACGTCCGCGGTGTGCCACAATTGCCACGCGTGCGCCACCCGCGCGCAGGGCGTTGATTGTTGGCATGCTTTCATCAATTCGAAATGGTTCGGTAATGACGCCGTCAACAATCTGGACATTAAAATCGTCGCGCAGTAATACGTATTTCCCGCGCAGGTCTAAATTTTCAATTGTGCGAAGTTTCATTTTTTATCCTTTCCTTAATCGGTCCAAAACTTTTGCGATAATGTTCATTTATACCATATTGGTCGATGGCTTGCAAATGCGACTTGGTGGGGTACCCCGCGTTTTTATCCCAACCGTATTGTGGAAATTGTCGCGCCAGGTCATGCATGATTTTATCGCGTGTTTCCTTGGCAATAATGGATGCGGCGGCAATTGATAATGATTTTGCGTCGCCACGAACAACAGGGGTTCCAACTAAATCACGCGGCAATCTGTTCCCGTCGATTAAACAATGGTCCGGTATCTGTGGCAGTTTGTCAACCGCGCGTTTCATCGCCGTCATGGATGCCCACAGGATATTTAGTTCATCGATTTCGGCGGGACCGCATTCGGCGACTGCCCAGATTGTATTGTTTATAATCCAATCGTATGCGCATGCACGCTGGGCGGGTGTCATCTGTTTAGAATCGCGGATTATGACGGGTATGTCAATGTCGTGGCGGGGGAATATCACCGCCGCCGCAACAACCGGACCGCACAGGGGACCGCGTCCAGCCTCGTCCACGCCGGCGACCAGGTGCGTGCCACATTCGATTTCTAATGAAAAATCAGGCGTTTGTTTTGTCATGTTTCAACGATAGCAGGATTTGCACAAGAAATAAAATACTTTTTTGTTGACAAAATATGAGTGTTGTATAAAAATTGTTGGTATGAGTACGTGCAATTTTAATAATAATTCAAATGAAAATCGCCCAAATCGTGATGTGCTGTATCATACTTTGATGACGGTGTTGATTATGCTGAATGGTATGTCCGTTGGTGGGACATTTCGAAATGGTACAGATTTGATTAAAAATGGATATGACGGCGACGCTGTGAAAATGCTGGTGTTGTATTTGCTGTGCGCGATATACACAGGGCATACAGCGTACAAGATTTATCAATATAAAAAGAAAATAGATAATGACCACAAGCAAAGGTAATCAAAATGACCCCAAAGCAAGAATTAATTAAGTCAACAGATGAAATGATTAAAAAATCGCAGGACAGAGCAAAAATGTCCACCGTTATTGGTTATGGTGGGGTTGCGATTGGGGTTTCTTGCCTGATGTGTGCGATTGCGACCGCGGTCCGTGAAAATTATGATGCAGCAATTATAAATGGGCTGATTGGGGCGTTGAATCTTTATCTGGGGTGGGCAAATATTGATTGTGCAAAGCGCGCCCGAAACAATATAATTGCCTTGCAAAAATCCAAACAGGAATTAGAAAAGTTAAGATGGTAGATTCTTATTCCAAGCAAATATCGGACATAATATATGATACAGAAAATTACGAGGTCGAGTTATTATTCTATCTGACCCAGTATTGTAATTTGCGGTGTAATGGTTGTTATATGCGTTCTTCGCCAAATGTTTCCCAGAACGTGTTGCCGCATGAAGATTTGAATTTTTATTTGGGTGAATTTGAAAAAATTCCAAATTTTACAAATTCTGTTGTGTTTTCTGGGGGCGAAATCTTTACTGCACCAATTAATTATGTCGCGGCATGTGCGAATATGGTGTTGGACCGTGGATTGGGATTGCAGTTAAAGACCAATGGTGCATGGGTTGCGGATGCGAACCAGCAGAATACTGTTATAAATATGTTGCGTAATTTGCGCCCCAGACGCGGGTTGATGGCAGACGAACAGCAAATTCAAGATTTCTTGCGGCGATATCCAAAATGGTTGTTGCGGATTTGTGGGCGGTGGTTGTTGATGAAAAAGTTGCCCACGACGTCATCATTAAGTATGGCCGTCTCGGTTGATGATAAATTGCATCCCGCGGGGTCAGCGGATTGGTTCGTGAATATCGCAGATTTGATTACCAATGATAAAAATTTGCGGAACAGGGTGAATTTGAAAACATTTACGATTGCAGAATCTGTGCCGTTGTTGGAATCGCGTATTTTGAATAATCCGCAGTTGAATGTGCAAAATTTTGAGAAAATGCCACAAAAATGGGCGGCAAAATATACGATAAATGGTGTGCGGGTTGAATCTTTTGTTGGTGATTTTGTTGATGTTGGTGCGGTATCCGCTGTGAAAAAGTTGTCAGAAATAGTAATGCCACCGGTTGGGAATGCGCGTGGACGTTTGGTTTATTGTTTTTATCCCGATGGTACGGTTGGTTTTGATTGTAATTATTTGGAATCGGTTGGGCGTGTATCGTATCGAGGGGCAGATGGTAAGTGCAAATCATTGAATCAGATAAAATCCGATATGCACAACAAGTTGGTTGCGGATTATATGTGTGCAATTCAAAAATAAAAATCCCCAAAAATGGGGATTATTTGATAGGTGTGTTTAGAATGGTATATCGTCGCCGATGTCGGCTACGGAAATTTCTTCGCGGGGGGCGGATGCCGGTGCCGCGGGTGCGGCGTATTCAGAACCCATACCATCCATTGATTTTGCGCCACTTAGGATAACCATTTGGCCACCGAATGGGTTCAGGACAACTTCCGTTGTATAAACGTCTGCGCCAGATTGATTTTGCCATTTGCGTGTGCGAAGGGCCCCCTCTAGATACAATTTAGTTCCCTTTTGCAACATGCGTTCGGCCACCTCGACCAGATTAGGATTAAAGATTACAACGCGGTGCCATTCTGTTTGTTCCTTTTGTTCGCCGGTTGCGCGGTCGCGCCAACGATCAGATGTTGCCAGGGAAAAACTGACCACCTTTTGACCGCTGCCCATGGTGCGAACCTGGGGTTCTTGGCCGATGTTTCCAACTAATATAACTTTGTTAATACTTCCTGCCATAACACTTTCCTTTTAGTTTATTCAATATATTGGATTTGAGCAATTATAAACCTAAAAAGCAAGCGCTTTTTTGTAGAAACGATTGTCGCTGATTTTTGTTTAAGATTTTTATTTTAAAACTGTAGTTTAGTCTTGGCGATGAAATATAATTCATCTGTTCCGAATGGATTGTCTACAAATCCGGCGGTCATAAATTTGTATGATGCGGATACTTCGATAGATGGACGGCTTGTCATGTCAATGCTGTGATTTGCAAATGTATAATCGCCATTAACGCGTCGTCCTGTTGGGGCGCGCAGGTACATGTTGCCGTCAATAATTGTATCGGTAGTGCCAAATGTAAATGTCCAATCGCCCGCGGTTGCACCCAGGGTAATAGAACCAGTCAAGATTCTTGAGAAACCGTTTATCATTGATTCGGCAGATGCGGTTGGATTCATTGTGCCGATGGTTGTGCGGCTGAATAATGCTGTGCGACCAAATTGTACAGAATTGTTCAGACCAATAAATGTAATCATGTTTTGGGAATCTGTTGATAAAAATCCATCACCCTTTAATAGTTCTGTATTCTTGAAGCCAAATTCAATATTTCCAAAATGCATGTTTGTTTCTTTATTATCGTGCAGGCGTTCAAATCCAATGCCACGGTTTTTGATGCTGATGTTGTCATTCAGGTTTGCATCAAATGCACGGCCATAGCTGTCAACAAATGCAAATTTAATATTTTCTGATTTTACGTTGTGTGCGATGCCACCGGTCATGTGGGCTGTGCGCAGGGCAACGGTCATGCCGTCTGATAAAGGTACTAATTCGGCGCCAACAGGACGTGGTGCGCGTTCCAAATCCAACATGCCGTGTCCATAAACCGTATCAACACCAACTTCGCCGATGTCGCGTGCGGTTTCAAATAAAAGGGCCGTAATTTGGTTAGACTTCATGTATGGGAACGCTTCGCGGATTACGGCGATTGCGGCAGATACAATCGGGGTTGCAAAACTGGTGCCGCTGATGGTTTCGTCTGTGGCAGATACATAGATATCGCTGCCGGGGGCAGTTATACAGTAATTTTTTGTTATGCCGCATTCGTTGCTGTAATACGCCAGGGAACCCGTTTCACTGTCCCAGGCGACTACGTTCACAAAGTGTCCATTTAATTCTGGGATGTGTAATGGCATTGCTGATAATGCACTGGATTGGGAATTTCCATCATTGCCCGCCGCCCAAACAAAAATGGCGTCGTTTTGTGTCGCTGCGTTTGTCAAAGATTTGATAAAGTTCTTGTCGGTCATTTGTTCCATGTGATAGCGGGAACGGACTTGGTTTGCGTAGATATTCGCTGACCAACTGAAATTGTAAATATTGGCGCCGTTATCGGTTGCGTTCTGGATTGTATTGCCGATTGTATAAAATGAATCAAAATCGTATTGTGAACGTGCAACTGTATAAATATTGACGTTGGCGTCTGGGGCAATCGTGCCACCCGCCAGGGCCGCGACATTTGCACCGTGGTCTGTTAATTCATTTGAATCGAATACAGCGATATCTGAATTTTTGCCGGTGTATCCACGTGCCAATGAATATGCCACACGGATGTCGTTGTATTGATTTGCGTTGCTGGCATAATTTGTGTCGCTGAAAATAGAGGACAAATGTACGGAATCTACGTCGCCACCAACCATTGTGTATGTTGGTAATGTTGAATGGGGGGCGGATGACGTATCGCCTTTGTCAGACGAACCGCCCAATAATGCAATTGTGCCACCAATTAATGCAGCGGTACCAGATACCACGGCGGCGGTTGAGGCAAATGAAAAACCAGAATCACGGAATTCGTGTGTGCATTTGTCGGGATTATAACGACGATACAGTGCGTCGTCGCAATTATCTGCGGCCAAGACTGGCGCGCAACACAGCGTGCCACATAAGATTGCAGTCAAGATGGTTCTGTACTTCGTCATTCGTTTCCTTTTTTCCTTGGTGGGCACACGCCACACACTATTAATATAGTACAAAGGTTTGGTTTGTCAATGTTAAAAGGTGTTTTTTCTGATGGGGAGGGGTATGTGATTTTTTTATATTTTTACTTGATTTTTTGCGGGGATTTGTTTATTATCGTGGCACGCACTATGTGCGAAGAACACAGCCGTTCTGTTAAATTTGTGTCCAAATCACTGGTTTGGGTTTCCACAGACGGCGAGGATAACAACACAAAAAGGATAAAAATCATGGCATTGCCAACATTTACGATGAAACAGTTGATGGAAGCGGGTGTACATTTTGGACACCATACTCGTCGCTGGAATCCATTGATGACACCATATGTTTATGGGGTTAAAGATAAAATTCATATTATTAACTTGAACAAAACAGCTCCTTTGTTGCACCGTTCTTTGGTTGCTTTGGAAGCAATTGCAGCCGCAGGTGGCAAGGTTTTGTTTGTTG
>JAGBSK010000009.1 GCA_017631895.1 Alphaproteobacteria bacterium | reverse complement strand
ATCGCCGTATCAACGTTAAACAGATATTCCGCCAGGGCCTTGGCAACCTCGGTCTTACCTACACCGGTGGGACCCAAGAACATAAAACTGCCCGATGGACGACGTGGATCACTTAACCCCGCACGGGAACGACGAATTGCACGCGCCACAACCCCCAATGCATTATCTTGGCCAACAACACGTTTACGCAAAGCATCTTCTATATTCAACAATTTTGATTGCTCTTCTGCGTTCAATCGGTCGGCGGGCACGCCTGTCCATTTACTAACAACTGCGGCAATATGTTCCGGCAACACCGTTTTATATTCACGTGCGTTTTCGTTCATAGCACGAATATCCTCTTCCAATTGTGGAATTTTACCATATTGCAATGCAGACGCTTTTTCATAGTCCCCATTACGCATAGCCGCCGCCACTTCGGCCTTGGCCGCATCCAATGCCGCCATTGCATCGGACAGTCCACGCATTTTTTGCTGTTCTGCCTGCCAATCGGCGGTTAACTTTTTTGATTCTGCTTCAACACCGGCGATAATATTTTCCAAATCTTTTAAGCGTTTTTTGGATTCATCATCTTTTTCTTTTTTCAATGCCTGTTGTTCTATTTTCAATTGCATTAAATGCCTGTCGACTTCATCCAAACGTTCCGGCTTTGACGCAACTTCAATACGCACACGCGATGCCGCTTCATCAATCAAATCAATTGCTTTATCGGGCAAAAATCTGTCTGTAATATAACGGTTAGACAACTTTACCGCCGTCACCAACGCCGCATCCGCGATTCGCACACCATGGTGACCTTCGTATTTTTCTTTTAATCCACGCAAAATCGAAACGGTATCATCGACCGTCGGCTCATCAACATAAACCGGTTGAAAACGACGCGCCAGCGCAGGATCTTTTTCAATATATTGACGATATTCATCCAACGTAGTCGCACCCAAGCAATGCAATTCACCACGTGCCAACATTGGTTTTAATAAATTGGCGGCATCCATACTGCCTTCGCCTTTACCGGCACCAACCAAAGTATGCAATTCATCAATAAACAGAACAATTTTACCGTCCGCATCTTTGACGGCCTTTAAAATCGCCTTTAATCGTCCTTCGAATTGGCCACGGAAAGACGCCCCCGCCATCAATGCCCCCATATCCAAAGACAACAATTGCTTTTTCAACAAGTTTTCCGGCACATCCCCCGATATAATCCGATTCGCCAAACCTTCGACAATAGCCGTTTTACCAACCCCCGGATTACCGATTAACACAGGGTTATTTTTTGTACGACGACTTAACACCTGAATTGCGCGACGAATTTCTTCATCACGACCAATAACCGGATCTAATTTTCCATCGGCGGCCAACTTGGTAAAATCAGTCGTATATTTTTCAATTGCCTGTTGTGGCGTTTCTTGTAAATCATCTGGATTCATTTCTGACACTCCTTAAATTTTCACTTTTACCTATATATAGTGCCACAATCCCGCCTTTCAAGACACAGGAACGAATACCAAAGGATTCCTTGCAGTACCGTCCAAATTATAATAAGATAAAACCAAGTGACATATACCAAAGGACTTTCCCATGTCATACTTTTCTGAATCTGATATCAAACAAATTGAAAATCACGAATTAACCTTAGACATTGTAAATCGTCAACTGCGCGATTTTGAAACCGGCTTTCCATATTCTGACATAGAATCCGCCGCCACAATCAACCACGGCATCAGACCTATGTTGGACAACAACTGGGTTGAACATTACACACGCAATCAAGACAAATACAATATTGTAAAGTTCGTCCCCGCATCCGGCGCGGCCACACGAATGTTCAAAGACCTGTTTGAATATATGACAACCGGCGAAATGAATAAAACTACCCAATTGGTATTGGAAAATCTGGAACAATTCGCATTTTACGATGATTTGCGTGCCACCCTGCCCGAAAACCCATCAAACATGGATATAATCAAACACTTGGTAACGGACGCCGGTATAAACTATGGCAACCTGCCAAAAGCATTATTACAATTCCACAAATACGACGGCTTTAACCGTACCGCATTGGCCGAACATTTAATCGAAGGCGCACAATACGCAAAATCCAATGACATGGTCAATATACACTTTACCGTATCACCCGAACACATAGATGGATTTAACACGCATTTGGTCGAAATTATCCCACAATACGAATCGGCTTTATCGGTAAAATACAATATAACAATGTCCACGCAACAGCCATCGACCGATACAATCGCGGTGAATTTGGACAACACCCCCTTCAGAACAGATGACGGCAAATTATTATTCCGTCCCGCAGGTCACGGCGCATTAATTGCAAACCTGAACAATATTGATGCAGATATTATATTTATCAAAAACATCGATAACGTATGCCCCGAATCGGCACGTGCAGACACGATTTATCACAAACGCGCCTTGGCGGGATTGGCAATGCAAATCCAAACGCAAATTTTTGATTACATGCGTGCGCTGGACAATGACACGGCGGACACAAACGAAATTCGCAACTTCATCGATACCACATTGGGCATAAAAACAACCGCCAACACAAATGTTCGCGACATATTAAACCGCCCATTGCGCGTATGCGGTATTATCAAAAACACCGGCGAACCGGGCGGTGGCCCATTTTGGGTACGCGACAAAAATGGATTGTTGGGATTGCAAATCGTAGAACCCGCACAAATCGCCCCCGACAACATAGACATATTAAAACGTGGCGAATTTTTCAGCCCCACAGACATAGTATGTATGCCACGCGATTATATGGGAAACCGTTTTAATTTATTAAACTTTATCGACGAACGCGCGGGCTTTATTTCCGAAAAAAGCAGCGGTGGCCGCCCACTGCGCGCAATGGAACGTCCCGGTCTGTGGAATGGCGCAATGGCCAATTGGAACACCGTATTTGTGGAAACACCATTAACCACATTTACACCGGTCAAAGTCATATCAGACCTGATAAAACCATCGCATAAAAATTAAAAAACAAAAAATATAAAAACAATGCTTGACTTTTATATATTTTTGTTATAAATTAGCGTTCGCTATTAATAAAGGTAAAAGTATT
>JAGBSK010000008.1 GCA_017631895.1 Alphaproteobacteria bacterium | reverse complement strand
TGTTGTGGGTGCGGCGGATATCTTGACTGTGCTGTATTCGTGTTTTCTACGTCGTGGACGTGATAGATTTGTTTTGTCGGCGGGGCATGGCAGTGCGTTGTTGTATTCTGTGCTGAAAATGGCGGGGTACGATGTGGGGGATTTGGCCACTTTTCGTCGTGTCGGTGGATTGCCGGGACATCCGGAATATGGCGTCGCAGGTGTTGACGCAACGACCGGCCCGCTGGGGCAGGGGATTGCAAATGCCGTCGGTATGGCGTTGGCAGAAAAAATCAAAAAGACCGATGGACGGGTTTATTGCCTGTGTTCCGATGGTGATTTAATGGAAGGTGTCGCGCAAGAGGCAATCGCATTCGCAGGACGATATAAGTTAGATAATCTGATTTTAATGTGGGATGATAATGGGGTTACTATCGATGGCGTCGCCCAGACAGATATGGATGTGCCGGCACGTATGCGGGCGGCAGGATGGCGGACGTTGTCAACCGTTGGGGATAATTTTGTGCAAATTAATCGTGCGCTGAATTCTGCGTTGATGTTGGATGGGCCGGTATTTATTCAATGCTAAACCGAAATTGGTGCGAATTCAAGTTTGGCCGGAAAATCGGCGGCACACGGCTTGGCATTGAAAGATGCAGAAATGATGAAACTTATTCAGCAGTTTGTGTCGCCAATCGGTGAAGAATTGTGGCGTAATGTTGAAATGGAACAGGTGCCGTTTGTCGCAACGGTTGCGCCGGTGGTGGTGCCAAATGTGTCGATGCCTGTGGTTGGGGGCGCAATTTCTACGCGTGAATTGTCCGGTTTATACCTGCAAGAATTGTTAAGCGCCGGTGCAAATGTTATTGGGGGTAGTGCAGATTTGGGTGGCAGTACCAGTGTCAAAGTCGCCGCGGCACGTGTAATCGGTGCAGATGATTTTTCGGGAAATTATATTAACTATGGTGTGCGTGAACATGCAATGGGTGCGATTATGAACGGTTTGGCGTTGTCGGGTTTGCGCGCCTTTGGTTCAACGTTCTTGGTGTTCAGTGATTATATGCGGCCCAGTATGCGTGTCGCGGCATTGTCCGGTTTGCCGGTTGTGTATGTGTTAACGCACGACAGCATTGCCGTCGGTGAAGATGGGCCAACACATCAGCCGGTTGAACAATTGCCGTCTTTGCGTATGATGCCGAATTTAAATGTGTTTCGTCCATGTAATGCGGCCGAAGTTGTCTATGCGTGGCGACGTGCATTGCGTGAAGAGCATAAGCCCACGGCAATCGTTTTGTCGCGTCAAAAGTTTGTCCAGGTGCCAACGCCTTTGGGGGCGGAAATATCCCGTGGTGCATATATAATACGCCCGTCCGAATCGGGGCGTGTGCGGGTGACATTGTTGGCAACGGGCAGTGAGGTGCCTTTGGCTGTGCGTGTTGCAGAGCGTTTGGGGCGTGATGTTCAGGTTGTATCTGTGCCGTCGGTTGCGGATTTTCGTGCGCAAAATATGGAATATAAAAGCCGTATGTTATCCGGATTTGTCGTTGCGATAGAGGCCGCGGCCAGCGCGCCTTGGTTCGAATTTGCCGATGCAGTTGTGGGAATTGATAAATTTGGCGCGTCGGGACCAGGAGATGAAATATATTCTATGGCCGGATTTAACGTTGATGCCATTGTGCGGGATATTAAAAATCAATTAAAGTAAATGTCGGATTATGTTTTTACTTTGTCGTCGGGTGTTGAGGTGCCGGTTGTAATCACCACAAGACGTGGGTTGCGTAATATTACTTTGCGGCCAAAAACACGGCCAAAACGTGAAATACATATATCAAAACCTTGGTTGGTGTCAAATGCGGCAGCAATAAAATTTTTATTAAGTAAGCAAAAGTGGGTAGATGGAATTTTTTTGAAATCCCCCGATAAAATACAGTTAAAATCAGGGCAATATATTGAATTTCTGGGGCGGCGGGTAAAGTTGGTGCATGATGAAACCATGCGTTCAAATCGTATGGATGATGCGACGGGTGTTTTAACGATTGGTGGTGCGACCGATATGTTTGAACGTCGTGTGCGTGACTTTATTAAATCGGAATTTTTGCGGGAATTGAAAGTTATGGTGCGTACTGCGCCACGTGAATTTTGGCCGCAACGTATTGCGATTCGTGATACGACCACCCGTTGGGGCAGTTGTTCAACCACCGGTACAATGTCTTTTTCGTGGCGTTTGGCGTTCGCACCAAAAGAGGTTATGCGCTATGTTGTAATGCATGAATTGGCGCACACGCGTCATATGGATCATTCGCCGGAATTTTGGGCGACTGTGCGTGAACTGTATGGTTTTGGTGTGGAACGGGCCAAGCGTTGGTTGACGCAAAACGGCGGTCAATTACATCAATATTTTTAATTTGATATGCTGTGGCTTTTTCTGAATATCCCCTTGAAAAATGAAAAAAATGTTCTATCATTATATATGAAATGTGTAAAGTAAAATTTATTTTTGTCAAATTGCATCACGCCCCAGCGGGCGAGTATTAGCGTATATTTATTGTATATTAAAAAAGCGGCACTGACAATGCCAACGGTTTTCATACGAAACAATAGGAAAAAATAAAATGGATTTAAAACCAACGAAACCTTTGTCGGGATTTATAGAATTATTACCAACACAACAGCGTTGCTTTGATTATTGTGCGGCACGTATGTTGGATGTGTTAAAGAAGTCGGGATTTAATTTGCTGGATTTGCCGGCGATTGAACGTGCCGAAGTTTTGACGGACAAAGATAATTGGGATGAAATTGAAACACAGATGTTCTTGTTTCAAAAAGGTGATACAAAAATGGGATTGCGCTATGACGGGACGGTTGGGCTGTCACGTTATGTTGCGGGGCATTTGAATGATTTGGTGTTTCCGTTCCGCGCCAGCCAGTTTTCAAAACGCTATCGCGGTGAACGTGCACAGCGTGGCCGCTATCGTGAATTTTATCAGATGGATATGGATATAATGGGGATTAATTCACTGTCAACGAATTATGATGCAGAAATTATTTCCGTTATCCAGCGCACGTTAAATTCTGTGTCCGAATTTATTGGTGACAATGCGGTGTATGTTGGATCACGTCCGTTTTGGGATGCATTGTTTGATTATTTGGAAATGACAGATGCACAAAAGAAAGATGTGTTTGTCTTGATTGATAAGAAAGACAAAATGGGTGATGATGACTTTGCCGAAGGGTTACGTGATACATTGAATGATGCCGATAAAGAAAATCAAATTAAATCGGTCTTTGTTGATGGTTATGCGGGCTTTGTTAATAAATCGGAAAAGTTAGATGCCGCGATTGCGGAATTAAATGAATTCATCAAGACATTGGAATTGTTTGGTGTGAAAAATGCGTATATCGATTTGTCGATTGCGCGTGGGTTGGCATACTATACCGGATTGGTTTTTGAATTTAAGTTGTTAAGTCATCCGGAATTGGGTACGGCGGCCGGTGGTGGACGCTATGCGGATTTGGCGGGTAAATTTTCCAAGACCAAAATTATCGGTGTTGGGGCCGCAATTGGTTTTTCACGTATCTTTGTCGCATTGATGGAAAATGGTGCAATTGATTTAACGCGCTTTGATTCGCCGGTTTCGGTTTCTGTATTGTGTATGGGGGCGGATAATTTGGCGTATGCGGTATCTGTCTTAAATGCGATACGCGATGCGGGTGTTACAGCGGTTGCGTATTTAGAAGCAGATAAAAAATTCAAAAATCAAATTGATTACGCCGATAAGATAAAGGCACAATTTAGTGTTATTATTGGTGAAGATGAAGCGAAGTCGCAAATGGTGGCAATCAAAGATATGCAATCGGGAAATCAGCAGGTTGTGTCTTTGGTGGATGCGATTGAAATTGTAAAGGCGAAATAATATGATTATTGAACAGAAATTAAGAGATATTCAAAATCGTGCCGCAGATATAGAAGCGCAGATGAATTCTGGTAATGCGACGGGCGATGAATTGACACGTCTGTCCAAGGAATATTCAAGATTGACGGAGATTTTGCCGTTGATTAATCAATATTTTCAAACCGTGGCCGGTATTCGTGATGCCCAAGAAATG
>JAGBSK010000046.1 GCA_017631895.1 Alphaproteobacteria bacterium | reverse complement strand
GTGCAACGACCCATCATACGTTTAACAGCATTAAATACAAATTTTTCTGGTTTTTCGTCACGCATCTGACCCAGTGTGCGTGATTTCAATGAACCTGTCCACAAAGAATGCCAGAAGAAACGGTCTTTGTCAGCCTTGTGGCCAGACAATGCAACCTTGTCAGCATTGATAATGATAACATGATCACCACAATCCATGTTTGGTGTCCATGTTGGCTTGTGCTTGCCACGCAGGATGTTTGCAGTATATGCCGCCAAACGACCCAGCGTGCAATCAGTTGCGTCAATCAGATACCATTTAGCATCCAATTCGCACTTTTTTAACGATTTTGTCGCTGCCATTTTTATTTTACCCTTGGTTTTATAAATTAAAGCGCGGCTATTATGCCCCACCCCCGCAGAAAAGTCAAGAAAAAATCATACGGTATTATTATACCGCACGACATACCAACAAAAAAATCCCGCCAGACGGCGGGGTTTATTATTTCTGGACAAAGTGAACGCTGTACTGCGGTTTTTTGTCTGCACCCAAGGCGGCACGAACCACCTTGTTTGATGCGATTTGCACCGCGCGTATCAGATTGTTTTTATCCTTGCGTTCGGTTTTCGTCAGACCATCAATCGCACGCGTGATTTCAATTTGAATCGAACGTTTCATAAATCCTGTTTCGTCCGTTTCAAAGATTCCAGCACTTGAAACCTCGGGCGTGCCTTTCAGAAAACCGCGCTTGTCCACAGGCAAGGTGACGAACACCGCGCCGTTGGATGCAATCTTTTTACGGTTTTTATAAACCTGGTCGTTGGTGCTGCGTTCGGTTTCGCCTTCCATAACGACATAACTGGTTTCGATTGTTTCGGCAACGTATGGTTCCGCACCATCCGCCAAGGCAATCATTTCACCATTATGAACAACCATCATGTGTTTTGCGCCACCGCGTTCCATCGCCATTTTGCCGTTCAACATTTCGTTGATGTAATCACCATGCATTGGAACAGACACCTGAGGATGAACCATGTCATAGAAACGTTCCAATTCTGGACGACCGGCGTGTCCACTGGCGTGCAAGTTATCTGTATCAAAGATTGTGTGTGTTTTTACACCCATACGCGCCAGTTTGTTGTACAAATACGAAACATCCTGTTCACGACCTGGAATAATAATTGCGCTGAACACAACCGTGTCAGTTGGTTGCAGTTTTAATTCTTTTACCTGGCCATGGCACAGACGTGTCAACATTGCGAACTTTTCCCCCTGGGAACCGGTCAGGAATATTGCCTGTTTTTCCGCCGGCAAATCTTTGATTTCGCTGTGCAGATATACATCGTCTTTGTTGATATAGCCAAACTTAATCCCCATTTCACGGAATTCCGGCAGACCAACATACGGCACAGGATTTGGATTACTGCGTTCCTTGATGCACGCGATACGGCCGGCGGCACGGGCCGCTTCGGCAAACATTTTCATACGCGCCAAACTGCGCGAATAACCCGTCACCAAAACACGACCCGGTGCATTCTTCATGATTTCAGTCAATGTTTCACGAACCTGGGTTTCAGTGGTCTGTTTTGTCTGGCGCGAAGAATTGGTTGAATCACACATACATGCCAATAATTTTGGGTCCGAACCAATTGCCGCCAGGCGTGCAAAATCAGTTGGTGCTTCGATTGGAATGTCATCGTTAAATGTCCAGTCGCCCGTATGCAAGATTTTACCCGCGTCGGTCTGGATGATTAACATTTGAGCCTCGGGCACGGAATGGGTGACGTGGAACGTTTCAACCGTGAATGGATTCAAATCCAGTGTTGCGCCATTGTGGTCAAATTCGACAATGTCTTTGACCGGGTCAAAATCCATTTCAATGCCCGCAAATGTGCGACGCAAAATTTCCGCAGGAAAACGTGTGCAATAAATAGGCTTTCTGAATTTTGGCCATACATATTTTAATGCACCGATATGATCTTCGTGTCCGTGTGTGATAATGAATCCCACAACGTCTTTCTTGCGTTTTTCCAACCATGTTGTGTCGCAGTATTGAACGTCGCCGGCCCCAATTTCTTCGTCCAAGAATCCCATACCGCAATCAACGACCAAGTATTTGCCACGATATTTATACACGTACATATTCTGGCCGATGTGTTCCAGACCGCCTAGTGCCATAAAATAAATCTTATCGTCGTTTGCATCCGTTTCGTGTTTGTTCATGCCACGAATAGATTTTGGTGTTTTTGGTTTATCGCCCTTTTTTGGCGTTTCTTTCTTTTCACGTACTTTTACCATTTATAATCCTTTTGTTTAGTTTCACATTTGTGCAACCACCAAATTCATTACTAATAAAGAAAAATCTTTATTTGCAGTGAATCTGTGGTCGCACGGCTTGGGTTCCCCTATGGTATTTTATTATGCTTAATAAAGACACAGGGATAAAATCAAATTCTCTCTTGTACCCGACGTATAATAGTGCTTTTGTATGCAAAATCAAGACAATAATAAAAAATCCCCACATGGGGGATTCTTTATTCTGCAATTGATTCCGTGGCAGATTCCGTATCGGCATGTTCTTCGACCGCGCGCGCAACGGTTTCACTTTGCAACAACTGGTTTTCCAACGCGGCACGTTCAGATGATTTATAACCAGTTTCTGTGTCTGGTTCAACCGTACCCGCAGAGACAGATTTTGTTGACTGTTTATTGGCAGAGACCGCAGGGTTTATCAGATTTTTATAAATTTCAATTGCCTGGTGAGTACCCGCCATATCACGTGCCAACAACTTGTTTTCAGGTCCCGGAAAGAACCAATCATCCAATTTAACCGCAGTAATTTGCATAATCGGACGCGTACGCGACTGGGCCAACCATTTTGGCAAAAATGGCGTATCTGAATAATACCACAATGCACCCCAATAGAATATCCCCATAACAACAATACCGCGGATAATACCAAAAATTACCCCCAGCGTCTTGTCGGTGACGTTCATAATGCTGTCCTGGATTTTATCGCGCAGTTTTTGATTCAAAAAACCAACCAGCATTAATATCGCAAAAAATACGATAAAATAGGACGCAACCAATGTGCCGACCGTTGATTCAGACAAATCAAACCAAGACTGTAATAATTTATCCAACCAAGGGGATGCGAAACGCGCAGAAACCGCCGCAATAACCCATGACATCGTTGCGATTGTTTCATAAACGCCACCACGAATTGTCGCCCAGATTGTGGACGCCAATACGACGCCCACATATACATAATCAAGTGCTGTTAAATCAAACATATTCGTTCCGATTTATGTGATTATTTTTTGTTGTCTTTGCGTACCAAGACATAGCCCAGACCCGCAACCAAAACAATCAACAGACCCCAGAACCAAATTGTGCTGCCACCTTCATTTTTTTTTGCGACCTCTGCCACCGGTTCTTCGACAACCGCCGATGCATTGTATTCAACAACGGCATTTGCGCGGTCTGCATGTTCAGATTTGAATTTTTCCGCATCTTCGGACATGGCTTTTTTATTTTCTGCCGCAACAGCCTTTTGTTCGTCGGACATGTCAACTTCGACATATTCGCGCATTGTGTCCTGCATGAAATCGGCATAACCCTGTTCGCACTTGTCGCCAATTACCATAACTGGCACACCGCCATTATCAAATTCACATTTTTTCAATGCTTCCTGGAACATCGGCAGGTTTGCCTGGTCCATAACGTTGACCGCAGTCACCTTTAATTCTGGGTATTCATAAACCAATGTGTTGGAAATGAATTCGCGTGCATGATGACAATGTGGGCAAGATGGCGAATAATAAATTGTAATATCAGCCGCAGATGCCGCGCCAGCAAATGTTAAACCCAAGACCGCAGATAAAAATGATAATTTTTTCATATTAAGACTCCTTTCAATGGTTCGATTATAGAAAATATTTTTATGCACGCGCAAGCAGTTTTTAATAAATCTTTCCTGTTGCAGACAATATAAAAAGTTTGCACCATCCCACCAAAGGAGGAATCTATTATGTTCACACTTGCACAGTTTCCATTACCGTACGCAACCGATGCATTGGCACCATATATTTCAGCCGAAACAATCGAAACTCACCATGGCAAACACGTGGCGGGATATATTGACAACCTGAATAAATTAATTGCAAATACGCCGTATGAATCAGTGTCCCTGATGGATATCATCCAAGAATCTGCGGGAAAATCAGATGAACAAAAAATATTTAATAACGCCGCGCAAGTTTATAATCACGATTTCTTTTTTCATGGTATGTGTCCAAAATGCACAGCAGAAATTCCAGATGAAATTATCGAACAATTCGGCAGCGCTGAAAACTTTAAGAAGCAATTCAAAGATGCCGCCACAAGCGTTTTCGGCAGCGGATATACGTGGCTGGTACGAGACGGGGATGTGTTGCGCATTATAAACACTATGAACGCAGATACACCAATTGTACATAATATGAAACCCATATTAAATTTAGACGTATGGGAACATGCGTACTATCTGGACTATAAAAATAAACGGGCGAATTTTATTGATGCGTTCTTGGACAACCTTGTAAATTGGAATTTCGTGGCAGAAAATTTGAAACAATAAAAATCCCGCACATGCGGGATTTTTTAGTGTTCTTCGCCGATGTGTTCGGGCTGATATATTTCAACATCCCGTGTCATCGCCAAGAATTTATCCGCGCGACGCGCCGGCAATTCGTTAACAGGAATTTGTTGCAGTTCCTTAATCTGTTCTGCGACAGAATTTGCCAACAATTCCATTGTAGTTTGCCAGTCTGTGTGTGCGCCACCTGCCGGTTCATGAATTATTTCATCAATAACGTTCATATCAGCCATATCACGCGCGGTCAATTTCATAGCTGCCGAAGCAGTCGCACGGAATTTGTTGTCGCGCCACAAAATACTTGCACATGATTCAGGCGCGATAACCGAATATATCGCGTTTTCCATCATCAGAACACGGTCGCCCGTACCAATCGCAATCGCACCGCCGGAGCCACCCTGGCCCGTATTAACGGCGACATAAGGCGCACGCATGGACAGACCAGCCGCAATCGATGATGCAACCGCCTGGGATTGGCCGCGTTCTTCGCCTTCGCGGCCCGCAAATGCACCAGCGGTATCAAACAATGAAATCAATGGCAGGTTGAATTTTTCCGCCAACTTCATCATACGAATAGCCTTGCGATAGCCGTCTGGGTTCGCCATACCAAAACGATGTTTTTGACGTGTTTCAATGGTGCGTCCCTGTTCCTGGCCGATAATTACCGCAGGAATCCCACGCCAAAAGCCAATACCAGAACCCATTGCCGCGTCTTCTGAATACAATCTGTCGCCGGCAAGGTATGTCCAATCATCAACAATGCCATTGATATAATCCAAGAAGTGCGGGCGGTTTTCATGACGCGCAAGCAGTACTTTGTCATACGCTTCGTTTTCGCCCATGCCACGGATTTTTTTAGACGCATCATGTGATGGTGTGGTTGCAACAATTTGTTTTTGGGTACGTTCCTGTTTAGTCAACACAGCCAAAATTTTTGCAATCGCATCGTGTAAATCACCACGCGCGACGACCATGTCAACCATGCCATGTTCATACAAATATTCCGCGGTCTGGAAATTAGATGGTAATTTTTCACGAATATTCTGTTCAATTACGCGACGACCCGCAAAACCAATACGTGCGCCCTTTTCTGCAATATGAATATCGCCCAGCATCGCAAACGATGCGGTGACCCCACCGAACGTTGGGTCCGTCAATAAAACAATATAAGGGATTCCATTTGCGTGCAATTTATTCACAGCAACGGTTGTGCGTGCCATCTGCATTAACGACAGGATGTTTTCCTGCATGCGCGCGCCACCACTTGATGTAACCATAATAAAAGGACGGCGTTCCGCGACCGCATGTTCCATTGCAGCAACAATTGCATCACCAGCCGCACGTCCCATGGACCCCATCATAAACAGTCCATTTAATACGCATACCGTTGACGGAATACCACCGATTGTGCCGTCCGCCGTTGACACCGCGTCATAACAACCCGTTTCAGAACGCGCATCATCCAAACGGTCGGTATAAGCCACACGATCAACAAATTTTAACGGATCGTCCGACACACTTGGCGGCGTTAATTTTTCCCAGGTATTATCGTCAAACAGCAAATCAAAACGTTGCTTTGGGGTCATAATAAAGGCACGACCACAACTGGGGCAAATGTATTTGTTGTCTTTGTAATCTTTGTAATAGACCAGTTTTCCACAAGCCTCGCACTTAATCCACATCAGGCGACGAACGCGCTCATATCGTTCACGATTACGATTTTTTATGCCTGACTTTTTTCCAAATAACATAATTACTGTCCATTCATCTTTTTGGTTAATTCACGACTTGGCTTGAACAGGATAGTCGTGCTGGCCGGTAATGGCATAGGCTGACCCGTACAGGGATTATATCCAATCTTGGTTGCGCGGGCGCGTGGCTGGAACGTGCCAAAGCCACGAATTTCAATACGATCGCCGTTGGCAACAGATTCAATCATATGGTCCGATACAGTATCTAAAATTGCCGCTGCGTCATTCGCGCGCATGTGTTTGAATCGAACCTGAATAGAACGTACAATGTCTGACCTTTTCATATTTATATCCTTTATTCTTGCCCTTTATTATTTATATCTTAGCACATTTTATCAAGAGTAAAGTTTTTTATTTGTTCGGAATACGTTCCTGTGCCAAAAATCCGCCAAAAATGATACATTCAAACATGTCAAAGGAGAAAAAAATATGGATGATTTATTCGATTTATGCGAATATGCCGAACAACCTGCGCCACCAACAATACCGTTAATTGGAACAAAAGCCCCAGAATTTAGCGCCAGCACAACAAACGGACCAATTAAATTTCCGGCGGATTTTGCGGGCAAATGGATTGTGTTCTTTTCGCACCCGTCGGACTTTACACCGGTTTGTACATCTGAATTTATTGCTTTTCAACGCGAAATGGACGCATTTGAAAAATTAAATGTTCAGTTGGTCGGGCTGTCTGTGGGCGCATTGTCATCACATCTGGCGTGGTTTGATGCGATTGAAAAAATGCCCGGTGGCGAAAAAATAACATTTCCATTAATCGATGATATGACGGGAAAAATTGCAAAAATGTACGGAATGATTCATACAAAAACGTCGGACACTCATGCGGTGCGCGCTGTGTTTATTATTGACCCAATGGGCACCGTACGCGCGATTTTATATTACCCGGCGGTACTGGGGCGCAATATTGCCGAAATCAAACGAATGATTGTCGGTTTGCAGACGGGCGATGCGTTTGGGGTTGCCATACCCGCAAATTGGATGCCGGGCGACGACGTATTACAGCCGGCGCCGACAACCGTAAATGCCGTGCGTCAAGAAACGGGTAATCACCCATGGTTTATGAAATATAAAAAGTTGGACAAAGATGCTGTTTTTAGGAAAATCGGGAAACAAGAATCTGGTAAAAAATAATCCGGGCGCAGACCGCCCGGTTTGGTTCTGGTTCAAAATACCAGCGGAAAATCGCGTATATCCATGGGCGCGCCGTCGCGTTCGGGGTCCCACTGATAATCCGTCATAATAACGCGTTTTTCACGGTCAAATTTGACGCCTTCGGCACGCAGGGCGCGATATTGCGCATCGGGCATGCCCGGGTTCAGAACGCCGTCTTTGAACACGACGCGATGCCACGGCAGGTGCCAGTAATCACGATTATTAGACGCATAGCCAACAAAGCGTGCACAGCGCGGGCGACCAATCATTTGTGCGATTTGACCGAATGTTGCCACCCGCCCATAAGGGATTCGCGCGACGGTATCATAAACCTTTTCATTAAATGTTTTTTCCATATTGTGGATGGTACCATTGCGCATAAAAAAGTCAAATAAAACCCCTTGCAAAATAATCCCATGGTGGTTATAATGGCGGGCACGGAGACGTGGCAGAGCGGTTGAATGCGCGCGACTCGAAATCGTGTATACGGCAACCCCGTATCAAGGGTTCAAATCCCTTCGTCTCCGCCACTATTTACCCCGCATATCGCGGGGTGTTTTTATACTTCGAAGTTATAGTTCTTGACCGATTTGACGATTGCGGCGACCAATTTGTCCTGGTGCGACGATGTCTTTAATAACTTTTCTTCGGCGACGTTGGACAGGTGCCCCAATTCCAACAACGCGCCCGGAACGGTCGAACGTAAAACCGCAAACGGTGCATGGCGTACGTCGGGCCCGGGTTGCTGTTCAATAGATGCACGCTTGAACGATTTTGCACAGCCGGTGGCGTATTCTTCGCTCATTTCCGCGACGGCATGTTGTTGCAAAGATGACAATGCGATACGGATGTTTTCTTCGAATTCGGTAAAGCCCTCGACCCCGATTTTGTCGGCGGCGTTTTCAGCCTCGGCCAGTTTTTTAGCCTCTTCGTCCGACGCCTTTTCAGACAGGGTATAGATTGAAAAACCCTTCATTTGGCGACTTGGGTTCGCGTTGGCGTGCAGCGATATAAACAGGTCTGCCTTGCGTTTTTCGGCAATGGCGGCACGGTCCGCCAACTTTAAGTATTTATCGCCGTCACGCGTCAGGTATGTTTTGAAACCGTTTGCATCCAATTTGTTTTTCAACTTTTTCGCAACTGATAACACAATGTCTTTTTCGCGGGTGCCGCCCTTGCCGATACAGCCCGGATCCTTGCCCCCATGGCCGGCATCAACAACAATAACGTATTTGCGAGCGGCCGTAATTGCAGTTGTCGCCGTGGCAGACGTTGTTGTGTAAGTATCATTTGCGGTCGTCCCCGTTGTGCCCGCGATAAAATCCAGTACAAGACGATAATCATTGTCGCCATTGGGTTCCAATATCATCACACCAGATTTTGGAATCTGGGCAATTGATTTTTTCAGATTCGCGATAATTTGCAAACCGTCGCCGTTTTGTGTCTGGGATATTGATTTTACCAGACCGTCGGACGCCAATTTTGCCACAACAGATGTATTCGCCGCAGTATTTGCGATATTAACCACCAACTGGCCCGCAGGGTATGACAGGGAATACGATGGACGCATTGACGTTTCAATCACCAAACGCGTTTTATTGCCGGGTTGCACCCCCGTGCGCAAAGACCGCAGGGAATTGCGCGCCGCAAACGCAACACGTGGCAAAACAGATGCCGCCAGAACAGAAAAACCGGTGATTTTTAAAAGATTTCGACGGGTAATTTTCATGGCTTTTATTATATCAAAAACCACACCATCGTTCAAGCCATTTCCAGGAATATATGATTGCGTTTGGGTAAATATTCCTTTATCATACCTATGTCAGTTAGCAGTTGGGCGTCGATAACCCAGATAACTAACAAGCATTTGTTTTGACTAACCGTCCCGACATAAAAGGTCGGGAAGTTGTGGCTATACAACAGGTTGCGGTGTCCGCATCTAAAAACCACAAGGTCAAAGTTATCTGACTTATCGAACTTCCCGACTCCTATTACTGATAAACAGATAGGAGTTCTTTTATGAAAAAAGTTGCCATTTTATATATTGCGTTGGGACGGTATGTGTCTTTCTGGAAGGGATTCTATGAATCCTGTGAAAAATATTTAGGACCATGCGAAAAGGAATACTTTATTTGGACCGATAATGAATCTTTTGACTATTGCGATGCAAAAAATGTGCATATTACACCCGCACAAAAAAAGGGATGGCCGTTTGACACCCTGTTGCGATTTGAGATGTTCTTGCAGCGCGAAAAAGAATTAAAAGAATTTGATTATATTTATTTCTTTAATGCAAATATGGAGTTTGTAAATCCCGTTGACTTGGCAGAAATTACACCGTGTGAATGGCACGATGGATTGGTTGCAGGCAGCCACCCAGGACGACGTGGCGACGTTTTGGCTGGAAACCCTGATTTATTTGGATATGAACGCCGACCTGAATCGACCGCATTTGTTCCATACGGCAAAGGGAAACACTATGTATGTGGCGCATTTAACGGCGGAACAAGTGAAGCATTTTTGAAAATGTGTCATAAATTGAAAAAGAACGTTCAAATCGATTTAGACAACAACATTGTTGCACGCGTTGACGATGAATCACATTTGAATGCGTATTTAATCGATAAAAACTATCTGTTGTGTGGACGCGCATACGGATTCCCAGAAAGAAAAATAAAATACGTGAACAAAGTTGAAATGCCAATGATTAAGGTTATTTCTAGGCACAAAGGACATCCAAAATACGGTGGATTGCGTTGGCTGCGCGGTCAAAGTGAACGTAAAATACCAAACAATTGGGCTGTACGAAATGTGATGATTCCCGCGTGTAAATTTGTTTCGATTTTTGTTCCTGGCAATAAAAACAAACAGAAAGTAAAAAAATATTTTGGTTCGATTTAGCCCCCCTTTTTTTGGGGGATTTTTATTAGTGTGCAGAGTTCAGAGTGCACTTAATGAATAAATAATACTTAGATAAATAAAGGTTTAGATGAGTAAAAAGAAAGCCATGTGCTTTAAAAAATCCCGCCGTGGGCGGGATTTTTAAGATAATCTGAACGATTTAGTTCAAAGCTTCTTTCAGAGCCTTACCTGGTTTGAATTTAGGCTGAGTAGAAGCTGGGATTTTGATTGCAGCACCTGTCTGAGGGTTGCGGCCTGTTGTTGCTTTGCGTTTTGCTGTTGCAAATGTACCGAAACCAACCAAGCGAACTTCGCCTTTCTTTTTCAAAACTTTTGTAACTGTGTTGATGAATGCATCCAAGCATGCAGCAGCTGTTGCCTTGGTAACATCAACTTCGTTTGCGATCGCTTCAATCAATTGCTGTTTGTTCATAGTGTTTCTCCTTTCATAGAATTTTATTATAAGGTGTCCCGCAGTTCCAATGGACATTCCTTGTACTGCTTGTCCGAATCGTAGAGAATTCCGCGCTTTAAGTCAAGTCAATAATTAAAAAATCCCTGTTTTTTGCAACATTGACAAATTTAGACATTAAAAAATCCCACCAATCGGCGGGATTTTAATATATTCTGGGGCATTATTTGCTGAGGCAATTCGCAAAGGATTGCGCCACCAGCGATTGTTCCGCGTCGGTCATTGTGGCAACCGGAACAACAAAGCAACGCGCACTGTCGCGCAGGATGAAAACCTTGGTTCCGCGGATGTACGCCTTTTGCATATTGTCGATTTGTGCACTGGTCAAAAATGCGTTCTGGGTTGTAGAAGGCAACGACATCGCCGCATTGATAATCTGGAACGCGCGGTCGTATGTATAAATTTCATCACTTAATGAACGAACCTCCATCCAAATGGACTGATTTTCGTACGGATTTTCGATTTTTTGTTCGGTTGTTGGGAATGCCGCGTTCACAGCCAATGCAGCCACCGTCTGCAACGCCGTTGGCTGGGAAGAATTCGACCCATGAGATACCGTATTCAACTGCATATTATCGCCACACGCCAAATTCATGCGGTTGGTATAGCCCGCCAGGACTGCATCAATTGCAGCCTGCCAGTCTTCGCCCTTTTTGTTCAAATCCAGGCTGACGATTTTTTCCGCCCAGCCCCAAATGTTTGCGCCAACATTACCCGCATTGGCAAAACGTGTTACCATTTCCGCACTGCCCCCCGGAACACCGGCACCGCAATAGTCAGTCAATTGGGTGGTCAGCATACTGGATGTTTCATTGCCATAGGCAAGTGCGACTGAATGACATGACATTGCAGCCTCTAATTCCTGGCGACGCTGGATACACAGATTCGAATTAGACTTGGACAACTGGGTCGCCATGTTCGCCATGGACATGTAAGACATCAATTCCTGTTGCACATAGGATGGACACAGGCGTGCCGCAGTATTCATACCACCGGTATAATTCGCCGTATTTGCGCCATATTGCGGCAACAAAATTTCCGTATCGCGTTGCAGGCACAACAATGCATAGTTGTACAGTTCGCTTTCCGTTGCATATTGACATTTTGATTCGCGCTGACCCGGGACAACGGTCATGTCGCCACAATAGCCGGACAGACACTTGTAAATCTTTTCACGACAGGCCGTATCTACGTCAGGTTGGGTTATCATAAAATATGTGTTGCGCTGATTTGTTTTATACGCGTTTGCAGTTCCCGCATAGCCACGTGCGCCACCGTTTGCCGTCGGCGTCTGAATCAATGAACCGCGATTTTTATCCGTTGCACCGACCGTACCCGCAGACACCGCAGACGCAGAATCCGCCAACAAGCATGCACCAATTACACCAAAGACACAAAGAAAACGCTTCATAGATAATCCCTCTCGTTGCGATAATTTTATCACAACCGTTTGCAAAAGGCAAACATTCATTTGATTTAGCAAAATAAACTGATATGATAAAAGTCATGATTATGGCAAACGAGATTTTATCACAAATTTCAGACGACATTTCCGCCGTCAGGGGGTTTCTTTGACCCTGAAAAATTGCAAAAACAAATTGATGAACTGAACACCCAGGCAAATGACCCTGAACTGTGGAACAATCCGGAAAATGCACGGGCTATTTTGCAAAAAAAATCGGGTCTGGAAAAGACATTGGGCGAACTGATTCACATGGAATCAGAATACGTGACGTTGCGCGAACTGTATGAAATGGCGCCGGATGACGCAGATGTATTGAGTGCAATTGAAAAACTGGGGGACGTGGCACACCGCGCCAAGTTTATTACATTGTTCCGAGAACCTGCGGACGGAAATGGGGCGTTCTTGTTTATTCAGGCTGGTGCAGGCGGGACCGAGGCACAAGACTGGGCCCAGATGATGTCGCGCATGTATGCACGATGGGCGGAACGACATGGTTTTTCAACAGAAGTCATCGAAGAACACGAAGGCGATACCGCCGGAATTAAAAATATTACATATCGTATTTCTGGTGAACGCGCCTATGGATGGTTAAAGAACGAGATAGGTGTGCATAGACTGGTACGTATTTCCCCGTTTAACGCCAATGGAAAACGCCAGACAAGTTTCGCATCTGTGGATGTGTGGCCCGATATTGATGATACGATTGAAATCGAAATCAACGACAAGGATTTGCGCATTGATACATACCGCGCGTCGGGCGCAGGTGGTCAACACGTTAATAAAACCGACAGCGCAGTTCGTATTACCCACATTCCAACCAACACAGTGGTGACATGCCAAAACGAACGCAGCCAGATTCAAAACCGTGAAATGGCGATGAAAATGCTGCGCAGTAAGTTATATGAACTTGAAATGCAAAAACGGGCCGAGGCCGAAGACGCCGCCAAAGCCGCCCAGAAAAAAATCGAATGGGGCAGCCAGATTCGTAATTACGTCCTTTACCCTTATCAATTGGTTAAAGACGTTCGCACAGGCGTTGAAAAGACCGATTCTGATGCCGTGTTGGATGGCGATTTGGACGATTTTATGTTGGCAAGTTTGCAACAATAAAAATCCCGCAAATGCGGGATTTTCTTATTCCTGGATAAAGCCACCAGACTGCATCTTCCACAGGCGGGCATATTCGCCACCACGGCGCAACAGGGTGGAATGTGCACCCTGCTCTATCACATGGCCGTCTTTTAGAACAACTATGCGGTCCATGTTGCGCAACGTGGACAGGCGGTGCGCAATCGCCAATGTCGTGCGACCGTCCGCCAGTTCGTCAAATGATTGTTGGATACAAACCTCGGTTTCGCTGTCAAGGGCGGATGTAGCCTCGTCCAGAACAAGGATTGGCGCATCTTTCAAAAACGCACGCGCGATTGCAACGCGCTGACGCTGACCGCCCGATAATTTAATACCCCGGTCGCCAACCATGGAATCGTACTTTTTATCCGTTCCCATGATAAAGTCGTGTGCCATGGCGCGTTTTGACGCACGACGAATTTCGACGTCCGTCGCCCCCTCTTTGCCATAGGCAATATTTTCACGCAACGTGCGATTGAACATTGTTGGTTCCTGGGGGATGAATGCGATTGATTCGCGCAGAGAATCCTGGGTGACATCGCGAATATTTTGCCCATCAATCAAGATTTCGCCATGCGTTGGGTCATAGAAGCGCATTAACAGGTTCACCAATGTAGTTTTGCCCGCACCAGATGGGCCGACCAAACCGACGCGTTCGCCACATTTAATTTTCAAGTTAAAATTCCGCAAGACCCATTTGCGTTTATACTTGAATGAAACATTGCGGAATTCTATTTCACCACAGGATACACTCAGCGCGGGCGCATTTGGCGCATCGATAACATCAATTGGGACAGCCAATTCTTCATATGCGCGCGAAGCAGCCCCCAGAGTGTCTGTAATATTTGGAATCTGATTTACAATTTGACCAATTGTGCCCATAACTGTAAAGAATACAGAATTAGTAAACACAATTTCCGCAACCGTTATTTTGTTGTTCATGTACAGCCATACACACAGCAACAATGTTATGCCATAACAGATATCCCATACAACCATAGGGAATCCCCAGAACCAACGCTGGATATAATATTTATGTTTGTGCGCACGAACTGCCTTTTGGCGCGAGGGTTCTAGATACGCACGTTCGCGCAAAACGCCTGCAAACAGCTTAACAACGGAAAAGTTGGAAATACTGTCCACGCTTTTACCAGAAACTTCACTGTTTGCGCTGCTGTAATCTTTGGCCGATTTATTCATAGGCTTTACCATCGCCCAACTGTATGCGGCACGAAAAATAAAAACAATCCCGAACATTATCGCAACATAGGTGTTAATAGAAAATATCAAACCCATATTAACAATAATCACCGCAAACAGACAAACAATACGCCAGAAATCAACGATGGCATCAAAGCCCTTGGTAACATACAAAATCTGGGTATGAACCTTGCCAGCCATTCTGCCGGCCCAAAACGATACGGACTGGGTATGAACATAATCACTGAGGTCTGTCCAAATACGGTTTGATATAATTGGTTGCCAGCGCGCATAATAAACCCCACGCAACAAGGCGCTGATATCTATTACCAATAACAAAACAACTATTAAGCCGATTGTCAGCATCGCATGCGACATAAAAGTCGTCCCAGCAGGCACAGGATTTTCAAACAGACTGATAAACCAACGCTGAAAATTGGGGAACAAAACCCCGTCCATAGATACAATGAAAAAGAATATCGCCCATGCAATCAACGCCCCCCAAGAGCCTGGCACTGCGTATTTAAAATAAAATTTCCACAAGGATTTTGGTAAAACCGTATTAGTGTTAACAAACTTATGCATAGCCCCCCCTGACTGATGTCATGATTATTTATTTTAATATTTTTTTCAACTTATTTTCCAACGATAATTTCCCGAAAGATTTCGGCGGGGATTGTGCCGCCCGTTATCTTGGAATCCATGGGGGTAAAATCGTCATTACCCATCCAGACACCAATTATCAAATCGCGCGCGGCACCCACAAACCACGCATCACGGTTTTCATTACTGGTGCCGGTTTTTCCACCCAACACACCATCCGCACGGGCGCGACCACCCGTGCCACCAGGCGCGACAACGTCCGCCAACAATGCCGTCATAGATTCAACTGTATGTGGTTGCAATATTGTGATTGGGTCGGACGGATTGCGTTCGTAAATAACGTTGCCCGACATGTCTGTAATTTTTGTTATCGAATATGGACGCACAGATTGCCCGTTGTTCCAAATGACTGCGTATATGTTTGTTAAATCCAACAAACTCATTTCCGATGCGCCAAGGACCGTTGAATATTCACGACGCAACTTGGTCCCAACGCCCAGACGACCCGCCATGGACAGAACAGAATCAATGCCATACAATTCGGTCAATTTCAGGGGTACTGAATTTACACTTTTAGCGAATGCAGTCGCCAATGTTATATCGCCATAATATCGTTCGTTGTAATTTTTTGGATTGTAATCACCAATTGCAAATGGGGAATCGTTAACATAACTGTCCGGCATCAACCCGTGTTCAAGAGCAACCAGATAAACAACAGGCTTGAACGCGCTGCCCGGTTGGCGCGGGGATGTGGCACGATTGAATTGACTGGACTGATAATTCGTACCACCAGACATCGCACGAATGGCACCGTCCGGGTTCATCGCAACAACCGCCGCCTGGTGCGGGGTGGCGCGGGCGGGCAAAATCGCGGCAACACGGTCCTGTAATGCCATATCCAGCGTGGTGTGAACATACATATCTGAATCAAATGTGCCGATTGTTGATTTTAACTCGTCCATGACAAAGTCAGTCCAATATCGATACAGGTTTGTGTCTATCTTGCCGGTTGCGGGGCGCAACGATTGCGCGGCGGCGCGCGCCTGATTTATGGTGATATAGCCCTGGTGCACCATTTGCGTTAATACCGTCCGGGCGCGTGTTATATTTTTTTCGGGGTTTCGCAGGGGACTGTATGTTGTTGGCGCCTTTAACATGGCGGCAATTTGCGTGGCCTGCCCGATTGATAAATTAGTCGCGGGTACGCCAAACATCGCGCGTGCCGCCGCATCAATCCCGCGCAAGCCCCCAACCAATGACACACGGTTCATGTACAAATCCAAAATCTGGTTTTTATTAAATCTGTTTTCCAACCAGTATGATAAAATCAGTTCTTGGACCTTGCGCGAAATCTTTTTTTCGCGCGATAAAAATATATTTTTTGCCGTTTGCTGGGTAATGGTGGAACCACCCGACGCCATGCGACCCGATGCCAGATTGCCAAAGACCGCACGCGTTATGCCACGCATATCAATGGGACCATGTTGAAAGAAACGCTTGTCCTCGATTGCGACTATTGCCTGCCATACATGTGGGGGCAAGGTTTCAACCGATACTGGCGTGCCCATTATGCGATTGGCACTGCGTATTTCATTGCCGTTTTGGTCCAAGAACACAACCGTGGCATCGCGCGTTTCGTTCAAAATAGCATCCAACGATGGCATACGCAGGTAAATTACCGCAACATACCCCGCAACCGCAACGCAGGTCAATAAAAATAAATTAATACACCATACAAACAGGCGCCGTTTTAATGACGGCTTTGGTGTGTCTTTATCAAGTTCGCGTTCCGTACGTCGTGGCAAATCCCCGCCCCCTTTTATGGGAATGTTAGCACAAACAACTTGCGTTTTGCAAAAGTTTATATTTATAATCTTAGCACAGAATAAAAGGATTGGGGAATATGAAAAAATTAGTATTTATTTTGGCTGTTCTGACCGCTATGCCAGCGATGGCAAATGATTACTGGGACGACGAATATGAATATGTTGAAACGACGTCGGTGCGTCGCGACAACTATGTTGGAATCAGATTGCATAAAAATGAAAATATCGCGTTCAAGTATGATATTCATAATGCGGGGCAGACCACATTTGGTAAAGACAACTGGGGGTTTGGTGCGGTTGTTGGCAATCGTTTAAGCGACCATGTCAAGGTTGAATTTGAAACAATGTACACGGGCGCAAAATATACTAAGCGCAATACCGATTTTAACTTTGATGTATGGGCAAATATGTTTAATGTATATCTGTTCCAGGAATTTGATGGCGCAATTGCACCGTACGCGGGACTGGGGATTGGTTTTGCCAGTATCTGGGGAGAAGTAAATCAAATGTCTGATTCTGTGTTTGATTTGTCGTACAGCGCGATGATTGGTGTGAATTTTGCGTTAAATGACCGGGTGGATTTGAATCTGGGGGTCAAGTATCAATACTATGGCGAGGTTGAACACAAATTGCACGGCGAAGAATTTGCCACAACCGATGTGGACGCGACCGAGTTTTATTTCGGGGCGGTCTATAAATTCGGGATGTAGGCGGATTCTTTTTCCGTTGTGTTATTTTTGTGAATTTTCTATAATTCGGGTATGAAAAACGTACCCGATTTATTTATTTTATCAGAACATGCCGATTTACTGAAAAAGTTGCAGGAATGGGATGTGGCATATCATCAAAATGATGCGCCAGTCGTTGATGACGCGACATACGACGCGGTAAAAAAACGCGCGTTGGAAATAGAAGAAATGTACCCAGAACTGGCACCCGGCGGCGCGTCCACGCACGTTGGGGCGGCTGTATCTGACAAATTCAAATCGCACCGACATAGTGTGCCGATGTTGTCTATTTCAGATGTCTTTAACACGGGCGAAGTTGCAGAATGGTTCAACAAATTAACCAGCAAAGATTTATTCATTGAGTTAAAAGTGGACGGCGTTTCGTATGCCGCGCGCTATGAAAACGGGATATTGGTACGCGGTCTGACCCGGGGCAGCGGGGTCGAAGGCGAAGATATTACCGAAAACCTGAAAACTATACCCGACATTCCACAAAAGTTATCGGGGACTTTCCCAGATGTAATCGAAGTGCGCGGGGAAGTATATATGAAGCGGGCGGACTTTATCGCGCTGAATGCGGAATCGGAAAAACAATTTGCCAATCCGCGTAATGCGGCGGCGGGGTCGTTGCGACAACTGAACCCCGCAATTACAGCAACACGAAAACTGAGTGCGTTCGCATACACGTATGGGGAAATTTCAGACCGTGATTTTGCGACCCAGTCCGAATACTTTGATAAATTGGAATCCTGGGGGTTCAAGACTACGCGCCAATGGGCGCATCACGCCAATACAATGGATGATATTGACCAGGTTTATAATGACACTATGATGATTCGCCCAGACATTCCGTTTGACATTGATGGATTGGTACTGAAAGTAAATGATATCGCAACCCAGGAACGAATGGGCAGTCGTGCAAACAGCCCCCGGTGGGAAGTTGCATATAAATTCCCCGCCGCACGCGCAATAACCACGTTACGCGATATTACAATTCAGGTTGGGCGCACTGGTGTTCTGACCCCGGTGGCGGAATTAGAACCAATTAATATTGGTGGGGTCGTTGTGTCCCGTGCAACGTTGCATAATGCCGATGAAATTGCGCGCCTGGGGGTCAAAATTGGCGACAAAGTTATCGTACAACGCGCGGGCGACGTAATACCACAAATTGTTGGTGTGGCAGAAACTGTGCCAAACGCGGTGGATTTTCAATTTCCGACAACCTGCCCCGTGTGTGGGGGGAATGTCGTCCAGGAATCTGGAATGGTCGCACGCAGATGTGTTAATACCATGGGGTGTCCGGCGCAATTAATTGGGGAACTGGAACACTTTGTCGGGCGCAAGCGGTTTGATATCGAGGGCCTGGGGACCAAACAGTTGGAAAACTTTGTTGCACGCGGGTGGATACGCGAACCCGCGGATATATTCAATCTGATTCAAAATCACGGCGACGAGATAAAACGTATGGATGGATTTGGGGATAAATCCGTTTCAAATCTGAATACATCAATCGAGGGCGCACGCAATATTGATTTGCACAGATTCTTGTTCGCAATTGGCATACCCGAGGTTGGCGAAGCGACGGCAAAAATTTTGGCACGTGCATTCGGCTCGTTGGATGCGGTGCGGAATGCGCCGGCATGGAAATTGAAAACAATTGACGGCATCGGTGATGTTATGGCGGATGAAATTGTTTCATTCTTTGCGGACGAACATAACGCGGGTGCGTTGGACAGATTATTGCAACAGGTAAATGTGCGCAATGCAGATGTTTCCGTGGCGGCGACGGACGGTCCTTTGGCGGGAAAACGCGTTGTGTTGACGGGAACGCTGTCAAATTACACGCGGGACGCGGCAAAAGAAATATTGGAACGCATGGGCGCCAAGGTTTCAGGCAGCGTGTCTGCAAAGACCGACATTGTTTTGGCGGGGGCGGATGCAGGCAGCAAACTGGCACGCGCCCAGGAATTGGGAATAACAATCTGGGGCGAAGAAGATTTTGAAAACGCAATCCAGTAATAAAAATCCCGCCGATTGGCGGGATTGATTTTTATTCTGTGATTGGGGCGGGCGCAGGTTGTGGCGCGCTTTCCTGGTGCACGATTTCGTTGCGCAAATCACTTTGTGGGGTCGCCATATCGGATTTCGCTGCCACAAGAGCCAATGCCGCACATAAAATAAAGAATATTGTCGCCAACCAAGCAGTCGCACGAGTCAGAAAATTACCCGCCGCAGCACCAGTTAACGCACCGCCAAACATAGATGCTGCAGATGAGCCGGACATGCCAGAACCCTCGGACTTTTGTAATAAAATTAAACCAATCATCATAACTGCGACGATAATTAACAAAACCAATAAAATTGAAAACATTTTTTACCCTTATGCTGTGTTGTTTGTGCTGATTTTAGTTCCCCTGCCCCGAATTTGCAAGCATTTTCAGCAATTCTGCCGCGGCGGCGGTGCTGGCCGCCTTTTTAGAATCACCAGACGCGATTGCAAATTGCCCCAATGCCGTCACGCGGACGTGGAATATTGGATTGTGTGATTCACCACGCCCCGTGCCATATTCATAGACTGGTAATGCGCCCTTGGCGGTTTGCTGGACCAATTCTTGGAGTGCAGTTTTGGGATCCTTGGGCGCGACAACATCGCGAGATGCCAAATCGCGCCACAAATTTACAATTACGGTGCGTGCCGCGTCAAAACCACCATCTATGTAAATCGCACCGAATATAGCCTCCATCGTGTTGGCAAGCATGTGCTTGGTACGCCCCGCCGTCATATGCCCATGACGAACGCGTTGGTGCAGGCCTAAATCCCGTGCCATTTGCCCCAATGTGTCGGTTGATACCAATTGGGCATGACGGCGGGCAAGTTCGCCTTCGGTCTCGCACGGGTACATGTCCATCAACAAATCTGCCACAGACAGCCCCAGTACCCGATCACCAATAAATTCCAATCGTTCATTGTTATGGATGGAATTTGCGCCACTTTGCGTCAATGCCAAATCCAACAACGATTTATTCTTAAATTCGTATCCCAATTCGTTCATTCTAGTTTATCCCCATACCAAATCTGTCCCAACGCATCTTGCTGCCCCAATTCCATATCGCCAACATTGGCGCATAGTAATTATGCGAATACCATATAAACCACACGTCCCCCAAAACATTATCGCGTGGGACAAAGCCAACGTCGCCACGGCTGTCGCCACTGTTGTCGCGGTTGTCGCCCATAAAGAAATAATGGTTTTCAGGCACCGTGAATAATTTCGTGTTATCAAAGTGCGCGTTGTCAGCCATTTCAATTATGCTGTGCGATACGCCGTTTGGTAATGTTTCTGTGTATTCTGTTGCGTTAAATACACCGCATGCGCCGTTGTACATGTGGCAAAAATCGTCTGGTTTATATTCAATCGTGTAATTAAATTCTGCTGGTTTATTATCAACCCAGATTTTGTTGCCCTTAATCGACATATTATCGCGATAGTACCCAACAGAACGCATGGATTTGGGCAACATCGCAACAATATAAGGGCGCGGATTTTCACGTGGCACCATTTCACCGTTGATATGCAGGCGACCGTCAATCATCTGAATTTTATCGCCCGGTTTGCCAATCAGGCGTTTAACATAATCCTGGTGTTCATTAATAGGATTGCGGAACACGATAACGTCGCCAATTTCTGGTTCCGTTGCCCAGAAACGACCGTTCCACATTTTCCAAGAACCAAACGGAAAAGAATAACGAGAATAACCGTATGCCCACTTTTCCACAAAGATATGGTCGCCAACGTGCAGGGTTGGAATCATCGACCCAGACGGAATATTAAACGGTTCCAGCAGAAAACTGCGAAAAACAATCGCAATTAATGCACCATAGAATATTGTATTAAACCATTCACGTGCGACATTTTTATTCTTGGCGGGCATATAAAATCCTTTTGTTGTTATTGGGTATATTAAAACTTGCGCAAATGTAATTCAAGTTATAATATTTGGGGTATGATATCCTTGAATTCAATCATATTTAATGGAATGGATGCAACACCGATTGATGTTCAGGTGCAATTGTCGTCGGGGTTGTCTAAGCCCGAGTTTAACATAATCGGGTTGGCGGACCGCGCGGTCAAAGAATCTGCCGAACGTATTCGCAATGTGTTGGCGTCGCTGAATTTATCTTTGCCACCAAAGCGATTGACGGTCAATTTATCGCCGGCGGACGTAGAAAAAAGCGGTTCACACTTTGATTTGCCAATATTGTGTGGCATTTTGTGTGCAATTGGCGTTTTGCCGGAAAACGAATTGGAAAAATATGTAATTCTGGGCGAAGTGGGTCTGAACGGCGCAATTGTTAAGACCGATGCGGTTCTGCCTGCGTCCGTGTGGGCAAATTCACGGGGGCTGGGAATTATATGCCCCGGCGACCAGGGCGCACAGGCACGATGGGCGGGACACGAAAATATTTTGGCGCCGTTTCATGTTGTACAACTGATAAACCACTTTAAGGGCACCCAGATTTTACCCGTGCCGGAATTAACCGCACCGTCGGGCGAAAATAATTCCACACTTGATATGGCGGACGTTCATGGGCAGGCGGCTGCAAAACGCGCATTGGAAATTGCGGCGGCGGGCGGACATGCAATGTTAATGGTTGGGCCGCCGGGGTCGGGAAAAACTATGTTGGCGTCGCGATTGCCAACAATTATGCCCGAAATGACCGCCCAGGAAATTTTGGAAACATCCACGATATATTCAATTGCGGGGGAATTGGGGACACGTGGGCTGTTGTCAACACGCCCTTTCCGTAGTGTGCACCACACGTCCAGCCCGGTTGCATTGGCGGGTGGCGGGTCAGACGCACGACCGGGTGAAATATCGCTGGCGCATAATGGGGTGCTGTTTTTGGATGAATTACCGGAATTTAACCGCGCAACGTTGGAAATTCTGCGTCAGCCAATGGAATCAGGACGCATTTTAATATCGCGTGCAAAACGAAATGCGACATACCCCGCACGTTTTCAGTTAATTGCCGCCATGAACCCATGTCCGTGCGGACATTTGGGAAACGCCGCGTTGTCTTGTTCGCGCGCCCCCAGATGTGCCGAGGCATATCAGAACAAGATTTCGGGGCCGTTGCTGGACCGTATTGATTTGCATGTGGATGTAGATGCGGTAAAGCCCTGGGAAATGACAACCGATACAACCCCGCGCGAGTCCAGCGCGACAATCCGTGCACGCGTTGTTGCGGCGCGCGAACGTCAAATTGCACGCCAGGGCTGTGTCAATGCGCACTTGGACGGGCCCGCACTGGAACAATTTGCCGCTTTGTCGCCAGAATTAACCGCGTTTTTGAATACGGCGGCAGAGAAAATGGGAATGTCGGCACGTGGGTATAATCGTATTAAACGCCTGGCGCGGACAATTGCCGATTTGCGTGGCAGCGACAACATAGAAATGTCAGATTTAGCCGAGGCGTTATCATACCGCCCGATAAACCGCGGAAAATACGGCGTTAAGTTATAATTTTCGTCTGTTTTGCGTATCAATCCAGCCTTTGATTTGACAGCCCGCGACGTTAAATTGATTCGCCGCAGCGGCGATACTGTTTTTGGTTGCGTATTCGATTATCTGTTCTTTTTGTTCGGATGAAAATTTGCGATGTTTGCGTGTTGAATATACTTTCAGTTCTTTATTCCACAGACGAATAGTTGACGGGGCAATATTAAATGTTTGCGCCGCCATAGACGGTCCATGGTCGCGCGCGTATTCCAGCACATAAATCTTGAAATCATCAGAAACACGCATAGACAATTTATTGGTTGTATTGCTGTGTCTGCCATTATTGTTTTTATAAACTTTTAACGTCTTATTCCATTGCTGCAATGTTGCGGTGTCTATGTCATAATGGTTCATGGCGTTTATCAGCCCATGTTCATTCGCGTATTGCAGTATTTCTTTTTTCTGGTCAACAGAAAACACACGCATGGTTTGCGTTTCATAGATTTTATATTTATGATTCCAGCGCACAACCGTAGATGATGCAACACCAAAATGTTTGGCGGCCGCGATTGTACCGCAATCACGTGCATATTCCAAAATTGCTATTTTTAATTCTTCCGAATACATAAATCACTCCATATCAGCGCGATAAAAACAAAGAACGACAGTTTTCCAGAAAATAACGACGATTAGGCATTGCGCGTATAAAGCTGGATATATAGCGCAATGAATTTTGAATCACCGCCGTTTCCAGGGTCTTGGTACTGTTAACCAACAGGCGCAATTTTTGCAACTGTTGTAAATTAAACGAGTTTTCGTTCGGCGCAATTTCCCCGTTGTTGTATTTAATTTCCAGCATAAAGTTGGGAATGTGCGAATTGATGAACTTCATTCGTTCAATTTGTTCTTCTAATGGCATATAATGCATTACGCCCATTGCCACAATGGCGTCCAAAGTATGTTCCATCGACATTTCTTTGGCGTCGTCCCACAAGATTGGCATTGGGACACGACCACCAACCAATTCTGCGGTGTGGATATAGGCCTCCATAATAGGAAGTTCGTCAATGATATATGCGCTGGTCATATTATATTCGGTCTGAATCGCCGCCGCCAATGGCGACAGTCCTGCGCCAAGGTCCACAAAACTGTGGATTTGCCCCAGACTTACTTTTTCCGACAAGTATTTAGCACTTTCAGAAAATCGTAATGCATAATGCAATGAATGGGGTGGTACGTTTTCTGCACGTTCGACACAGCGCGATAAATAGGTTGAGTTGCGCGTGGAACTTCCGATAATTTTACGCCCAACGGTACCCAGGTGCCGTTTCATGGACGGCATATTCATTACTTCTAATAACGCAATATTCCATTCGTGAACATATTCCATGGTTGATGTGGACATCGGCGCAATATAGTGTCTGTGCCGTTTTAATGCAGGTTCCATAAATAAACTGCATGACATTGGAATATCCATTAAACCAAATTCTGATTTACCAGCCATTTTTAGCACCTATTTTACATGTTCTGGGTTTAATGCGGAAACAAACTGTTTATAATTATCAAATGTGCGTGTCAGATATTTCTTGGTCCAATCGTCTTTGGCGCGCGATACTATGGCACGATTTGATTGTGGCGCGCCGATTAACATGCCGTCTATGTTGCCCTTTATATCAAAATGCGCGAACAGCGGTGTATTTGGCGCAATAAATACCGACACGTCCAAGTCCGGGAATATATTCGAGCACATGCGTTTAATGCGCGCTGGAAATCCAAACAATGGCACATCATAACAATGAGGGTTATCAACACGCTTGATATATGTGTTAGTGCCGTATTTTGTGGTGTAATTGTGGTGCTGATAAAATTTTTCAGCGTGCCACAGCGATATTAATTCTATGTTTTTATATGCGGGCGCAATGCTGCGTTCGGCAGTTGATAGCAAATTGTGTCCAATACGATGTTTTTGGTAATCCGGCAAAACATATAAACATTTAATTGTAGCTGTGCTTCTGACACCATTACCACGAATAAAACCAACCATTTTTTTATTATCATATGCGCCAAACGCAAAATTATACGACGCACGCTGATATTCATTTTTGTATTCTGACAAGGCGCGTTCCAATTCGTCTGACGACAATTCATAGTTATAATTACATTCCATGGCGGTCGCACGGATACGCAAAAAATCATCCCAGACACCTGGGGCGGTTTGATCAAAAATTGGAACTATCTTTATCTGATTCACACCATAACATATAATACAAAAATTACGATTTGTCAATAGGATTAAAAGTCTAAATTTATTTCCTGGATTTTATCGTGTTTGGCGTTGGGTATTTTTATCAAATTTTCCGCCCCAACCCACCTGCGCGACAGGTGATTTGGAACAACGCGGTCGCCGTCCACGGTATAATGCACCTGGGGCACATTGGGCAAAGCGGTCATATCAAGTGATTTTGATAGTGGCATATCGCCAAAAAAACGTGTCCAGTCAGCATGATTCAATACGCCCGCAACCGTTATCCAACGTTCTATGTTCATGTCCGGATTTTGATTTATGATAATTCCAGATACCATCGCACCACCTGAATAACCAATCAAAACAATCGGGCGTTTTTGCGCCAGGGTTTTAATCGCAACGGTCATAGAATCAATAACATCAGGCGAAAAACGGCCGTCGGTCCAATCGGACCGGGTACATGTGGGCGACATAATATACTGGCACGGGCGTGCCAAATACACAACATTTGGCGACGTGTCGCGCGCCGCCATATCGCGTACCAATGTGCCGTTCGGGGTCGGATCAGACGTGGGAACACCACGGGCGTCAAATGAATTGCCGTCGCCTTCGATATAAATATGGATGGGGGACGTGGTGTCAGATAAACGCTGGTACGTGGCAAGTGTGTATTTGCCCGCCACAACCGGTGCATAGATAAAATCAGACGGCGCATGCCATGTGGACGCGCACCCCGCCATTAATAAAGACAATAATATATTCTTTCTCATCCGAATAGATATAATACCCCATTTCGCAAAAAAGGTCAAAATATAAAAAAATTTGACAAAAAGACTTGACAAACATATTGACAAATACTATTTTTAGGGTAAATAAAATTAATTTCAGCCAAGGGAGCAGTAAATGTTTGATAAACTGAAAATGAAATTCGCCGCACGTCGTGTTAAGGCAAATAAAAAGAATACAAAAGCAAAAACCAAGACCACACGCAAAAACACCAAGCGCAAAGGGTTCTGGACACGTGTGTGGAATATTGTATGCTGGCCATTCCGTATGATTGCGAAACTGTGCAGACGTTTTTGGAACTGGCTGTGCGGTATTAATTTGGTTGCGATGGTAAATTTGGCGTTGCTGGTTGCAATTATCGTATTGTTTTCTATGCTGATTATTGATGTTGTTGGCTGTCGCAAGCAGGTGGTAATTGTTGCAAAACCACAGCCTGTGGAACAAGTGGTGGTTTCCGAATCCGCCGCCCCACGTAATGTCAGACCGCGTCCGGTATTGCCAATCAAGGCACCCGCAAATGCGCAGAAAAATAAAAACGCAGTACGCAGCGTTAATGTTGTTCCTGTAAAGCGTGCCGAAGCACAGATTGCAAAACAGCAAACTGCAAAGCGCAACAATAAATTTATGGGCGATGTTATTATTGACAGTCGTGGTGCCGGCACAATGCTGCAAAACGGCGCACAAGTTAACGGTAATTTGTATTTGCAAAATATGCGCAAATATACGTTGCCATGCGATATTCGTATCAACGGGAACCTGTTCCTGCGCGATGTGAATATGTTGCAGTTCTGTGGCGACTTTGTCATCACAGGCAACATTTATGTCAGCCCACGTTCGTCATTTGGTCCAATTCCAAAAACTGCACGTTTGGGTGGACATGTGGTTTTGTAAGCCATAAATTACAAAGTTAGTTTGTTCATATCTCCCTTGTTTAATACCACCCGGAAATGGGTGGTATTTTTTCATGGAAAAACAAATTAAACATTTGTATAGTGTCATTGTCCAAACAAAATTACAAGGGAGAAATCAATGTTTGAAAAACTGTTAAATGTATTGTCCAAAAATTTGGGTTATACCGTTGTTTTGGTTGCGGCGATTTTGCTGTTCGCTGTATTTTCTGATGGGCTGATTGCGGGATTGATTACCGCGGTTTCTGCCTTATTGGCATATACTTGCATTGTGGCACTGTATAAAGAATACAAGGCATTGCCCGCAAAAAAGACAGCTGGCACAAGACCAGTAAAAAGAACCGCAAGCAAGAAAAAATAATTCCACCCCGCAATCGCGGGGTTTTTATTTGGAAAATTTTTCTTTACAACTTTTTTTAATTTGAATACAATCAAATCGTCAAACAAATAAAGGAAGGACAAATGGCAGAAAAAACAACTAAAAAAGCAAAAACTAAAAAAACAGTTGCAAAAAAAACAGTTTCTAAACCCGCGGCAACAAAAAAACCGGTCGCAAAAAAAGCCCCTGCAAAAAAAGTAGTGGCTGCACCAATCGTTGAAAAATTCCCATGCGGTTGCGACAAGGGCTGTGCGTGTGGCGGTGAATGCACATGCGCAAAAAAGAAATGCACATTTGGTCGTTTCCTGAAAAAATTGGTCTTGGTTTTAATCATTTTCGCGTTGGGCTTTGCATCGGCAAAAATGTGTTGCAACGGCAAACGTGGCAAAATGGGTCCGCGTCCAGAATTTGAAAATGGTTGCTTGGTTGTAAAATGTCCAAAATTGGCGGAAATGGTACCAATGATGGATACTGATGCAAATGGTTGTGTTTCACGCGAAGAATTTCGTGCGGCGCGCAAACATATGAAACACGGCCCACGTCCAGAAATGCCAGCCCCAGAAATGGCAGAATAAAGACAAAAAATCCCGCCGATGGCGGGATTTTTTTAGTGTTCAATGTTCAAAGTGCAAAGTTCAAATAATGAATACATGACGCTTGGATAAACTTTTATGTAGCGAAGAAGAACTGGAATTGCCCACACACAAAAAATGGCAGATGGTGAGTATTCCCTTGGCATAGAATGCCTGCGGGGCATTCCTGACGATTTCGCTGCGCGACGCTTGCAAAATCTACTCATTGTCGAACCGACAACCAAGGTTGTCGGGTCAATCACGATGCCATACGACGGTAATAAAAATATGCCCACAAGGGGCATATTTTTATTACTGGCGGATGGTGAGGGATTCGAACCCCCGGTGGGGTTGCCCCCACAACGGTTTTCAAGACCGCCGCATTCGACCGCTCTGCCAACCATCCTAAACTGTTTTTCCGCCGGTCTCTTAACCTACGGTTTGGCCAACGGCGCATATTGTACATTATTTTTTGCGTATTGCAAATATAAAAATCGCCAAGCCTGCAAAAAACATTAACAACGACAACAACTGACCCATGGTCAGACCCCAAGACGTCAAAAATCCAATCTGGGCATCTGGGGCGCGGAACAATTCGCAAAACATGCGGAATAATGCATAACCCATGCCCATAATACCACCCAGCGCACCTGGCTTGTTTCGCAGATTAGTGTATCGATACAGGCAGTACATTATAACGAATAAAAGCATGCCCTCGGTTGCGGCCTCGTATAATGGGCTGGGGTGGCGCGGTATCGGGGTATCACCATTAAACACAACCGCCCACGATACGTCGGCTGGGCGCCCCATAACCTCGCGATTAATAAAGTTTGCAATGCGACCAAAAAACAGACCGATTGGCGCAACCACCGCCAATAAATCCAGAATCTTCCATGCGTTGATTTTACGGCGGTGCGCAAATAAAAACGTTGCGACAATTACGCCAATCAAACCGCCATGAAAACTCATTCCACCATGCCAAAGCGCAAAAATTTCCAGGGGGTGCGTCAGAAAATACCCGAAATCATAAAACAGAACATAGCCCAGGCGTCCACCCGCAATCACACCAATGATTATTGCGGTCAGCAAATCATCCATCTGTTTTTTATCAAGGGTCAGACCACTGTTGGGGCGACGCATAAGGCGCACGAACAACCAATACCCAACGATAAACGCGGTTATGTATGCCAACGCATACCAGCGAATATCCAATCCCAGCACAGAAAACGCAATCGGAGAAATTGGATTTATTGTAATTGCCATTAATTATTTCTGTTTTGTAGGTTGTAATACGGATTGAGCCATTGCGATTTTTTCCTGATATCGGGCAATGATGAATTTGTCCATCTGGTCCTGAACCACAATTCCCTGACGAGCCAAGATTCCTGCAACCTCGTTCCGTTTTGTAAATTTCGCAGCAATAGTTTTTGCGCATGGATATATGCTGGACATTTCTTTTTCAACCTGTTTCCCAATTTCATGATACCGGGCAACCAAATGCAACAGTCCTTCGCGCTTGTTAACATGAGCTCTGAATATTTCATGATCTTGAAACCTTTCGTGGGCATATACCTTTTTACGTATTCTTACATATTGCGGTTCATTATTCGTTATGAATATTATATCATAATATGCGCTCATTAGTAACCCTTTTAGTCTTGAATTTGTGTGGGTATTGTATTATATATTTCATAAATAACAAGGAGAATTATCAAATGGCAAAACAAAATTTAGCGGATAATCAAAGGGTCGGTGGTATTGACCTGTATCTGAAACGTATTTTTGCGTTGATGTTTGGCGCGGTTGGTTTGACCGCGGTCGCCGCGTATATGACAATTTGGGGTGGCGGACTGCAATATTTATTTAATTTCCAAACAGGCGGAATGTCGGGTCTGTATTATGTATTGTTGTTTGGTGGGTTGGCGTTGTCAATCTGGACCCAGGTACGTGTGTTTAGCATGAAACCCACAACCGCAGCATTAATGTTGGCGTTATATGCGGCGCTGATTGGTATAACAATGACACCGTTGATTGCGGTTGCATTGGCAGTTAACCCGGCATCTATATTGATGGCATTTATTGTTGCAGCACTGATGTTTGCGTGCATGGCGTTGTTTGGATACAAAACCGTCAAAGACTTGTCATTTTTGGGCATTTTCCTGACCATGGGTATGATTGGATTAATATTGGTTGGCGTATTGTCATTTGTCTGGCCAGCGATGATGGGTGGAACATTCGGTACAATCGTATGCTTTATCGGTGTTCTGGTATTTGCATTGTTCACCGCGTATGATATGCAAAATCTGAAACGCGCGTACGCAGTTATCGGAGATGAACATCAGAAAAATCAATTGGCGGTTTTGGGGGCGTTGCATCTGTACATTTCATTTATTGCAATGTTCCAGTATTTGTTAAGTTTGTTTAATCGTGAATAAGCATCAAATAAAGTAAGGAGAAAATAAAATGGCTTATAAAATTGATCCAAGCAAATGTATCGGTTGTCATACATGTATGGGTGTGTGTCCTGTTGCAGCAATTTCAACAGGCGCAGACGGCAAGTGCGTAATCGACCCAAGCAAATGTATTTCATGCGGGACGTGTGCTGCAATTTGTCCTGTTGGCGCAATCGCACCAGATATGCAGTAAAACAAGAAAACCGCCAATCGGCGGTTTCTTTTTACAACAAATCGAAATTCTTGCGAATGATACGAGCACTGCGACGAAGTGCGGAGGATTCAGCCGCATCCATTTTTGGCGACAGCGTTGCGACAACACCGCCCCGCCCCACAATGCGTGGCATGGACATAGACAGTGCTTTATCACCTATGCCGGTCACAGTTGACACCGTCAAAATTCTGTGTTCATCGTTTGTAATACAGCGCACCAAATCCGCCACCGCACCCGCAATACCATCCCATGTTGCGCCACGTCCCTGGATTATTTCATAGGCCGCGTTATGAACGCGATGTTCAATTGTTTTGCGTGTAGTCTGGGGCAGACTGATTTTCGTCTGACGACAGAATGAAATTAAATCAATTCCACCAACACATGCGGACGACCAGACAATCATACTGCTGTCGCCATGTTCGCCAAGGACATATGCATTAATAGACTGGGTTGATACAGACAACTGACGCGACAGTATTGTACGCAGACGTGCCGAATCCAGCATAGTACCCGTACCAATCACACGCGACGCGGGCAGTTTGGATATTTTCTGCGCCAACATAACCATCACATCCAATGGGTTGGTGACGATTATTAACTTTACATTTTTAGCATCTACGTTTGCCATAACACGCGGAACGATATCAGAAACAACAGCCGCGTTTGCATGCAATAAATCCGTCCGCGTTTGTCCCGGTTTTTGATTCGCACCCGCGGCAATTATTACAATTTCAGAACCACGAATTGCGCGATAGTTATTGGCCGCGGTTATTTTGATATCATACGAAAAAGCGGCGGCGTGTCCCAAATCCTCGGCCGCGGCACGTGCACGAATGCCGTCGCGATCAAATAAGACTATTTCATGGGCCAGCCCCGTATTCGCAACCGCGGTTGCGACCGCTGCGCCAACAGAACCGATACCAATGATTGATATTTTCATGTGCTCTCTCCGTATTATTATCAAGATTATTTTATCACAAAAAAATCGATTTATATACGATAAAAAAACATGCGCCCGTGGGCGCATGGTGCAGATGAACATATAAGCCGGATTCTGTCCTGCCGACGGGCCAGTATGTTTCGCATACCACCCCGCGGTAGTGGGCATGATTAATCTGCATATTGCATTACTGCGATATGTCAAGCCTTCTACCCGCCCCCAATGTGGGACACATATAGGGAGCCTATTTGAAGTTGCTGCGCGCAGAGATTGCCCGTTTCACTCGAATTTAATCGTTTACGTCACTGTTGCTCTGATCGTCGGGTCGCCCCGCCCGGTATATTAGCCGGTACGCTGTCCCAAGCAGTCCGGACTTTCCTCTGACCATTTCTGGCCAGCCATGCCCAGATCATCTGACGGATGGTGATTTTAGCAGTTTTTTACAACAATTCAACTTTTCTTTTTACGGTTGAATATTTGCGCATTTTTCACTAAATTTATATGTGATGAGGCATGAGATAATAGATTTTTTAAATACTGACCTGCAATTTATTCGCGGAGTGGGCCCTGCATTGGCCGCAAGACTGGATGAAGTTTTGGGCGGACGACGTGTACTGGATTTTCTGCGTCATCGCCCGTCTTATGTGCGCGCACGCGGAATAACAGAAAATGTGATGGATGCTAACCCCGGTGATACAATTACAATTCCGTTGATGATAAAATCTCACCGCGCGGGGCGCGTGTTTCGCGGTCGTCGCAGTCCAACCCAGATTATATGCAACGATAAAATGGGAAATACGGTTGTTATTCAGTTCTTTAATGCAAAATATCTGGATTATTGGCTGAACAAAATGCCGGTGGGTACATGGCGCATGGTGTCTGGAAAACTGGAAAAGACAACAAAGCCAACAATTAACCATCCAGACTTTATCGAAGAACTACAAAACGCAGCCAAAATTCCATCCGCCCAGGCAATTTATCCCGCAGGTGAAGGACTGACACAAAAAGTATTCGCAAATATTCGCGACCAGATTTTTGCCGCCCTGCCCGACAAACTGCGCGGGGAAAGCGACGAGCGCGTGTTGGAATTTTTTGACGCGTTGGAACACGTGCATTTTCCAAAGTCTGATGCAGATTTAGCACCGAACGCAACGTATATGGCAAAGTTGGCGTACTGTGAATTATTGGCGCACCAGGCCGCGATTGTTATCAGCCGGCGCAACCGTATGGACGTGCGGAATCGGCGAAATGTACGGGCGAAAAAATACAATTTAATGGAACGGTTTTGGGACACCCTGCCTTTTGAGATGACAGGCGCGCAAAAGCGCACATGTGATGAAATCTTTTATGATATGACACGCGACGTGCCGATGATGCGATTAGTCCAAGGGGACGTAGGCAGCGGAAAAACCATTGTTGCATTGGCCGCCGCCGTGCGAATGGCAGAAATGGGCGGTCAGACCGCCATATTAGCCCCAACAGATACTTTGGCACAACAACACTTTGCGAAATTAAAGCCTTTGTGTGATAAAATCGGAATTGTCTGCGATATTCTGACCGGACGGGACAAGGGTGTGGCGCGTCGTGAAAAGTTAATATCGATGCGGTCGGGGCGCACGCGCGTGGTTGTGGGGACTCATGCGCTGTTTTCCGCAGACGTTGAATACAAAGATTTGGGACTGGTTATAATTGATGAACAGCACAGATTTGGCGTTGCCCAGCGCGAAGCATTACGCAACAAGGGTAACAATCCTGATTTGCTGGCGTTGTCTGCGACACCAATTCCACGCACTTTGTCCATGACTATTTATGGCGATATGGACGTGTCTATCATCAACGAAAAACCCGCCGGACGAAAACCGATTAAAACAACCAAGTTATCATGTGGGCGAATTATGGATTTGCTGGAACGCATTGATATGCAGGTTAATGCGGGCGCCAAGGTGTTCTGGGTTTGTCCGCTGGTCGAAGAATCCGAAAACGATAATGCCATGACCGCCGCCGAAGAACGGCATAAAATGTTGGCAGAATATTTTCCAAATGCGGGACTGGTACACGGCAAAATGGACAAGAAAGACCGTGATGCAGTTATGGCCGAATTTGCCGCGCCGGATTCTGATATGCCGATATTGGTTGCAACCACGGTTATCGAGGTTGGAATTGATGTTCCGCAGGCTTCTATTATTGTGATTGAAAACGCAGAACGGTTCGGTTTGGCAGCATTGCATCAGTTGCGCGGGCGCGTTGGGCGCGGCAACACACAATCGTACTGTGTATTGGTGTTTGGGCGCAACGTATCAGACGACGGATTAAAGCGGCTGGATGTATTGTGCGAAACAGATGACGGATTTATTATCGCGGAACAAGATTTGATGATGCGCGGTGTTGGCGAATTGTTGGGGACACGACAAAGCGGTTGGATGCGGTATTATTTTGTGGATTATCGCGAACATCGGGATTTATTCAAATTGGCATCCAGTGCCGCACGTGATAATGATATAGATTCATGGGTGCATGATTTAATGTATTTCTTTGACCGTGGGGTGGTGTTAGGTGCATAAGGTTTTTGTATTTTTATTGTCGATGATTATCGCCATGCCGTCAATGGGGGCGTCGCTGATAAACGACACAGAAACAGAACGTGTGATTGGGGAATTGGTTGCGCCACTTGCACGCACCGCCAACATTCCAGAAAACCGTATGAAAATTCATATCGTCAATGACGACGACTTTAATGCCTTCGTTATGGGGGGCGAAGATATTTATGTTTATACCGGTTTATTAAAACAGATAAAAACACCAAACGCATTGCAGGCAGTAATTGCACACGAATTGGGACATACACTTGGTGGGCACATGGCGCAAATG
>JAGBSK010000045.1 GCA_017631895.1 Alphaproteobacteria bacterium | reverse complement strand
GCTTTTACACTCCAATTAACAGGTGTATCTATACTCTGTATATTTTCAGCCAGAGCAGAATTTATTGCACATACAGTTAAAAGCGAAAATATTAAACTTTTCTTCATTTTATTTCAGCGCCCCCTCGCATTCATCGGCAACCGTTGCTGCACGTTTAATTGCACTTATTTGTGTTGCGTTAAATATTGTGGCGGACAATCCCGCCGCCGTTGTGCCACCCGCCAGTACATTTGCCGCGGTGTTCAGGTTCTTTTCCCGCTGTTTGTCATCACCATTGCGAACACCATCTGAATTTGCCGATGCAGATGTTATCGTGCCAGCCAATCCCAATCCCGCCCCAATGCCGGCGGATACCGTTGCGCCCGTTGAACGATTGTTAATGGAACTGACTTCAACCGTGGACCACGCATCACACGCACGAACAATATTTTCCGCACGTGCTAAATCAGCATCCGTGACAGTTTTGGAAATACGCGCCTGCATACGAACATTTGATAATGTTTTAACCGATGCCAAGCATTCGTCAATTTGTTGCTTCAAATTTCCCTTGACCCGATTAGTACCAGACATAACCGCACCTGCGATATTTGTTGCCGTGGCCACCGCCAATGTTCCCGTACGAATGTTTCCCAGGTTTTTGGATTTTTGTTCGGCTTCTGATTTCTGTTCTTGCAGTTCTGACTTTGATAATGTTTGAATCGATGCCTGATACTGATCAAGTTCGTTTTGTAGGTTTGTGGCAGAAATTGTAATGGTTTGCAGGTTTCTGTCGGCATCTAATCTTGCCAACTGTTGTTCCAGGTCGGCAATTTCTTTATCAGCATTTGTCTTGGCCAAACCTGTCCCCAATGCAACGCCACCGGCGACCGTTCCAACACCCGTGACGGCGGTTGCAATTCCCGCCATTTTTTTCATGTCGGTCAGTTCCGTACTGATATTTCCGCACGTTATGCGAACATTTTCAATCGCCGCGCTCAGGTCAGAGTTTGCATGTGCCACCCCCACCATTAACGACATAAAAATTCCCACATAAATTCGCATTAAATCCCCCTCATTATCGAAAAATTAACCGCCGTGGAAATTCAGGCGGTCGGGGGGGGTTCGTAAATCATCACATCGTTGATTCTGCTGTTTTTGAGTTGCCTCTGTTGTATAACAGACAGCACCCCGACCGCATTAATCAGTCAGGGACAAATAACGATGCAAAACCACAGGAACGTCATCAGATTAACGATGCGCCGTTATTTTGCACCGGATGTGATGGACCTACGACAGTCCCGAACCCAATTCCCATCGGATTCGCCACTAATTATAACATGTTTGCGGAATGTTTGTAAGAAAAAAATCAAATCTCGAACACTTTGTCGCGTGATGTTTCGCCACGAATTAATTTGATGCTGGTTTTTGGAACGTTATAATGTTCGGCCAGCATCTTTATCACATCCGCCGTTGCCTTGCCGTCGGTTGGCGCGGTTGTTGTGTGTACGCGCAATGTACCATCGGGTTGAACCTCGATTTTATTTAACTTGGCACGTGGAATAACGCGTACATTAATTCGCATGATTATTTGAACTCCGCCACCAATTCACAGAACGCAGGCGTACGTTCGCCCGACACCAAATGCAGATGAAAATGGAACACAGACTGCTTTACAAACGGCGCATCTGCCCCCGCATTCGCCAGACAATTAAACTCGCATTCAATTCCCAGTTTGTCTGCTGTTTTTGCAAAGCATTCCCAGAACCCTGCTTGTTCCGCGGCGGAAGCATTTTTTGTAAAATCCAAGATGTTTTTATATGGCCCCTTTGGAATAACCAAAACATGGTTTGAAAACATAGGGTTTATGTCATGAAAGCTCATCGCGAAATCATTTTCATAAACCTTGTTGGTCGGAATTTCCCCGCGTATCATTTTTGCAAAGACATTATTATTATCATACATTATTTTATTCCCCTTGTTTTTCACGCACAGCATATTAAAATATGGACTTGAAATCAATAAATTTCAGACTATATCAACCGTACAGGTTTATCGAAGGAGTTTTTATATGTTCAAACCATTACACAATTATGTTCTGTTGGAACGGATTGAAGAAGAAACAACAACCGCCGGCGGAATTATCATACCTGATAACGCGCGTGAAAAACCGTCTCGTGGTCGTGTTATTGCGGTCGGTGCGGGGTTATATGACGGCGGCAAATTAATTCCAATGTCCGTCAAAGAAAATGATACTGTATTATTTGCAAAATGGGCACCGTCTGCGAACGAAATTAAATTAGACGGCAACGATTATGTTTTAATCAAAGAAACAGATATTTTGGGAATTATTGAATAAGGAAATAAAACATGGCAAAAGAAATTATTTTTGACACAGATAAAATGGCGGCGGGTGTTGATAAGTTGGCAAACGCGGTCAAAATTACTATGGGCCCCAAGGGTCGCACGGTTGTAATTGAAAAATCATACGGTGCACCCGTCGCGACCAAGGACGGTGTTACCGTGGCGCGGGCCGTGTCTTTAAAAGACCCAACGGAAAACATCGGTGCACGCATGGTCCAAGAAGTTGCCAAAAAGGCGGGTGATGACGCGGGCGACGGCACAACAACTGCGACCGTCTTGGCGCAAAAATTAATACGCGAGGGTCGCCGTGTAATTGCGGCTGGCATGAATCCAATGGACGTAAAACGTGGTATTGATTTGGCAACGTCTGCGGTGATTGCTGATATTGAAAAACACGCACGTCCAGTCCAAGACAGCGCCGAAATCGCCCAGGTTGCAACCATTTCTGCGAACGGCGACGCCGATATCGGTGAAAAAATTGCGAACGCCATGGCGCGCGTCGGCCAAGAGGGTGTTATCACCGTAGAAGAAGCCAAAGGCCTGGAAACAGAAATTGACGTGGTCGAAGGTATGCAGTTTGACCAGGGGTTCATGTCGCCATACTTTGTTAACAACAGCGAAAAAATGTTGGCGGAATTGGACGGCGCGCAAATCCTGGTTTCTGAAAAAAAGATTACTGGTTTGCAGGCATTGTTGCCAATTCTTGAACCAATTGCCCAATCTGGTAAGCCATTGTTGATTATTGCCGAAGATGTCGAATCCGAAGCGTTGGCGACATTGGTATTGAACCGTCTGCGTGGTGGACTGAAAGTATGTGCGGTCAAGGCACCCGGCTATGGTGATCGTCGCAAAGAAATGTTAAAAGATATCGCAATCCTGACTGGTGCAACGGTTATATCTGATGATATGGGCATGACATTTGAAAATATTACGCCCGCTGTTTTGGGCAGCGCAAAAAAAGTTGTCGTATCCAAGGATTCAACCTTGTTGGCACACGGGGCAGGGGACAAATCCGCAATTGCGGCACG